>JAFDMD010000016.1 GCA_019306185.1 Deltaproteobacteria bacterium
GTCAAAAAAAAATGTCAAAAAAGCCGTTTTTGTGTCATTTTATGGCATTTAAAGTTAATTTCTATGCTTTCCGAAAGTTCCGCAAAGCCGTTTAAAATCTGGACAAGTTCCTTATATTACTACCTTTTTATAAATGCCCCCGGCAGGAATCGAACCTGCGGCGCAAGGATTAGGAATCCTTTGCTCTATCCCCTGAGCTACGGGGGCAAAAAATAAATCGAAACATCCTTATAATTATTTATCCTTATTTACAAGTTTTTTTCATATAAAACGCCGATAATGAGAAAGCCAATTATAAAAATGTAGAGGCAACAATAAAGGGATTTCTCCCTTCGGTTCGAAATGACAATCAAAAATAACTTATGTTAAAATAATAGACAAAAAAAATTTCCCGTCATTTCGAGCGTAGCGAGAAATCCCTTTATTATTGCCTTCTAATCTTATCCTTTGTTCCTTTATACAAAACTTTTTGCGATTAAAAACCTTTTTTAATAATGGGAAGCTTATCTTAATATTTGCAAGAAAATATTAAAATCGATATTAATTTCTTGCAAATATATTACCTTATTTTTATTAAAATTTATAATAATTACAATATGTATTATACTTTTTTAGTATCGAATAGTTAAAACCTATTATATTAAAATTATATAATCGTTTTATCCGTTAGTTTAACTCTTTTTTAAAAAGAGCGTTATAGGCTTGTATGCAAGCAACCTCCATCGGCTTTTCTTTTAAGGACTTAAGCGCTTTGCATACCGCTAAAGCGCCCGCTATTGTGGTTGTATATGGTATTTTAAATTTTAAGGCGGCGCGTCTTATTTTAATTCCGTCCTCTTTTGAAACCCCGCCGGATGCGGTATTTATTATTAATTGTATTTCTTTGTTTTTTATAGCGTCTATAAGGTTAGGTCTTTTAAAGGAGATTTTATTTACCTGTTTATTGATGATTTTTTTATTTGTAAGATAAGCCGAAGTTCCGGACGTAGCCGCTATATTGTATCCTAAATTTTTTAAATCTTTTGCTATTAGCGCCGCCGGTTCTTTGTCTTTATCATTTACGCTTATTAAAATTGTTCCTTTTAAAGGAAGGTTTTGACCCGCCGCAAACTGAGCTTTTGCGTAAGCAAATCCCAAATCCGGGTCTATGCCCATTACTTCGCCTGTAGATTTCATTTCGGGACCTAAAACAGCGTCTGTTTTTTCAAATCTGTCAAACGGAAAAACCGCCTCTTTTACGCAATGATAGGGCGGTTTTTTCGCCTCTTTTAAATCGAGTTCTTTTAAGGTTTTTCCTATCATAACCTTTGTCGCAAGCTTTGCAAAAGGAATGCCTGACGCTTTGCTTACAAAAGGTATTGTTCGGGAGGCTCTGGGGTTTGCTTCTAATATGTAGAGTATATTATTTTTTACCGCATATTGAACGTTCATAAGCCCTATTACTTTAAGCTCTTTTGCCATAGCCTTAACCGAGATTTTTATCTGCTCTATTATTTTATCGCTTATCGAATAAGGGGGTATAACGCATGCGGAATCGCCGGAATGGATTCCCGCCTGTTCTATATGCTCCATTATGCCCGCGATTATTGTTGTTTTTCCGTCCGATATGGCGTCAACATCCAATTCTACGGCGTTTTCCAAAAATTTATCTATTAAAAAAACCGCTCCGGAATCTAATTCTTTTACGGTAGCCTTTAAAAAGTTTATAAGCGCTTTTTTATTATAAACTCTGTCCATTCCTCTTCCGCCCAAAACATAAGATGGTCTTACCATTACGGGATATCCTATGGTTTCGGCTATGTTAACCGCCTCTTTAATTGTATAAGCGGTTCCGTTTTCCGGCTGTATTAACCCGAGCTTATTTAACATTTTTGCAAAAAGTTCTCTGTCTTCCGCTTGCGCTATGCTTGCGGGGCTTGTTCCCAAAACCGGAATTTTTGCCTTGCTTAAAGCGTCTGCCATATTTAAAGGGGTTTGTCCGCCGAATTGAATTATTACTCCGTCCGGTTGTTCTAATTCTATTATGTTAAATATGTCCTCTTTTGTAAGCGGTTCAAAATAAAGTTTGTCCGATGTGTCGTAATCCGTGCTTACGGTTTCGGGGTTGCTATTTATCATTATGCTTTCTATATTCTCTTCTTTTAAAGCATAAGCCGCATGAACGCAGCAATAATCAAATTCTATGCCTTGCCCGATTCTATTAGGACCTCCGCCGAGTATTATAACTTTTTTGCAATCGTTTATTCTCGCTTCGGTCTCCTCTTGGTAGGTTGAATAATAGTATGGAGTTTTTGCCTCAAACTCGCCCGCGCATGTGTCTATAAGTTTATATGCGGGGATAATTTTTGCTTTAAGCCTTATTTGTTTTATTTCCGCTTCCGTTTTTTTAGTAAGAAAAGCTATTTGAATGTCCGAAAAGCCTTTTTTTTTCGCCTCTTTTATAGTTTTTGCGGATATGTTTGAACCTTCCGCTTTTATTTTGGTTTCGTATTCTGCAATATCTTTAAACTGATATAAAAACCAAGGGTCTATGCCCGTAAGCTTATATATCTCTTTTATGCTTATTTTGTTTGTTAACGCCTCTTTTAAATAGAATATTCTTTTGGAATTGGGAACCGCGAGTTTTTGTTTTATTTCGGATAAGGAGCGGGGCGTATCTTTGCCGTCGCTTCCGAAACCGCTTCTGCCGATTTCAAGGGAACGCAAGGCTTTTTGAAAGGCTTCTTTAAATGTTCCGCCTATAGCCATTGTTTCGCCTACCGATTTCATAGACGTTGTTAAGAGGTCTTCGGCTTTGGCAAATTTTTCAAATGTCCATCTCGGTATTTTAACCGCGCAATAATCTATTGCAGGTTCAAACGATGATACTGTTTTGCCTGTTATATCGTTTTGTATTTCGTCTAACGCGTAGCCTACGGCAAGTTTCGCCGCTATTTTTGCAATAGGAAAGCCTGTGGCTTTAGAGGCGAGAGCGGAGCTTCGGGATACTCTGGGATTCATTTCAACCACTATCATATCGGAGTTTTTAGGGTTTACCGCAAATTGAACGTTAGAGCCTCCGGTATCTACGCCTATTTCGCGTATTATGGCGATGGAGGCGTCTCGTAATTTTTGATATTGTTTATCGGATAATGTTTGGGCGGGAGCTACTGTAATGCTGTCTCCGGTATGAACTCCCATAGGGTCTATATTTTCTATGGAGCATATTATTACAGCGTTATCATTTTGGTCTCTCATTATTTCAAGCTCATATTCTTTCCATCCTAAAACCGATTCTTCTAACATAATTTGAGAAATCATACTTGCTTCTATGCCGGCTTTTGCAATTTTTTCCAGCTCTTCTAAGTTATAGGCAATGCCGCCGCCTTTGCCTCCCAAAGTAAAACTGGGACGCGCTATTAAAGGAAATCCGATTTCTTTTGCCGCTTCTTCGGCTTGTTGAATATTTGTAACTATTCTGCTTTTCGGAATTCTTAATCCTATTTTATTCATAGCTTTGCCGAAAAGTTCTCTGTTTTCCGCTTTTTGTATGGCTTTTAAAGAGGCGCCTATAAGTTTTACCTTGTTTTTTTCCAATACTTTGTTTTCGGAAAGTTTAACCGCTACGTTAAGCGCTGTTTGCCCTCCGAGAGTCGGCAGCAGGGCGTCCGGCTTTTCTTTTTCTATGATTTTTTTTGCGGCTTCAAAGGTTACGGGCTCTATATAGGTAAAATCGGCAAGGTCCGGGTCGGTCATTATTGTCGCGGGGTTTGAATTTAATAAAACTATTTTATAACCTTCCTCTTTTAAGGCTTTGCAAGCTTGAGTTCCGGAATAATCGAATTCGCAGGCTTGCCCTATTACTATTGGACCCGCTCCTATTATAAATATTTTTTTTATATCCTCTCTTTTCGGCATATTTTTAATTTATCCTTTTTGGTTTTATTAAAATTTTCCGCAGCCTTTTTTAGTTTTTTAACCTATAAATCGGAAGAATAATATATATCTTGATTTATAAAAAAAATATCATTTGATAAAGGCAATTACAATAAATAAATAAGGTAAAGGAAAAAAGATATAAAGCGGTAAATAAGTATCTATTTGTAGTTTTCCTTTTTTTTTGCCGTTTTTATCTGAATTTATAATAAAAAACCGGCGAGTAATAAAAAAATATTAAATGGGATATTAAAAAAATGTTAAACTCTCTTAAAATTAATGAAATAGCCGCTTCAATTCAAAATAAAAACCTTGCGGTTTTTTGCGGGGCGGGAATATCGGTAAATTCCGGCGTTCCAAGCGTTGTAAAAATTGTAAATTATATATTAAGACAATTAGAGGTAGAAGAAGAGGATATAAAATCTCTTGTAAATGAAAAGAATTTAAATAGTCCGTTTAAGTTTGCTTTTGAAATGTTTATAGAGCAACTTTTGCAAGCCTGCAAAGAAAAAAGTTTATTTGAGCTGTTTGAAATTTATAATACAAAAAATCTTGAACCGAATAATAATCATATATTTTTTGCAAAGCTTGCCAAGCAAGGATTATTAAAAATTATTTTTACTACAAATTTCGATACTCTTATTGAAAAGGCTCTTAAAAAAGAGGACGTTGCATACAGAGTAATTTATCAAAGTAAAGATTTTGAAAAGATAAATGAAGAGCCGAATAAAGTTAAAATTATAAAACTTCACGGCGATTATGGAGACGGAAGCGAGCATTATAAAAAAAGCATTGTTTCTACAATAGAAAAAATATCTCGGGAAAATCAAAAATATAAACAGGATAATTTTATAAATTATCTTTTTTCAAAAGGAAAACATAAAGAGGTTTTAATTTTAGGCTATAGCTGTTCGGATCAACTTGATATAACTCCGCAAATAGAATTAATAGATAAAAATTTAAAGCGGGTATTTTTTATTCAACATTCGGACAATAAAGAAAAGATTGAATCTATACAAAAAGAGGAAAGCAAAAACCCTTTTGAAAAATTTAATAAGAGTCATCGAATATATTGCAATACAGATAACATAATTTCCGCTTTATGGAAGCGGATAATAAAAGAACCTCTGCCGTTATCGGATAATAACAAGATTGAAACAAAGGAAGCAAAGCCGAACTGGCAAAAAGCAATAGAAAACTGGAAACGGAATATTCATAGTAATAATTATGTTGCCGGATGGATATTTGATGGTTTGGGGGCTTATAAGGAAGCTAAAAAATATTTTGAGAGCGCGCTTGTCATTTTTAAAAAGATATACGGAGAGGAACATCCGGAGGTGGCAAAGTATTTAAACAATATCGGCGGGGCATTGAAAGAATTAGGGGAATATAAAAAGGCAATAGAAGCTTTAGAAAAAGCGCTTGATATAGATAAAAAGGTTTACGGAGAGGAACATCTGAATGTAGCGAGAGACTTAAACAATATCGGCGAGGCGTTAAGAGAATCAGGAGAGTATAAGAAGGGAATAGAATCTTTAGAAAAATATAAAAAGGCGATAAGCTATTATGAGAAAGCGCTTAATATTTATAAAAAGGTTTACGGAGAGGAACATCCTGATATAGCAACAAATTTAAACAATATCGGCGCGGTATTGGAAGCATTAGGGGAATATGAAAAAGCGATAGAATTTTTAGAAAAGGCGCTTAATATTTATAAAAAGATTTACGGAGAGGAATATCCTGATATAGCAACAAACTTAAACAATATCGGCGCGGTATTAAGAAAATTAGAGAAATATGATGAGGCAATAGAATATTTAGAAAAAGCGCTTGATATAGATAAAAAGGTTTACGGAGAGGAACATCCGAATATAGCGAGAACCTTAAACAATATCGGCATGGTATGGTTTAAATTAGAGGAATATAAAGAAGCGCTTGGATATTTGGAAGAATCTTTAAAAATTTGTATGCGGTTTTTGGGAGAAAATCATCCCGATACAAAGAATGTAAAAAAAGGTATAGGCATTGTTAAACAAAAGCTTAATAATTAAAAACCCTTGCGCAACCTCCTATTTTGCTTATTTTATGCGTTATGCTTAACTTTTAATCCTCGAAATACTTTGATTATTCCTACGGTTAAAGTTTTTATGCGTCTTGAAAAGAATAAACAAAATTTTTAATAAACGTCTTTTTAATTAAGGGATTTCTCCTCGCTACGCTCGTCGAAATGACAGGTAAAAATAAAGTCCGCCGAAATGAACATGCACAAAATAAAGCTCGTTGCAATTAAAAAATTAAAAGCCGTTTTTTTCAACTAACGGCATTTTTCATAATTTTCTTGCCGTTTTTATCTAAATTTATAATAAATAGGCTTAACCGGATTTTTACAATAAAATTTGTTAACATAAAGAATAATTGCAAAAAAGCATATGAATAGAAAAGAGGTTAATTATGGTTAGTAAAAAAGCTAAAACAATAGACGAAATAGACGCGGCGGTTCAATATAAGGTTCCGGTAACGCCGGATAATATATTTTTTACCGATTTAAGCAAAGCAAGAGGAAGTTTTAAAGAGAGCAGGCTTTTAAAAAGCCTTAAACTTAACGCAAAAAAACCTTATAGAATGGTTGGAGACCCGGAGAATAAAAAGCTTATATTTCTTGCCGGAATGTACGGCAGCGGCAAAACTTCAGAGTTAAAGAGAATTGCACAAGAGATTGAAAATCCGGAAAGTTATTTGTGTATTACATGCAGTTTGGATACGGACCTTGATATGAATAATATCGATTTTGTAGATATTCTGATATTTATGGCGGAAGGTTTGTTAAAAAGGATGGAACAAAAAAAAATCCGGATCAATACCGATATTATAGATTCTTTAAATAGCTGGTTTACGGAAAGAATAAAAGAGACAAACAGGGTTGCGGAACATTCCGCAAAAATAGAGACCGAAATATCCGCCGGAGCGAGCTTATTAAGTTTAATAAAAATTATAGGAAGCTTAAAAAACGCGTTTGCCTATAATACATCTTATGCGGAAAAGGCAAGAGTAGTGTTTAGGGATAATTTTTCGGACCTTAAGGATAAGTTTAACGAGTTTATAGGAGAAACCGTTTTAAAGATACAAAGCAAGAAAATAGCAAAAGATATTCTTTTTATAATAGACGGAATAGAAAAGGTTCAAACTGCAAAATTGCGTGAAAAAATAATAAAAAAGGACGGTTTAAGAATAAAGGCTATAAAAACGAATATGCTAATTACAATGCCTATAGAGCTTCATCATCAGGTAAGTAATTTGCGGGCAATAGAGCCGGAAATAATAAGGTTCCCTTTTATAAAGCTTATGGATAAAAGAACCGGCGAGCCTATAACAGAGAATATAGAAATTTTAAAAGAATATGTATATAAGCGGGTTGATAAATCCCTTTTTGAAAATGAAGATTTGGTAAAAGATATAATTTTAACAAGCGGAGGTTCGCCTCGGGAACTTTTGCGCATTATCAAGACTATGGGCGTAGAGCTTGACCCGGAAGCGACCGTATTGAACAGACAGGCTTTTAATGACGCGGTTAAATATTTGGGCAATTTATATGCTACGGGCATTACGCAAGAGGAGTTTGATTTAATAAACAAGGTTGTAAACAGCAAAGGGGAAATACCTTTTAGCAAAACTTTGCAAGGGCTTTTGTCAAGGGTTATTATAATGGAATATAACGACGGAACATATAAAAAGGTTAATCCTATTATAGAGGCTTCCGCGATATACAAAAAATATGTTAATTAAAGATAATAAGTATAAAAAAAATCTTAACCGGCTTTTAAGAACAGTAGCAAGCGGGCTATTTGAATTTATAATATTGCGCTACAACATTACGGAACTGTTTAACGAGGCGGTTACATCCTTAAAAAACGCTTATCCTAATAGAGAATGCAAAATATTTTCCGCAAAGGATATGGATTATAATCTGTTTATGGAAAAGGCAAGGGAGGCGGAGAGCGGGTTTTTAATAATAGAGGATTTTGAACATTTATTGGATAAGCAGGATATATACGATATAAATTATAGAAGAGACCTTATAGCGCAAAAAGATATTGCTTTAATAGTTTGCATTCCGGCAGAAGATGAACATCTTTTAAAGCTTATGAAAAAAATGCCGGATTTTTGGTCTTTTCAAAGCCTTACAATAAAACTTACCGCTCAAATATCAAAAACCGAATCAAAACAGGATAATTTTGCCTCGGAACTTAAAGAAAACAGAAAAACCTCCTCTTTTACCTCCTTAACAATAAGCGCAAAACTTGCGGAATTGAAAAGATTGGAAAAAAGAATTAAAGAGCCGGAAGCCCAAAAAAGCTTTAATCTTTTATCCTCCTTATACTCTCAGATATTTACCCTTGCCGAAGAGCTTGCGGAGTATAAAAAGGGTTTGGAATATGCGAATAAATATCTTCAAATTGCAAAAGCCGCAAATAACCCTTCCGAAATTTCAAAAGCTTTAAATAAGGCGGGAGAATTTAATATATATTTGGGTAATTATTCCAAAGGGTTAAAGTTATGCGAAAAAGCATTGAAATCGGATATTGAAAATTTAGGCAATGAGCATCCTAATACTGCAGTAAGCTTAAACAATATCGGCGGGGCATTGCAATATTTAGGCGAATATAAGCGTGCGGTAGAGCATTATGAGAAGGCGCTTGATATAGATAAGAAGGTTTACGGAGAGGAGCATCCGAACGTTGCTATTCGTTTAAGCAATATCGGCGGGTCGTTGCAATATTTAGGGGAATATAAGCGGGCGATAGAGCATTATGAGCAAGCGCTTGATATAGATAAGAAGGTTTACGGAGAGGAACATCCGAAAGTTGCTACAAGCTTAAATAATATTGGCGGGGCGTTGCAATCTTTAGGGGAATATAAGAAAGCGATAAGGTATTATAAGCAAGCGTTTGATATAGATAAGAAGGTTTACGGAGAGGAACATCCGAAAGTTGCTACAAGCTTAAATAATATTGGCGGGGCGTTGCAATCTTTAGGGGAATATAAGAAAGCGATAGAGCATTATGAGCAAGCGCTTGATATAGATAAGAAGGTTTACGGAGAGGAACATCCGAAAGTTGCTATTCGTTTAAACAATATCGGCGTGGCGTTGCAATATTTAGGTAAATATAAAGAAGCGCTTGGATATTGTGAAAAAGCTTTAAAAATTCGTATGCGGCTTTTGGGAGAAAATCATCCCGATACAAAGAATGTAAAAGTAGGTATAGGCATTATTAAACAAAAGCTTAATAATTAAAAACCCCTTGCGCAACCTCTTATCTTATGCATTACGCTCAAATTTTAATCCTCGAAATACTTTGCTTATTCCTACGATTAAAATTTTTATACGCCTTGAAAAGAATAAACAAAATTTTTAAAAGCCGTTTTTTAATTCAGGGATTTCTCCTCGCTACGCTCGTCGAAATGACAGGTAAAAATAATATTCGTAGCTATTACAACAAAATAAGATTTGTCGAGATGCGATACAACGTAAGGTTTGTCTATCGGTTTGGATTTTTCCCGAACAGGTAAACAAGGATAGCCTAATCAATCAAGCATTAAATCTTTTATAAATTCCGGCGGGCGTATAACCTTATGCTCGGAATTTATAAAAGCATGTTTTGTAAACCCTTTGGCGCAAACTTTTTTTTCATCTTCGGAAAAGATTGTATATAAAAAGCATATCCCTTTTTTATATTCCGGATCTATCGAGGTTTCGATTATAATAATATCGTCGTAATGTATAGGCTTTATATATTTGCAGTTTGCCTCGGCTACCGGCAGAAATATTTTTTTCTCCTCTATTGTTTTGTACGTTATCCCGAGATTTCTAAAAAGTTCGTTTCTGCCGATTTCAAAAAATCTAAAATAATTGGCGTTATATACCACGCCCAGCCTGTCCGTATCTCCGTATATAACTCTATAAGAGACTTTAAAGCTATTATTTTTCATCATCTTCTATTCTTATAAATACCGGTTTTTGCAATACAATATCCAAAGCGGATATTTCTTTTAACGCTTTTTTAACTTCCGCTTCCTTTGCAAGATGAGTAATTATTATAACAGGAACCCCTTCTTGAGGGTTTCTTTCTTTTTGATGAACAGATTTTATGCTTATGCCGTAGGCGCCGAGTATTCCGGCAACTAACGATAAAACGTTGGGCTTGTCTAAAAGAAAAAATCTAAAATAATAATTGGTTAAAATATCCTCTATCGGCGTAACCGGCTTGCTTTTTATTTGAGCGGGCATAAATCCGGCAATCGGGATTCTTGTTTTTGCATTAAAAAGTATGTTTCTTGCAATATCTATTATATCTCCTACAACCGCGCTTGCGGTAGGCATCATACCCGCGCCGTAACCGCATAGCATAAGCTCGCCCACGGCGTCTCCGAATACTGAAATTGCATTTAAGGAACCGTCTATTTTAGCAAGCATGTTGTTTATAGGTATCATTGTAGGATGAATTCTGGCTTCGATGGAGTTTCCCAAATCTTTTGTTATTGCAAGAAGTTTTATTAAATAGCCGAACTCTTTTGCATATTTAATGTCGGTTTTGGTAATGCCGGTTATTCCTTCTATATAAAGATCGTCGAAATTTATTTTTGTTCCGTAAGCCAAAGAGGCTATTATTGCGGTTTTATGAGCGGTATCAAAACCTTCTATATCAAAGGTAGGGTCCGCTTCGGCATATCCGTTTGCCTGAGCTTGAGCAAGCGCGTCTTTAAACTCCATTCCTTTGTTTGCAATTTGAGATAATATATAATTGCATGTGCCGTTTAATATGCCGTTGACCGCGGTTATATTGTTGCCCGCAAGCGATTCTCTAATGCTTTTTATTATTGGTATTGCGCCGCCTACGCTTGCTTCGTAAGCTATATCTACGCCGTTTTTATACGCAAGCTCAAATAGCTCTTCTCCGGCTTCCGCCAAAAGAGCTTTATTTGCGGTAACTACATGTTTTTTGTTTTTAAGCGCTTTTATAATGAATTCTTTGGCGATTGTTTTTCCGCCTATCATTTCTACTATAATATCGATTTTGTCGTCGTTTATTACTTCAAAAACGTCATTTGTAAGGGTTCCTTTTTCAAAAACAACCCCTCTTTTTTTATTGAGATCAATATCCGCAGCCTTTTTTAAATGCAGATTCGCCCCGGTTTTTTTTTTTATGATCTCCTTATTTTCTATAAGGATTTTTGCGGTTCCGGTTCCTACTGTGCCAAGTCCTAACAGCCCTATATTGAGTTTTTTCATTATTCCCTCTATTATATTTAGTCGGATAACTTTGTAGTTTGCCCGTTTGCGGCGTTGAAAATTTTTTTTAATCCTCGAAATACCACATGTATTCCTCCGGTTAAAAAAATTTTTCGCCTTGCAAACAAACAAACTACTTTGTTATCCGGCAAAATTAATCATTATTCATTAGACAAATGAATAACCTGTTTTGTTACAAATCAAAAAAAATTTTGCTTTGCAAACAAACCGTTTTGTTACAAATCAAAAAAAAATCGTCTTGCAAACAAACAAACCGTTTTGTTATCCGACAAAATTAATCATTATATTTTACAATTAAAAGTCATTATTCATTAGATAGATAAACAAACCGTTTTGTTACAAATTAAAAAAAAATCGTCTTGCAAACAAACAAACCGTTTTGTTATCCGATAAAATTAATCATTTTATTTTGCGATTAAAAGTCATTATTCATTAGATAAATGAATAAACCGTTTTGTTACAAATTAAAAAAAAATCGTCTTGCAAACAAACAAATTGCTTTGTTATCCGATAAAATTAATCATTTTATTTTGCGATTAAAAGTCATTATTCATTAGATAAATGAATAAACCGTTTTGTTACAAATTAAAAAAAAATCGTCTTGCAAACGAAGAAATTGCTTTGTTATCCGACAAAATTAATCATTTTATTTTGCAATTAAAAGTCATTATTCATTAGATAAATGAATAAACTGTTTTGTTACAAATCAAAATATTATTATGTTGCGTAATTAAAAAATAGATAAACAAACAACCTGTCTTGTCAACTAAAGCAAAAAATTCCTTAATATTTTTATTATAAAACTTTTTTAATTCCTCTTAAAGCCTGATGAATTCGCATTTCATTTTCTATAAGAGCAAAGCGAACGTAATCGTCTCCGTATTCCCCGAAACCAAGCCCGGGAGATACGGCAACTTTAGCCTCGTTTATAAGAAATTTAGAAAATTCTACGGAACCCATTTTTATATATTTATCCGGTATTTTGCCCCATACAAACATTGTTCCTTTGGGGGCGGGTATATGCCATCCTATTTTATCAAGCCCTGTTATCAGAGCGTCCCGTCTTTTTTTGTATGTTTCGCATATTTCGGAAACGCAACTTTGATCTTCGTTTAAAGCTATTATGGAGGCGATTTGAATTGGTTGAAATATACCGTAATCAAGATAAGATTTAATTCTGCGAAGCGCGCTTATAACCTCTTTGTTGCCTACGCAAAAACCTACTCTCCAACCCGCCATGCTGTAGCTTTTGGACATTGAAAAGAATTCTACGCCTACATCTTTTGCCCCTTTTGCCTGTAGAAAGCTGGGCGGCTTATAACCGTCAAAAGATATATCCGCATATGCAAGGTCGTGTATTACGATTATATTATGTTCTTTTGCATAATCCACTATTTTTTCAAAGAATTTTAAATCAACCACTTCGGTGGTAGGATTATGAGGATAGCATAAAATTAAAACTTTAGGTTTAGGCCATGTTTGTCTTGTCGCGTCCATAAGGTTTTTAAAAAAATCCTGTTCCGGACCCGTAGGAATTCCGCGAACGTCTCCTCCTGCAATTATAGCCGAAAAAGGATGTATAGGATATGTAGGGGTAGGAGTAAAAACTACCTCGCCGGGTCTGATTGCCACAAGTATAAGATGCGACATACCCTCTTTTACTCCGATTGTTACTATTGCTTCTTGATCCGGGTCTATATCTACGTCGTATTTTTTTTTATACCGATTAGCGATCGCAAGACGAAGTTTGGTAATGCCCATTGACGCGGAATATCTGTGGTTATGAGGTTTTTTAGCCGCTTCTATAAGCTTATCCACTATATGCCGCGGCGTTCCCAAATCGGGATTGCCCATACCAAGATCAATAATATCCTCTCCTTTGTGTCTTGCTTCCATCTTAATTCTATTTACGGTGGCAAATACATAAGGAGGCAGCCTATCTAATCTTGCGAATTTTCTCATTGGTATTCTCCTTTTAATAATTAAAAGATAATTTCCTATGTTTTAACGCCGATTATGTCAAGAACGATTTGTTTTGCTTATATTGCTTATAATGTTCTTTAATGTTATATCTTATCCGTTTATTTTTCTACTATGAAATTCCCCCCGCTTTTTTTTGTTGAGGTTATAAATAAAAAAAAGATTTTTGTTTTATCAATAATAAGAGGGAAGGTCTTTATAAAATATAGATAGATTTCAATAAAATGATTTAAAAAGATTTGTTGGACTGAGTAATAAGCGTATGCTGATTTAAATCAATTCGTCTATGTCCGAGTTTGTTTGCTCCGCTTTTTGCTTGTTGTCTCGGATTTTCGGCTTTGTTTTCACACTTTTTTACGAAAAACCAGCCGGAAATTGTTTCATAGACAACAAGAGGCGCTACGCAAATAAACTTTGAACATATCCTTTCCGAAGCATTCTTTATGGCATACTTTTACAATCAATTTATAGTAATCAGGCTATAATAAGAGGATTTTTATGAAGTTTAAAATAATTATTATATCAATTTTGTTATTAATGTTTCCGTTTTTTATAGATCAAGTCGCGGCGGAAGAGCTTTCTAAAGATATTGTATGGGAAACCAACGATTCGGATGCCGTATTTTCTTCGGATAAGGCTAAAAAAGGCGGAACTTTACATTTATCGTTATTAAGCTTTCCTATGACCTTTAGAACCGTAGGTCCTGATTCCAACGGAGCTTTTAGAAGCGCAATATTGGATAATCAGCTTGGCTTAATAGGCATACATCCCAACACTTTAAATATTATACCGGAAATAGCGACTCATTGGGCGTTCGGAAAAGATAAAAAAAGTATGTATTTCAAGCTTAATAAAAAGGCAAAGTGGTCGGACGGCAAACCGGTAACCGCTCATGATTTTGCATATACTTTGGAATTTATGCGCTCGAAACATATTATTGCGCCTTGGTATAACGATTATTATACCAAAGAGATTGAGAAAGTAACGGTATTTGACGATTATACTTTGGCGGTAGTTTCTTCAAAGCCTGTTCCTGATTTGCATTTAAAATTGGCTATTATTCCGATTCCAAAGCATTATTACGCGCCGCTTGATAAGGATTTCGTCCGAAAATATAATTGGAAGATAGCTCCTAACACGGGACCTTATAAAATTTCCGATTTTAAAAAAGGAAAGCATATAAAATTTAAAAGAAAAAAGGGTTGGTGGGGAAAAGACCTTAAATATTTTAAAAACAGATTTAACGTAGATAGAGTAATATTTGAAGTGATTAGAGATTTTAATATAAGCTGGGAATATTTTAAAAAAGGTAAAATAGATGTTTTTTCTCTTAATTTTCCAAAATATTGGCATGTTAAGTCGGATACCGGAGTTTTTAAAAAAGGATATATTCATAAGATATGGTTTTTTAACAACACTCAACGATCAGCGTCCGGAATGTGGCTTAACTGCGATAGAAAAATATTCGCAGATAAAAATATCAGATACGCTTTTGCCCATGCTATGAATATAGAAAAGGTTATCTCCGAAATATTACGAAACGACTATTCCAGACTTCAGCAGGCATATGTAGGCTACGGCGAATATAGTAACCCCGATATAAAAGCCCGAAAATTTGATATGGAAAAGGTAGATTTTTATATGAAAAAATCCGGGTGGACAAGGGGGGAAGACGGAATATGGGCAAAAAAGGGAAAACGTTTTGAGGTAGAAGTTGTATATGGCATCGAAGAGCATACTCCGCGTCTTGTGGTTTTAAAGGAGGAGGCAAAAAAAGCGGGCATTGAGATTAGGCTTCAAAAGATGGATCCTTCGGCTCTTTTTAAAAAGATTTTAGAAAAAAAACATGACGTAGCATGGATGGGATGGAGCGTTTCTTTACGTCCTCAATATTGGGAGTTTTTTCATTCCGCAAACGCTCATAAGCCGCAGACTAATAATATAACGAATATTGACGATCCCGAGATGGACGCTTTAATAGATTCTTTTAGAAATTCTTTGAACGAACAGGAGAGGAGCAAGCTTTCCCGCGAAATTCAAAAAAAGGCGCATGAAGCCGGAGTTTTTGTTCCGACTTTTATGACGCCTTATGTAAGGCTTGGATATTGGAGATGGTGGAGGCTTCCGGAAATACCCGGCGTTAAAAAAAGCGAAGACCTGTTTGACCCGTTTTCCGTTATGACCGGCGGGCTTTTTTGGTTTGATAAAGGCTTATATGAAGAGACGAAAAAGGGTATGAAACGGGGCGTAAGTTTTGAGCCTGCAACCATTATAGACGATCGATACAAATAAACGGTTTATCCGTTTAAAGAGTTGAAATTTTTTCGTTTTGCAAAACCGGACTTCCTCTATAATTAGTCTATACTGAAAAAGTATAATACATATTGTAATTATTATAGATTTTAAGAAAGATAGGGTGAAATATTTGCAAGGAACTTAGTATTAATTTTAATATTTTTTTGCAAATTTTAAGAAAAAATCCTCATTATTAAAAGATATTAATCATAAGAAATAATGATTAAATTCGGGCAAAAGATTAAAGGATAAAGGCAATAATAAAGGGATTTCTCCCTTCGGTCGAAATGACAGGCAAAAATTACTTCCTGTTATGGCGAGACCTTTATTTTTACTTGTCATTTCGACGAGCAAAGCGAGGAGAAATCCCTTAATAAAAAGCGATAAATAATAGATATTGCAAAACAGTTTAAGCTTAAAATGTAGGTTTCGGCATCGAACAAAGTAGGGACAGAACATTGTTCTGTCCCTACGGAATATTAACGGCTTGCCTTCCCTATAAATATTTATAAAATTTTAAAGCCTCCATAAGCTTACCTTAAGCGCAAGTTGAGTTTTTGCTTTCTAACCAAAACCAAACCGAAAATCCTCGACGGCAAGAGCCTCTTTGCAAATAAAACTATCGCTTTTGATAGTAATGAGTATTTCTTCTTAATATTTGCAAGAAAATATTAAGAAGAGTATTGAACGCTTACAAATATCTCACCTTGTTTTTTATAAAATTTGCAATAACTTCAATATATAATATACTTTTTCAGCGCCAATAATTAAGAGGTTTCTCCTCGCTTCGTTTGTTCGAAATGACAAACCCAAACAACTTTCGGCGAAGAGACGGGAAAAAATCACTTTCCGTTATTTTGATAAATTTTATTTTTGCCTGTCATTTCGTGCGCGGCGAGAAATTTCTTGATTAAAAGCGATAAAGTAATAACAAAGCGATAAATAGTCGAAATGACAAGTATCGCTTCATGTCATTTCAAATTATAGTAACTTGGCTATATAATGAAATGCGTTGACGATAAAGTTTTTTAAAAATTTATTATAAAAGCGGATTGGCAGGTTTTTTTGGATTTAATAAGGCGGCTTTTTGTAGAATAAAGCCGCCTTATTAAAGAGGATAGATGGATTATGATTGTTTTATTTTAATATGCCTTTTTCTTTCCAGAATTTTTCGGCTCCCGGATGTAACGGGGTTACTACTCCGTTTACGCCTGTTTCTAAGCTCATAGCTTCAAAAACTTTTTTCTGTTCGCGCATATGAGCAAGTCCTTCGTCCGTATAGATTAAGGATAGCATTTTATATACGAGTTCCGCATCGACATCTTTGTTGGCTACTAACAAAGTGGAATCTTGAAAAGACGGGGCGTCCTGATCGACTCCTTTGTATGTTCCGGCGGGAATGCTTACTTTTGAAAAGTAAGGATATTCTTTAAAGAAACCGGTAGCTTCCGCGTCCGCGTTAAGATCGATCATCGCTATATCGTTGGTTTGAGCCGCCATAATAACCGCTCCGCTCGGAAATGCGGTAAAAAGCCAAAAAGCGTCAAGCTGATTGTTGCCGAAAGCGTTTGCCGCATCATTATATCCCATAGCGTTTCTTTCTATTTTATCCCATATGCCGAGATGACTAAAGAACATTTCGCAGTTTGCAAAAGCTCCTGATCCCGCATTGCCTACGCCCACTTTTTTACCTTCTAAATCTTTGCAACTTTTTATGCCGGATCCTTTTTTAACTACAAGCTGAGCCGGAGCGCCGTAAAGATATGCCACAGCCATAACATTTTCGTATTTCTTAGGGTCGGCTTTCATTTTTCCTTCTCTGCCAAGCCATACGTGTCCCGAATACACTACGCCGAAATGAGACTTTCCGGAATTTATTTTTCTTAAATTTTCAACCGATCCCGCAGAAGACTGAGCTTGGATGTTGTAGCCTTCAAGGGCTTTTACAGGGTCATAAACCTGAATTGCATTAGCCACAACCTGAAATGTTCCGCCTGCGGGTCCTCCGCCGACTACCACTCTTTTTTTACCCGCATAAGCTGAGCCTGCAAAGATAAAGACTACGGCGATTAATCCTATTAATATGCCAATAAAACTTTTTTTCATAATTACGTTCCTTTCTTTAACATTTAAATAATTTTGTAAAGCCTCTCTGATAACTGTTTATGTTTCGCGTTATAACGCAAAATTTTGTTATCAAGCGCCGTTACAATTTGAAAATTCAACGCTTCTCATTAGAGATTTATATAAAATATTGCGAAACTATGCAAGGGTAATTTGCTCATGCAAATTTGCCCGCCTCTTTTGTTTAATCCGCTTTTTTTCTTAAAAATGTAGGTATATCCAATTCATCTTCGTTAATATCTTCGCCTTGCGTATATATTCCTTTATAGCCGGACTTTTGATTGTTTTCGGATGTTTTAAGTTTTCGGATGTAAGCGGGCGTCTCCTGTTCCCCCTCCGATTTTTTATAATGCTCGGCTTCTGGTTTTTCAGTCCGTTGACCCGCGCTTAAAATTGGTTTTACTTTGTCGCTTTTTTGATAATCCTCATTGTCAAAACCGGAATTTATTCCGGTGGCAATTACCGTAACGCTTACTTCGTCTCCCATTGTTTCGTCCATCACGGCGCCCCATATAATATCGGCTTTATCTCCGACCTCTTTGTATATGCGATCCGAAGCTTCGCTCATTTCTTGCATTGTCAAGCTGCTTGTGCTGCTTATGTTCATAAGAACGCCTTTTGCGTTAGCTATCGATATATCTTCTAATAGGGGATGAGATATTGCTTTTTCCGCAGCCTCTATCGCCCTGTTTTCTCCTCCGGCTCTGCCTATTCCCATTATTGCCATGCCCGCTCTGTTCATTGTGGTTCTAACGTCTGCAAAATCAAGATTAACAAGTCCGGGAAGCATGATAAGATCGGTTATTCCTTTTACGGAATGCAGAAGTATTTCGTCCGCTTGCGAAAACATTTCTATTAAAGTGGCATTTTTAGAGGCTAATCCTCTGAGTCGATCATTTGGAATGGTTATAACCGTATCGGTTACGTCTTTTAAAGTTCTTATTCCTTCTTCCGCCTTTTGCATTCTTTTTTTACCTTCGAATTTAAAGGGCTTGGTTATGACGGCAACGGTTAATATTCCGAGTTCTTTACATATTTCCGCTATTACAGGCGCGGCTCCGGTTCCTGTTCCGCCTCCAAAACCTGCGGTAATAAATACCATATGAACATTGTTGCCTATAGCTTCTTCTATCTCTTTTTTGCTTTCTAACGCGGCATTTTTGCCGACATCCGGTTCCGCTCCCGCTCCGAGCCCTTCGGTAAGGGTTCCTCCTATCTGCACTTTTACGGGCGCTTTTGATATTTCAAGAGCCTGTGAATCCGTATTAGCTGTTATGAATTGCACGCCTGTAAGATTGGCGCCGATCATGTTGTTTACGGCATTTCCGCCTGCGCCTCCTACTCCGATCACTTTGATTTTTGCGGATTTTTCATTTTCTACATATCTAAAAGACATTTTTCGCTCCTTTGCTTTAGTCCCTTGAAAAACAAAACTTTTTTATTATGGAACTGCTTTAAACGCGTTCTTATTTTGCAATATCTATAAAATTTCTTTGAACCACATTTTCATTCTATTAAGAGTTTTTTTAAAAAAATTAGCGTCGCTCACCTCAAAATTTTCATGCGGCTGATTTTTATAACCATATAAAACAAGCCCTACTCCGGTTGCGTATATCGGATTATTTACTACGTCTTTAAGCCCGTTGATGCCTATGGGGCTTCCGGACCGGACCGGAGCTCCGAATATTGATTCGGAAAACTCTACGGCATCGTTTATTAAAGAGGTGCCGCCGGTTATGACAATTCCCGATGGTATTGCCCCCCCTATATTAACCCTGTTTAACTCTTTTTTTATAAGAGCAAATATCTCCTCCATACGAGGTTCTAATATTTCGCCCAGTATTTGTCTCGAGAGTTTTCTGGGCTGTCTGCCTCCCAACCCGGGAACTTCTATTATTTCCTCTTTATTTATATTTCGGGCTATGCAGGTGCCGTATTTTTTTTTGATTATTTCGGCTCCCGCCGTAGGCGCTGCAAGCCCTATGGCTATATCGTTGGTAAGATTATTTCCGCCTAACGGCAAAACAAAAGTATGTTTGATGTTATTATCGTAAAATACGGCAAGGTCCGTAGTCCCGCCTCCAAGATCGATTAAAGCCGCTCCAAGCGCTTTTTCCTCTTTGGTAAGAACCGCTTCTCCTGACGCTATTGATTCCAAGACTATATCTTTTACGTCTAAACCGGCTCGATTTGCGCATTTTACTATATTGCGAACGGAGGTAACCGCTCCGGTAACTATATGAACGTCCGCTTCGAGCCTTACGCCTGTCATTCCTACCGGATTTTGTATTCCTTTTTGATTATCCACCGCGTAACCTTGAGGTAAAACATGTATTATTTCCCTATCCGTAGGTATTGCCACCGCTCTTGCGGCTTCTATTACTCTATCTACATCCTGTTTTAAAACTTCGGAGCTTTTTATTGCGATTATGCCATGACTGTTAAAGCCGGATATGTGGCTTCCGGCTACGCCGATATAAACGTCTCTGATTTCGCATCCCGCCATAAGTTCCGCTTCTTCAACCGCTCTTTTTATGGAGTTTACGGTAGATTCTATATCTACTACCACCCCTTTTTTTAAGCCTTTTGACGGGTGAGCGCCTATTCCTATTATACTGATTTCATTCTGTAATACCTCGCCGACTACGGCGCATATTTTGGTAGTGCCTATATCGAGCCCTACTACGATTTCTTCCTGTTTTTGCATATAAGACCTTTTTATTATGCTTTTTTTTTTATAATTGAATTATGATATCTCGCCTCGACATTACAGGATAAAAAAAATTTTCCCTTTACTACGAAAATCTCTTTTATTATTTCCTTTTAATCTATTTTGCTCTCTTTATAATGCAGGCTTGATAACTATTCTATCTAAATCGGTTAAATCTGCGAAATCAAATTTTTCGTAATTTTCAAAAGAGGATACTACTTTTTTAAGACGCTTGCATTTTAAATTAAAATCGCCGTATCCAAGTTTAATTTTTTTAACTTTGGGTATTCCAAGTATTGTCAAACCTATTTTTTTATCTACATAAATTTTTGCAATGCTGTTTTGAGAAATAAGTTTTTCGCATTTATTTTTGTCGGTTAATATCTCCGTTATTGATTCAAGTAAAAATTTTTCCTCTTTTAATTTAGCGTTTATGTCTGAAAAATCAAGCCCTAATATTATAGGAAGTCGCATAGTATCGGTATTTTTTTTTTCTTTTATTATTTTGCCTTTATCATTTAATATATATTTTTTCCCTATAACCGCTATTGCCATAGGATTTTCCTCTTTAACCGTTATAATGATATTTCTCGGAGGCTTTCGTTTAATTTCCGCCTGTTCTATCCAAGTATGCGCTATCAGGGATCGAATGGCTTTTGAAATATTTACGGAAAATATGTTGTCCCCTTTTTTTATTCCGGTCTGTTTTAATATGTCTTTTTCCGTTAATATGCTTAAATTATTAATTTTTATATTATCAATCGCAAAATAATCGGAGGTTGTTATAAACCCGTACCCCGCGACAAGAATATAGCTTACTGCTATTATACAAAACCCTGTCGCGATTATTTGCAAAAATGCAAATAACAGACCCGAAAATTTTTCTTTTTCTATTTTTCTTTTTCTATTTTTAAAATTTTTAATCGCCAACAATTTTCACCTCTAATTGAAGCTCAATTGAAAATTTTTTTTTTACTCTATTTCTAATTAGTTCCGCAAGATTCAATATTTGCCGCGCTGTAGCGTTGGAGCGATTTATTATAAAATTAGCATGTTTTTCGGATATCGCTGCGTTTTCTAAAATTTTTCCTTTTAAGCCCGCAAGTTCTATTAAAGCGCCGGCGCTTTTTTCTCCCTCCGGATTTTTAAAAAAGCAGCCTGCGCAATATTCGGTTAAGGGTTGTTTTTTTTTTCTCTCTTTAATAATTTGCCCCGCATTTTTTTTAACCTCGTTAGGTTCGCCGACGCTAAAGCTTAAAGAGCTTTCTACTATAATCGGACTGTTATAATTTTTAAAGGATGTTTTTCTGTAAGAAAAATCCATCTCTTTTTTTTCGATTTTTTTTATTTCTCCGTTTTCGTCAACTATTATGACGTTATTTAAAATTTTTTCAACGGAACCTAAACCGGTTCCTGCATTCCCGTATATCGCGCCTCCTATTGTTCCGGGTATTCCGTAAGCGAATTCAAAACCTCGCAAACCGTATTTTAAGGCTACGCTGGTCAAAGTTGCAATTTTTACTCCCGCCATAGCGGTTATATTAACTGTTTTCGCTCTTTTTTTTGCTATTGAAATTGTATTAAAATATTTTTGTAAATCTATTGTAACGCCTCTTATTCCTTTATCTTTTACAAGGAGATTCGAACCGCCGCCTTTGATAAAAAAGGGGATATTCTCTTTTTTAACAAATTTAACCAACTCTGCGATTTCTCGAATATTTTTCGGGTATATGTAGGCGTCCGCATTTCCCCCTATTTTAAACGAGGTATGCAAAGACATTGGCTCGTCAAACAATGCTCTGTTTTTAAACTTTGTTTGAAGGCATTTTTTATATTGAGAAGTTAAACTCATTTTAAAAGCGCTTCTCCTATTTTCCATACGTCTCCGGCGCCGAGAGTGATTAATATATCATTAGGTTTAAGCCTTTTTTTAAGGTATAAAAGCGCCGCCTCTTTACTTTCGACGTAGGTTGCGTTTTTATGTCCCGCTTCGATTATGCCTTGACATAGACTTTTTGAACTAGCCTCTTTTATCTGTTTTTCTCCGGCGGAATATATAGGAATTACGATTAATTTATCGGCATAAAAAAAGGCTTGTTTAAAATCGTTAAATAATAGTTTTGTTCTACTATATCTGTGGGGCTGAAATGCCACTACAAGTCTTTTGTCTTCCCATACCGTTTTTGCGGTTTTAAGGGTTGTTTTTATTTCCGTAGGATGATGCCCATAATCGTCTATTATGATTGCGTCATTTACGGTTCCTTTTATTTCGAGTCTTCTTTCCACTTTCGGAATTTTAGTAAGGGCTTTTTTTATGGAACCGAAAGGTATTCCCAATTCTAATCCTACGGCTATTGCGGCAAGAGCGTTATAAACGTTATGGATGCCCGCAAGGTTTATAACGGCTTTGCCTAATTTTTCTTTTTTATTATACGCTACAAATTCTGTTTGTTCTCCTTTAAATGTTATCTCAGACGCCGTTATATCCGCTTTTCCGTTTATCGCATAGGTGGCGTATCTTTTTTTTATTTGAGGCATTATTGCTTGTATATTCGGATCGTCCGCGCAAAGAACCGCAAGCCCGTAAAACGGTATTTTCTCTGTAAATTGAATAAATATCTCTTTTATAGCGTTTATATCCGAATAATAATCAAGATGGTCTTCGTCTATGTTTGTTATTATTGATATTGTCGGCGAAAATTTTAAAAATGAGCCGTCGCTTTCGTCCGCTTCGGCTACTATGTAATCTCCTTTTCCTAATATGGCGTTTGTTCCTATTGTATTAAGTTTGCCGCCTATTACTACCGTAGGGTCAAGCCCGCCTTTTTGTAATACCCACGAGATTATAGAGGTGGTTGTGGTTTTTCCATGCGCCCCGGCTACCGCTATACTGTATTTTAGTCTCATAAGCTCCGCAAGCATTTCGGCTCTTGGTATTACGGGCACGGCGGCTTTTTTTGCTTGAGCTATTTCCGGATTATCCGAAAAAATTGCCGAAGAATATACTACCACGTCTGCGTTGGCAATGTTATTTTTATGATGAAAATGAAATATTTTTACTCCGAGTTTCTCTAATCTTTTTGTAATTTCGGAACGCGCTATATCGGAGCCGGACACTCTATACCCTGTGTTTATAAGTAGCTCGGCTATGCCGCTCATTCCTATGCCGCCTATGCCTACAAAATGTATATGGTACTCTTTTTTATACATGCTTTTATTGTCCTAATAGGTTTTTCATTATATCGTCCGTTATAATTTGAGCGGCGTTTGTTTTTCCGAACTTTTTTGCTTCTTTTCCTATTTCTATTAGTTTGTCCGGATTTGCTCCGTAATATTTAATTTTTTCCGCGGTTTTTTTTCCGTCAAAATCCTTTTCGGATATTACTTCGCATGCTCCGGCTTTTTCCAATATTCTTGCGTTTAGCTCTTGATGTCCGTCCGCGGCGTAAGGAAACGGAATATATATGGCGGCTTTCCCCAACGCCGTTATTTCCGATATTGTAGTAGCGCCGGCTCTTGCTATTATAATATCCGCTTTTTGATATGCGGACGCCATATCGTCGATAAACGCGCAAACCGTATTTTGTATCTTATAATTTAAATATTCTTCTTTTACTTTTTTCAAATCTTTAACGCCGCTTTGATGTATAAATCTTATTTTTGCTTTATTTTCTATATGATTAAGAGAAGCCATAACCGCTTTGTTAATGCCCGAAGCGCCTTGACTTCCGCCTATTATTAAAACCGTAAAACTTTTATCGTCCGATATTGTTTTCGTTTTTTCCGCTTTAATTATTTCTTTTCTTAACGGGTTGCCCGTATGCAACGTTTTTTTATTATTAAAATATTTTTTGCTATCCTTAAAAGCTATATATACTCGGTTCGCTATTTTGGATAAATACCTGTTTGTAATTCCGGGCATTATATTCTGTTCGCAAATAGCGATTTTTATTCCGAATAATCTGCCGGCTATTAATACCGGAGCGGAAGAGTAGCTTCCGACTCCTATGATTAAATTCGGAAGGAATTTTTTTACTATTATTGACGCCCTAAATACCGAAATCGGAAGTTTTATCAACGCTTTTATTTTCTTAAAAATTGTCGTCCCTTTTAATTTGGGGGTTTTTATGCTTTTTAATTTAAATCCTTTTTGAGATAATATTTTTTTTTCAAAATCATTGCCTATGCTTACAAATAGTATTTCGGCATTTCGGCTTTGTTTTATAATTTCTTCGGCTATAGCTATTGCCGGAAACAGATGCCCGCCGGTAACTCCTCCGGCTATTATTATTTTATTTGTTAAATTAGGCATAAGCTTGTCCCATGTTTAAAAGGGTCGGATATTGAATCCATTCTTTTCCTAACAATTTTTTTCCGTTTGATTTTTTATTTCTTTTTATGCCGTCCGCTCCCCATGTTCCCCATTGCTTAAAGAAAAAAGCTTTATTTTGCAATTCGCATTCTTGTAAGATTTAATTTGCCTATGTCTTCAAGCATCGGTTCTACGGATATAAATTTAATCGAAGCTTTTATTTTTTTTAATATTTCTATTCTCGGCATCCCGTCTTTTTTATTTTCCGCTGTTATTCCAAGCCATATATTCGGGGGAATTTTTTTATTTTTTAAGTATTGTTCCATTCTTTCGGCTCGTTTTGTAAGTATTTGGTATGTATGGCGCGGGGTCTTTTCCATAACTTCAAATACTCTGTTTAAAAATAATTCCGGTATATCTTTATGAAACAGGTCGCTCATGGAATTAACAAAATATGTCGTAGGTTTCTTTTTTTTAATCGGTTTTGATAATCTTTGAGGCATCAAGGTTAATGCGAAACCGTTTTCATAGCTTACGACTCCTATTGCCTGAAGTCTTTTTGCCATAACTTCGGCATAGCAGTTTTGGCATCCCGCAGATATTTTAGAACATCCTACCGTAGGATTCCATGTTTCCGCCGTCCATTCTATTTTTGTATTTGCCATTTTCTTAACCGATTTCACTATTCAAAATAATTTTTATTATGACTGTCCTTGAATGAATTCAATCCGCTTAACATCTCTGGTATTTAAGTAAACCCCTTTGCCATCAATAGTGTATAAAGCTTCTAAATTTTCATCGACTCTTCTGGCGCTGCTTAAAAGAAAATCCTGATTCTCATTATTAGGATTATAGGTATAATTAGATATCCATCCGAGATAGATGCAGTTGTCATTTAAAAAGACAACTGCCCAATCCGTATTTTCTTTTTGATTAATTTTTACCCAAATTGACTGTGGGTCCGGCGCCATAGATCTAAAAGAATTATATTTAAGCGAAAGCTTAAATC
Source organism: Deltaproteobacteria bacterium (assembly GCA_019306185.1). Lineage (GTDB taxonomy): Bacteria > Desulfobacterota > Desulfobacteria > Desulfobacterales > JAFDMD01 > JAFDMD01. Next base: position 25,655 of record JAFDMD010000016.1, read on the forward strand.
GAATCATATATAAATATATTCTAATAATTCCCAACAGTAACCCCGAGCCGAATAAAGCAATTATAAAACGAAATGAAGGGAAGCTTTCACTGTTACTGTTCAGGGCAAAACTAAAAAATTTTTCGTCAACCCATCTAATGACGCTTAAGATGATTATACCCCAAATTATACTCCACGTTATTTGGACAAACTGCCCCCGTTCCTTGACAGGATATTTTGCATTATATAACTCCGAAGCTATAAAACCGGGAGCAAGATAAAGAATAAATTCTATTAAATCTTTTATAGGCATATTTTACTCATTGCTTGAGGCGTGATTTGTATTTCCTTGTTGGCTGTTCGTAGCCGGATTGCCGTTTGCATTCTCTTGCCGAGCTTCCGGTCTGGATGTAGGAGCGGCATTTGCAGGCGCAGGACGTTCATGAGTATAGGATTTTCTATAATCGTCATTTATGGTTAATGTTACAGGCTTTTGTTTTTTAGTCATTTTGTTCTCCTTTCATATAGTTTGAAAAAAATTTTAACTATCTTCTATATACAGCGTTTTCTATAATAACTAAACCGGTTTTTCGTTTTTTCCTATATTAGCCAAGATGCCTAAAGCCGCGGAACTTACCAAAAGAGAGGTGCCTCCATAGCTTAAAAGCGGAAGCGTCAATCCTTTTGTAGGCAAAAGCCCCATTGCGACTCCTATATTTATACATACCTGAAGCCCGAATGATGTCGTGATTCCTACGGCAAGAAGGGTTCCGAATAAATCCTTTGCATTTTTAGATATTATTATGCCTCTGAATATTATTATCATGTAGAGCGAAATTATAAATAACGTTCCCAAAAGTCCTAATTCTTCTCCTATAACGGAGAATATAAAATCGGTATGAGCTTCCGGCAGATAAAAAAGTTTCTGATAACCGTTTCCGATTCCGGCGCCGAATATTCCTCCTGTTCCAAAAGCCATTAGAGAATGGACTGCCTGATAACCTTCGTCCGTAGCGTACTTCCAAGGATCAAGATAGCTTAATATTCTTTCGGCTCTATAGGTTGCGCTGAATATAAGGTTGTATATTATAGGAATAAAAAGGAGTAATGCGCTGCTTAAATGTAATATTCTAACTCCCGCAACAAACATCATTATTCCTACTATGCAGGCTAATATTAAGGCGCTTCCCAAATCCGGCTGGTTTAATATTAAGCATAAAAATCCGGCTAATATTACTATATGCGGGAAAAAACCTATGGAAAATTTTTTAATGTTTTCATGTTTTTTGCTTAAAGAATATGCCATGTAGATTATTAATCCGATTTTTGCCGCTTCCGACGGTTGAAAATGTAAAGCCCCTATTTTAAGCCATCTTGTAGCGCCGCCTTCGGTAATTCCAAAGCCGAAATATATCAGCGAAAGAAGAAGCGCCGAACCGAACAATCCCAAATAAGCGATTTTTTTAAAAAAATTATAGGAAATGTTAGAACATATTAAAAAACCGGCTATGCCGAATAACGCAAAAGCCGTCTGTTTTTTTAAAAAAAACATAGCGTCGGCCCGCTTTGCCGCCGCCGTGGCAGAGCTGGCGCTATATATCATTAATACCCCGATCGCTATTAAGAGCAGAAGCGGGATTATAATGAAAGGATCATAACGTAAGCCTTTGCTATTTTTTTCCCTCTTATTCATTCTTCAACCCTCTTAATTCCTTAACTGCTTTGCAAAAGGTTTCTCCTCTTTCGGCGTAATTGCAAAACATATCAAAACTTGCGCACCCCGGAGAAAGCAGCGCTCCTTCTCCATGAGCGGCGCTTTTATGCGCAAGATTTACGGCTTCTTCCATAGAATTGGCGTCTATTATTTCGGTAATATCCGCAAAAGCGTTTATTATTTTTTGCTTTGCTTCCCCTATTACTATAAGTTTTTTTACTTTTTGTTTTATAAGAGGTTTTAATTTTTCAAAGTTTCCGCCTTTATCTATGCCTCCCATTATTAGTATTAAGGAAATGTTAAAATTTTGTAACGCCCTTAATACTGCGTCCGTGTTTGTAGCCTTTGAATCATTATAATATGAAACTCCGTTGATAGTATCGATGTATTCGATTCTATGCTTTATCCCTTTAAATTCGGAAACGATTTTTTGAATCGTATCGATATTAACGCCTGCCGCAAGGGCGCAAAGGCTTGCCGCTGCAATATTTTCTATATTGTGCGCTCCGATTAATTTTATGTTATTAAGGTTTATAGATTTTTTTTTCTTTTCGTCCCTATTAATAAAATTAAATATTAGTTTTTTTTCCTTAAAGTTTATTATGCTTCCCGCCTCTTTTTTTTGAGGATAAAAAAAAAGTTTCTTCGATTTTATGTTTTGGGTCAAAGTTCTGATAAGCGTATCATCGCCATTTATAACCGCTATATCTTTTTCATCCTGATTTGCAAAAATTTTTGCCTTTGAAGCCGCATATTCGGAATAGCTTTTATAACGCTCCAGATGATCTTCGGATATATTTAAACAAGCCGCTATGTTCGGTTTAAATGCGGAAATCGTATCAAGCTGGAAACTGCTTATTTCCGCCGCAATTATATCCGCTTTATTATTATTATTCGCATAATCTATAAGCGGTTTTCCTATGTTGCCTCCTATAAATACTTTTTTGCCGTAATGTTTAAGCATTTCCCCTATAAGCGTAGTAACCGTAGTTTTGCCGTTTGTTCCGGTTACGGCTATTACGGGAGTTTCTATAAATTGAGATGCAAACTCTATTTCTCCGGTTATTTTAACTCCTTTTAATGCGGCTGATGTTATAGGTTTTATATCATGCGGAATTCCGGGGCTTATGATTATAAGATCGGAGTTTTGAAATGTTTGAGTATTATGATAGCCGATCTCCTTTTTTATGCCGGAAAAAAGGGATTCTTGCTCGGATATTTTTGCAAGGGCGTTTTTATTAATATCGGTTACGGTAATATCCGCCCCTTTTTTTTTACAAAAAGAGGCTAATCTTATGCCTGTTTTACCAAGACCAACTATTAAAATTTTTTTACCTTTTAATCGTATCATTTCTTTTTATCTCAATTTTAAGGCGCTTATAGATATTAAAGCCAATATTATGGATATTATCCAAAATCTTACTATTATTTTAGGTTCCGATAAGCCTTTTAATTCAAAGTGATGATGCAAAGGCGCCATTCTAAAGAATCTTTTACCTTTGCTGATTTTAAAAAATCCTACTTGTATAATAACGGATAAAGCCTCGACAACAAAAAGCCCGCCTAATATTACAAGCATAAATTCCTGTTTTGTTATTACCGCTATAACTCCTATTAAGGCTCCCAAAGATAAAGACCCCGTATCTCCCATGAATATTTGGGCGGGATATGTATTAAACCATAAAAATCCGAGCCCCGCCCCCGCAAGAGCGCCGCAAAAAACGGTTGCTTCGCCGCAGCCCGAAACATAGTTGATGTGCAGATATTCGGCTATGTTCACATGTCCGGTAACATAAGAAAAAAGCATGAATGTCGCCCCTATAATTATTACCGGTCCTATGGCAAGCCCGTCTAAACCGTCCGTAAGATTAACGGCGTTAGATGCGCCGACTATTACAAAAGCCGCAAATGGTATGTATAATATGCCCAAATCCGGAGTGAAATTTTTTAAAAAAGGAAATGTTATTTTAGAGCTAAAATCCGGAGTAAACCATATTAATATGCCGATTAATATTCCGACGAAGGTTTGTAATAAGAATTTGCCTTTTGCGCTAAGTCCGTTGTTTTTTTTTTTTGCCTGTTTAAAATAATCGTCCGCAAAACCTATTAACCCAAAAGTTACGGCGGTAAATATAAGAATTAAAATATATCTGTTTGTTAAGTCCGCCCATAAAAGAGTAGAGGTTACTATTGAAAAAAGTATTAAAAGTCCTCCAATAGTAGGGGTTCCGGCTTTTAATTGATGAGACTGAGGCCCTTCTTCGCGGATGAATTGTTTTATTTGAATCTGTTTTAGTTTTTTTATTCCCCAAGGTCCTAACAAAAAACAGATTAAAAACGCTGTGAGCCCTGCATAAATCGTTCTGAATGTAATGTAACGAAATATGTTAAAAAATGAGAATGTCTCATGTAAAGGATATAAAAAAAGATATATCATTTTATTTAATTCCGAATTTTTTTAATTAATTGTTCCATAAAACTTCCTCTTGAGCCTTTTACCAAAATTGTATCTTTCGGTTTTAAAACATTATTTAAAATTATGGCTATTTGCTCTTTGTCGCCCGTAACTATTTTTTTTTTGTCAAAACCGGAATTTATCGCCCCTTTTTTAACGTCAAGGCTAAAATTTCCGGTTATAAAAAGCCCTGATATGCCTGACTGCGCCGCTATTTTTCCTATTTCAAAATGTAGTCTTTCGGAATGCTCGCCCAGTTCTAACATGTCGCCGAGCGCTGCAAATTTTCTTCCTTTTATATCCGAAAGAAGCCTAAAAGCGGCTTTTGTCGAATCGGGGTTTGCATTATAAGCATCGTTTATTATAGTAATTTTTTTTTCGGTTGTTATAAAATCGATTCTATTTTTAGGCAGTATAAAGCTTTCCAAGCCTTTTTTTATATCCTCGACGGATAGCCCAGCTATATATCCTACGGAAGCCGCCGCAAGCGCGTTATGTATCATAAAAAAAGCGCTTGTCGGAAGTTCTATATCCGCCCGCCCGTCCGGCGTTATCAGCTTGAAAAATATTTTGTCCTTTTTTTTTTCAGGACTATCCGCCGTTATATCGTATTTTTTTTCTTTGTTAAGATAACCGAAAATAACGGCTCTACTCTGATAATCTTTTATTGCGTTTATAAGCATAGGATCGTCTCCGTTTAAAACCGCCGCTCCTTTGTCGGGTATCTGTTGCAAAAGCTCCGTTTTTGCTTTCATAACCCCTTTTATGGAGCCGAGCCCTTCAAGATGAGCATTCCCTATGTTTAATATAACTCCTATATCCGGAGCGCATATTCGGCATAGCCGCGTCATTTCGCCATGATGATTTATGCCGAGTTCCAAAACCGCCCATTTATTTTCCGGCGCAATTTCAAACAAGGTTAAAGGCAGCCCTATTTCGTTATTATAATTTTTTTTTGTGGAATGAGTTGAAAATTTCCGTTTTAAAACGGAAGCCGTCATTTCCCGCGTAGTCGTTTTGCCGTTTGAGCCTGTAATTGCCGCAACCGATATGTTCGATTTATCTCTTATGAATCGAGCGAGATCGCCGAGCGCTTTTGTTGTATTTTTTACGCTTATAACAACCGTTTTTTCTATCAAAGACCTAACTTTTTCGGCATGCTCTCGGTCTATAATAAAGCCGCCGGCTCCGGCGTTTAAAGCCTGTTTTATAAAGTTATGCCCGTTATGATTTTCTCCTATAACGGCTATAAAAAGGTCACTATTCAAAACCGTTCTGGAATCTATACTAATTCTAATAAAACGGCGCTTTTCTTGTTTAGAAAGCAAAGCGCCGTTTGTAGCTTTTAATATGTCTTTAATTGATAGTTTCATAAGCTTACAATCTGTTCCGCTATTTTCCTATCGTCAAAATCAAGTTTTTTATCCTTTATTATCTGATAGGTTTCATGCCCTTTTCCTGCTATAATTAATATATCTTCACCTGTTAAGGCTTTGATGCCGACTTCTATTCCTTTTTTTCTGTCCGGCTCTATTATAAAATTATCGGTTTCGGTTTTAACCCCTTTTATTATCTGTTCTATAATTTCATTCGGGTCTTCGCTTCTCGGATTATCGGATGTTATTATGCAAAGATCGGATAGTTTTCCGGCTATTTTTCCCATTATGCTTCGTTTTGTTTTATCTCTGTCTCCTCCGCATCCGAAAACCGTTATTATTTTTTTCGGTTTTAATTCTTTTAAGGCTAAAAGAACATTTTCAAGCGCGTCCGGAGTATGAGCGTAATCTACAAATATATATTTTTTTGCCTTATTAAAAACTTTTTCAAGTCTGCCGGGTATATTTTTACTATTTTCTATTCCCTGAATTATATCTTCGCCGGATATTCCGGCGGCTATGCCGGCTCCCGCAGCGCATAGTATATTTTGAAGGTTATGTTTCCCTATTAACGGGGAGTTTAATTCAAATCTTTTTCCGGCAATTTTTAAAACCGCTTTGATTCCCGTAATTTTGTATTCTACGGATTCGGCGCCGATAAAGTTATCTCCGCCGCTTCCTACGGAGATTTTTTTTGTAACAACGGTTTGGTAAAGCTGTTTTCCGTATTGATTATCCATGTTTATAACGGATACAACCTTGTCTTTTTTACATCCTTTTATGATATGGTTTGTAAAAAGGCTTTTTTTACAATTCCAATAGGTCTCCATATCCTTATGATAATCAAGATGATCTTGGGTTAAGTTTGTAAAAACAACAGCATCAAATAAACAGTCTTCAATTCTGAAAAAGTCTATTGCATGAGAAGTTACCTCCATAACCGCATGGGTTACTCTGTTTTTTTTCATTTCAAAAAAGGCTTTTTGCAGATGACAAGCTTCCGGCGTGGTAAGCGAATTTGCAACTTCGGCTCCTGCATATCTGGTATTTACAGTTCCTATTACTCCGGTATTTTTACCCGCCGTATTTAATATGTTTTCTATAAGGTATGTAACTGTGGTTTTTCCGTTTGTGCCTGTTACGCCGATTAAAAAAAGATGCTCGGAAGGATTATTAAAAAAGGAAGCGGAGACGCCGGAAAGAATTTTTCTGGAATTTTTTACTACTATTACCGGAACATTGCAGTTTTTTACTTTTTTTTCGGATATTATTGCTTTTGCTCCTTTTTTCATGGCTTCTTTAATATAGTTATGTCCGTCCGCATTAAAACCTTTTATGGCTATAAATAGTCCGCCTTCTTTTACGTTTTTTGAGTTTGAATGGATTGATTTTATTTCATAATCATTCTCACGGACTTCGTATTTGTTCGGATAGAGCTTATCTATAATGTCCGATTCAAATTTTTTTATAAACGCTGATAGTTTCATTATAGAGACTCCTTATTAATAGATGTTATAAAGTTTTGTATATTTTTTTTAGACGGAACTTTAAGATAATCCAAAGCTTCGCGAACTATGCGGCCGAAAGCCGGCGACGCCACCACCCCGCCGTAATATTTATTTGTAGGCTCGTCTAATGAAATAAGTATAGTAAGCTTGGGATCCTCCGCTGGAGCAAAGCCGAGAAAGGAGGAGACATATTTTCCTTTTTCGTATCCGAATTCCGACACCTTTTGAGCCGTTCCGGTTTTTCCTGATACGTTATACATGTCGCTGCTTGCATTGACCCCTGTGCCGCCTTCTTGAGTCGCCCTGTTAAGCAGGTTTCGGACTATTGCGGCGGTCTCTTGCGATATGGCGCGTTTTACCTGTTGAGGTTGCGTCTTTTTTATAATTTCTCCGTTTTTTCCTATTATGGAATTTACTATATAAGGTTTCATAAGCGCCCCGCCGTTTGCTATGGCTGATGCCGCGGCTACAAGCTGTATCGCCGTAACCGATATGCCCTGCCCGAAAGCTATTGTAGCGGCGTCTATATCCGCCCATCTTCTAAAAGGATTTAATACTCCGGCGGCTTCTCCTGGATAGTCTATGTCGGTTTTTTCTCCGAATCCGAAATTTGCCAGCGCATTATAAAGCGTCTCTTTTCCTATTATTTCGCTTATTTTTGCGGCGCCTATATTGCTAGAAAATTTAATTATATCGGCTACCGTAAGATCTTCGTATTTATGAACGTCATGGATTACATGCTTGCCTATTCTGTATCTGCCGTTTTCGCAAAATAATACGGTATCCCGGGTGCAAAGTCCGGATTCTATCGCGGCGGAAACAAGAAACATCTTCATTATGGAGCCGGGTTCAAAGGCGTCTGTTACCGCTCTGTTGCGCCAAATATTTTTCGGAAATTTTCTATAAATATTCGGGTTGAAAAAAGGATAATTTGCAATGGCGAGTATAGCTCCGGTTTTGGCGTCCGCAACCACCGCAATTCCGGATTTTGCCTTATGTTTATCCGCAACCTCCTTTAAAGCCCTTTCCGCGATAAATTGTATTGTGTTATCTATGGTAAGAATAATATCGTTTCCGGCGTTTTGGTATTGAAAATTCTCCTTATCGTTAAAATCAAACCATTGTCTTTTGCCGTCTTTTTTGCCTGTTACCTTTTTTTTTTCCCCTTTAAGATAATCATGATAATAAACCTCGATTCCTTCCAACCCTTTGCCGTTTAAGCCTGCCAGCCCTATAATTTGCCCCGCTAGAGTTTTATTGGGGTAAAATCTTGTATGTTCCGGCAAAAAATTTATACCTGCAATATCCATTTTTTTTATATCGCTTGCTTGTCTATGACTTGCTTGTCTTTTAATCCATACGAATTTATTTGCCGAATTTAATTTTTTTAACAACTTTCTATGGTTTATATTTAAGACCTTCCCTATTTTTTTGGACGCTTTTTTTTTATTTTTTATTTTATACGGATTCGCGCTTATCGAAACTTCGTCTGTGGTTGCCGCTAATTCTATGCCGCTTTTATCATATATGGTTCCGCGTTTTCCTATTACCGTAACGCAGCTTTTATATTCTCTTGCGGCTCTTTCGGACAATTCCGTATGTTTATACGCCTGAAGCCATACGGCGCGTGCCGTTATCGCCGTAAACATCAATCCGAAAAGAACGCCGACAACAATAATTCTTAAGGAAATATATTTTTTTTTCTTCTCTTTTATCATAATAATTATATTAATAAATCTATTCGGTTTGCATCCGGTCCGCCCTTAAGGACGAGCGGCAAAAATATTTTACGGCATTCTTGTAATCTGTTCCTGTTTCGGCATTATCAGTCCGAGACTATTCGCGATTGAAGCTATTCTTTCCGGAGACTTTAAGCTTGCCAATTCCACCTTTAATTTTCTTTCCTTCTCTTTAATAATTTTATTTTTAGAAATTTGTTCCGAAATGTCATATCCTATCTTTCTTATTTCGGTTCTGCATAAAACCAACAAAAAAGCTTCTATTATAAAAAGCGTTAAAAATACGCTCCATATTATCGTTAAATTATTTCTTTCGGCCGACACTTTTCTATTTGAATTTTTCATTTTAAATTTTTTCCGCAACTCTTAATTTTGCGCTTCTTGCCTTACGGTTAAGTCTTACCTCTTCGTCGCTTGGAATAATCGCTTTTTTTGTAATTATTTTTATTTTAGGTTTTTTGCCGCATACGCATTTTACAAAATCTGCGGGGCATATGCACCCTTTTGCCATAGCTTTTATTTTATGTTTAACGATTCTATCTTCCAAAGAATGAAAAGAAATTATGCAAATACGCCCCTTGGAAGCCAAAGAATCCACTCCGTCTTCAATAAATTTTTCTAATATTCCCAACTCGTTATTTACGGCTATCCTAAGAGCCATAAAAACTTTGGTTGCCGGATGTATTTTATATCTACCTTTTTTTTTTCTATAAGCCGCTTTTTCCACAATTTTGGCGAGACGAACGCTAGAAGTTATTTTTTCTTTTTTTCTTTCTTCTATTATTCTTTTTGCAATAAATCGGGCTCTTGGTTCCTCGCCGTAATCTTTAAAAATAGAAATAAGCTTTTTTTCTTCAAAGGCGTTGATAATTTTTTCTGCGGTTAAAAAGGTTTTCGGGTTCATACGCATATCAAGAGGCTCCTCTTTTTGAAAACTAAAACCTCTGCCGCCGTATTCTATCTGGTTAAAAGATATGCCTAAGTCTGCAATTATTCCATCCGCCTTGTCAACGCCCGCCTCTGATAAAATAGAAGGCAAATTTTTAAAATTATCATAAAAAATTTTTATATTATCCTTATAATCGGACAAAGCGTTATAAGCGTTTTTTATAGCGTCCGGATCCTGATCGATCCCTATTAACAAGCCCTTTGAAATAATTTTTTCACAGATTAATTTTGAATGTCCCGCTCCCCCTATAGTGCAATCTGCGATTATCTTGCCGTTTGTGCAATTAAGATAATTAATAACTTCTTTTGGCATTACGCTTGTATGCTCATAGCTCATTTTTTATGCTTATAATCCTAATTTTGCTATTTCGTTTCTAACCTCTTCGTTTACCATTTCTTTTTCCATAACCTTATTTTCATTATCCCAATTTTCAAAAGATCTGATTTCAAAATGAGTAAGAACGCCTATAAGAACGATCTCTTTTACAAGTCCGGCATATTCCCGTAGCATAGGAGGGATAAGGATTCTAGACTGTTTATCGCATATGCATTCAAAGGCTCCGCCTATAAAAACTCGTCTGAACCGTCTCATACTTTCGCTTTTTTCAGCCATAAACATAATTTTGGCTTCAATTTTATTCCATTCGTCAAAAGTATAAGCCACAAGTCCTTTATCTAATTTGGAAACCATAACCCCGTTTCCGGAATCGGAAATCTGTTCCCGAAACCGAGACGGAATTATTATTCTTCCCTTAGGGTCTATAGTATGGTTTGAAGTTCCTCTGAACATAAGCCTGCTTTAAATGTTTGATTTATAAATATCCACTATACTCCACTTTGATGTAAAAATACATTTTAAGGTAATAGTCAAGCAAAAAGTTAATATAACGTCTTATATCATTTCGTATAACGGATAAACTTTATTTTTAATTTCAATATGTTAAATTGTCGAAAAAAAAGATAAATTTCTCCTTCTTTAAAAAACGGAATCTTGTTTTTTGCTTCCTTATATTATTTTTTGCTAATATATAATTTTTTTCCAAAAACCGAACATTATTAAATTAAAGGCGTTTAAAATTTTTCTTGCTCAATTTAAGATTTTTTGCGAATTATAAAAGATTATATTTACAGACAAACAAAATTCGCAAAAAAATTTAATTTATAAATTTAAGGAGGTTGTCAATGGATAAAAAAGCCGCTTATTTACTTTCCGCGGGCGCAGTAATTATTTTGTTTCTTTTTATATCTTTAATTTCTCATCACAAGGGCTCGGAAACTCAAGAAAACCGGCTTGTCAAAACCGAGTTGGAGTCTCCCGAAGAGGTAAAAGGGGTTTTTAAAAATATATATACTGCAAAAAAAGAGGATGAACATGAAGCCGAAGAAACTCATGAAAGCGAAGATATAGAAGAAGAGACTATTGAAGCCGAAGGAACTCATGAAGGCGAAGCGCCCGTAGAAGAGGAAACGCAAGAGGGTATTATGAAAATGGAAGAGCCGAGCTATAAGCATAAAAAGCCTATAGTCGTATTTACCCATTTAACTCATATAGAAAAATACCAAATTACATGCGGCAGCTGCCATCATGACGACACAGGCGCGCCTTTGGATAATATTACTCTTGAAGCCGAAGTTGACAAGTGCATCGCGTGCCATAATAAGCCCGGAGTAAAACCAAAAGGAAAAGACGCTCCGAAATTAACTCCTGCGGAAGAGCTTGAGTATCACGCTGAAGCGCTTCATCAAAATTGCATAAAATGTCATAAAGAATCTAACAAAAAAACCGGAACAAAAGCGGCGCCTACAAGCTGTAGCAAATGCCATGCAAAATAATAAAAATTTTATAAAAAATTTGGCATGCCCGCAATGCAAAGGGCAGCTTTATACAGAAGATAAAAAAAACGGGTTGGTCTGCAAAAAATGCCTTCTTTTATATCCCATAAGAGAAGGCATTCCGATAATGCTTAAAGAGCAAGCTTTAACTATAGAGGCGATAAAAAAATAACTATCGTCCGTTTATTCCGTTCTATATCAAAAGCAAATGCGGATTTTAAAAAAATAATTTAATTTTGACGGATAACAAACTATAAAGTTATACGTTAAAATTTAAACGGAGAAAAATTAACGGCTAAAAAAATTTAGCCGCGAAAAAATAAACTTATTGCAAAAATAATTATAATTCGGCTGCATAACAAAGGAAACGCTTTATATAATGATAGGGAAAAGTTTTTTACAACGACTTAAACAAGGATTATCTAAAACAAGCAAAAATCTTTCCGGCGGCATTGAAAAAATTTTTGCAGACAAAAAAAAAATAGACGACGAATTTATAGAGGAATTGGAAGAAACCCTTATTGCCGCGGATATAGGATTTAAAACCGGCTCCGAATTAATTCAAAAAGCTTTGAAAAATTCTAAAGCAAAAGATGCGGAAAGCTTTAAAAAAGCGCTTGCCAACGAAATGTCGGTTCTTTTCAACTCCCTTAAAAAATATGAAAAAAATCAAACCCAAGCGAAGCCGAGAGTAATAATGACGGTCGGAGTAAACGGAGTGGGAAAAACTACCACCGTAGGCAAGCTTGCATATAAATATTTTAAACAAGATAAAAAAACCCTTATTGCAGCGGCAGACACTTTTAGAGCGGCGGCAATCGAACAGCTTAGCGTATGGGCAAAAAGAGCCGATGCAAAAATAGTAAAGCATCATCATAATTCGGATCCGTCCGCCGTTGTATATGACAGCGTTAAGGCGGCAATAGCAAGAAACAAAGATGTAGTTATAATCGATACTGCGGGAAGACTTCATACTCAAAAAAATCTTATGGAAGAACTAAAAAAGATAAGGCGAACCGCAGAAAAAGTTTTGCCCGGAGCGCCTCACGAAATATTGCTTGTATTAGACGCCACTACCGGACAGAATGCTTTAAATCAGGCAAAAGCATTTAACGAAGCCTTAAACGTAACCTCTTTGGCTTTAACAAAATTAGACGGCACTGCAAAAGGCGGAATAGTTTTAAGTATAGCCGACGATGTAAAGGTTCCTTTAAAGTATATAGGCATAGGGGAACAAATGGAAGATTTACAGGAATTTGACGCCGAAAATTTTGTGTCCTCTCTGCTTGAAATCGAAGATAATAAGGAATAATATTTGACATAAAACAGCTTATAACATATACGAAAAACTCTTTTCATAATGCGCCCGTAGCTCAGCTGGATAGAGTAACGGACTACGAATCCGCAGGTCGCAGGTTCGAATCCTGCCGGGCGCGCCAACCAAAGCCTGCTTTATTTTATGCCCGCGATTTCGAGTGAAGTCCAATTTATAATGATTTTTTTTTTGAACAAATAGATTGTTTGGGTTTGCTTAAATTTTAATCAAATTCTATTTTCCTTGCCTTTTATAATGCGCCCTATATTTTTTCTATGCGCAAAGAGTATTAATAAAGCGATAAATATTGCAAAACATATAGCGTTTTTTGGAATATCCGTATAGAAGCTCATTACAAAAAGAATAAAAGGCGTTAAGCATGTTGAGATAAGCGAGCCTAACGAGGAGATTTTTGTAATTATAATAACAGATACAAATATTATAAGAGATATTGCCGCCGCAATGGGCGTCATTACAAAAAATACGCCTGCCGCGGCAGCTACGCCTTTACCCCCTTTAAATTTTAAAAATATGGAAAATATATGACCCAGCACAGCCGCTCCGCCGGCAATAAAAGATACGGTTTCATTCTCGAATAAATGTATATCATAAGATATACGCGCAATCCATATGGCTGAAGCGGCGCCTTTAAATAGATCAAAAAATGCCGTAAAAGCGCCGGCGGAGCGCCCTACCGTTCTGTAAACATTGGCGGCTCCGGGGTTTCCGCTTCCGTATTCTCTTATATCGGTATTTGCAAATATTTTAGAAATTATTACGCTTGCAGGTATTGAGCCGACTATATAAGATAAAATTATTACGCTTAATAAATTGGTCAACTTATCGCCCTTTGTCTTAAAAGATGGTCCGCAAGAGTTATGCTTGTCATTGCCTCGCATACCGAGTTAATTCTTGGTATTGCGGATATATCGTGTCTTCCTTTTATAGAAATGTTTTTTTTATTTCCTTTTTCGTCTATTGTTTTTTGCTCAAGCCTTATGGAAGGTATAGGTTTTACCGCAACCGTTATTATAATATCCTCCCCGTTTGATATTCCTGCAAGTATTCCGCCCGCATTATTGGTCGCGAAACCGTTTGGGGAAATAGAATCGTTATTTTCGGAGCCTTTCATTAAAGCCGCTTCAAATCCCGCTCCTATTTCAACTCCTTTTACCGCTCCTATGCTCATTATAGCTTTGGCAATGTCGGCGTCAAGCTTGTCAAAAACAGGCTCGCCCAATCCCGACGGCGCTCCTTTGACAATTATCCGAACTACTCCGCCCAAAGAATTTCCTTCTTTTTTTATCTTTTTAACCTCCCGTTCCATAGCTTCGGAGGCTTGTCGATCCGGGCATAAAAAAAGGTCGGTTTTTGCATAATTAAAATCGTATTTATTTGCGATAATACTGCCGAGACGAATTGTATAAGCGTCAACCCGTATATTCTCCTTATTAAGAACGGCTTTTGCAACCGCTCCGGCGGCTACTCTTGCGGCGGTTTCTCTTGCGGAGGCTCTGCCGCCTCCGCGCCAATCTCTTATTTTATATTTTTGCATATAAGTTATATCCCCGTGCCCTGGCCTGTATATATCCGCAATATCTTTATATGCGTCGCTATCCGCCTCTTTGTTCGGAATGAATATCATTAAAGGGGTTCCGGTTGTAACCTCTTTAAATATTCCGGATGTTATTTCCGCTTGATCCGGCTCTTTTCTATCTGTTCCGGCAATAGATTTACCTGTTTTTCTTTTATCAAGGGCTTTTCGTATCATGCGGTTATTTATTGCAATGCCGGGCGGGCATCCGTCTATAACCGCGCCTACGCCGCTTCCATGCGATTCGCCATAGGTTGTAACCTTAAATATTTGTCCGGTTGTATTGCCGGCCATAATTTTTTCCCCGCTTAAATTTCGTTATTATGTTTTGCTGTTAAATGTTTTCTATAGTTATATTAGCTCGCCCGTTTTACAATCATTTTTTTTTATGATTAAATATTTTAACTCCGGCAAATTATATTTAGAACAATTACAATATCTCCGTCATAATTTTTTTCATATCTTCCCAAACATAACTCTTTTTATTTTTATTTTCAATAAGTTCGGCGGGGTGAAAAGTAGGCATTACCTTGATTCCGTTATAATTATGAAATTTTCCTCTTAAAGCGGTTATGCCTGCTTTTGAGTTTAAAAGCGTTTTTGAAGCATATGTTCCAAGCGTGCAGATAACATCAGGATTTATTTTTTTTATCTGCTCTTTTAAAAAAGGAAGACATTTTTTTATCTCTTCTTCGCAATCTTTTATATTTTTTTCTGTTTTGCATTTAAGAATGTTGCAAATATAAACGGTTTTCAAAGAAAGCCCCATAGCCGATATTATTTTGTTTAAAAGCGTTCCGGCGTCTCCGGATAAAGGCTTGCCCGATTTTTCCTCTTCCGCTCCGGGAGCGCTTCCTATAAAAAGAAGCTTTGCGTCAAGAGCGCCGTCCCCGAAAACTATGTTGTTGCGACTTTTGTCAAGCCCGCATTTATTGCATGAAATAACTTCCGATTTCAGCTTTTTAAATTTCCATTGTTCTATTATTTTAAGGCTTTTTTCGGAACATTCAAAATCATTGCAGCCGATCTCCTTTAAAAAGCTTAAACTTTCCTTTGTTTCTTCTATTATTGAATTAAATGATAGAGGCATAGTATTTTTTTTCCGTTATAAAATTTTTATCTAAAGAATAATGCTTTTATATACGGACTGCAAGCGGTTTATTTTTTTAAAAAAATGTAAAGACATTATTGCATAAAATTGATATATCGGTTTTGTAATAAATTTATTGATAAAAGACTTTAAATAAAAAAATCAAACCGTATATTAAGCGAGGGGATAATGCTTACAAAAGATTATCTTGAAAAAATAAAAAAAGAGGGCGGAACGGTTTTATCCGATATTTTTAATTCCGGAATAAATAATAATGAAATTATATTTATTTTAAATAACCTCGGTCGTCTTCCCGCCGGCTTTAAAGGGGATACTTTTATACCGTTGCTTAACCATCCTAATGATAAAATAAGGCTTTTAACCGTAAAAAATATTGGCAAACTGTGTAATGATTCATATTTGGGGGTTATAGCTTATATAGCTAAGACAGACGACAATACTATGATAAGAAGAGAGGCTATTTCTACAATAGGAAGAATGAGAACTGAAAAAGCGATTCCGATTCTTATTAAACAATTAAACGATAAAGATCCGAAGGTGGTTTTACAGGCGATAAGAGCGCTTTTTATATTTAAGAATATAAAAAAGGTTGAAAAGAGCCTTAAAGAATTATTCAAACATCCTAATGAAACCATTAAATCGGTAATAGAAAAAGAGTTTTCGAATAAGCCTAAATCCGACGTAAAACATAGTCAGTCTCCCGCAACTATGCAAAATGTCCTTGTTCAAGGAGACGTCAGAAAAATTTTAAAAGTTATTCCGGACGAAACAATACATCTTACATTTACTTCGCCGCCGTATTATAATGCGAGAGATTATTCGATTTTTAAAAGTTATAACGAGTATCTTGATTTTTTAAAAAATGTTTTTTCCGAGGTTTACAGGATTACTAAAGAAGGCAGATTTTTTATTTTAAATACTTCTCCCATTATAATCCCGAGAGTCAGCAGGCAGCATTCGAGTAAAAGATACCCAATTCCGTTTGATATACATTCCTTTTTAATTGAGATCGGCTGGGAGTTCATTGACGATATAATTTGGGTTAAACCGGAAGCGAGCGTTAAGAACAGAAATGCCGGTTTTTTACAGCATAGGAAACCGTTAGCTTATAAACCTAACCCGCGCACAGAATATGTTATGGTTTATAGAAAACAAACTGATAAGCTTTTGGATTGGAATATAAAACAGTATGATAGTAAAATAACGGATAAAAGCAAAGTATTGGGAGAATATGAAACTTCTAACGTATGGTTTATTGATCCTTGTTTTGATAAAGTTCATTCCGCAGTTTTTCCGTTGGAGCTATGCAGGCGGGTAATAACTTTTTATTCGTTTGTAAATGATTTGGTTTTTGACCCTTTCGGAGGAAGCGGCACTTTGGCAAAAGCAGCGTTGGAATTGGAACGATATTTTTTATTAACTGAAATAAAAGGCGATTATGTTAAAAGAATAAAAAATAGGCTTGCAAAACAGGCTCTTTTAGAGCCGAAAAAGCCAGCTTTTTTTTCTCTTAAAGAATTTATAAAAAAGTGTAAAAAGGAATTATAACATGTTGTTATCTAAAAAATCAAAGGCAAAAATAATTAAGAATCTAATAAACGGAAAAGATTACAGAGGCGATATTATATCTTTAATAGATGATCTTTTTTTAACCTATTGCATTGATTTTTTAAAAAAAGTAGCAAATGCAAAGATAGAAAATAAAAATATAACATCTGATTGGTATAAAAAAGAATTTCTTGATCATAATCTTACTAAACAGGAGTTGGCTATTAATTCCGGCTTGAATATGAAGACAATTACCAATAGTTATAATTCCGGTAGAAAAGATATAGTAATAGAGGCTTCGGAAAAAAATTACGACAGATTATATAATACTATTAATGAATTAATCGGTTCGGACGAGGATTTGCAGATAACGCTTACTATAAAATTTAGAAGAGTTAGCGTAGAGCTTACAATTAGCGAAAGTTTGATAGTCATTAATACATTAGCCGTAAAAAGAGCTGAAATACGAGGCGGTTTATGGAGTTCTGCCGGAAAGCAGATAGAAAAGCCCATTATGGTTGTTTTATGTAAACTTTTTAATGTTCCGTTTGAAGCTTTTGACCAAAAAAATAATCCGACATCTTTTCGGGAAGTGGATTTTTATATTTTATCTTCAAATAAAAAAAAATTAAGATGCGAAGTTAAACTTATGGGCAAAGGAAACCCTGAAAGCGCAGATGCAATTTTTGCAAGAGAGCCGAATATTTTTATAGCGGATAAACTTTCGGATAAAAATAAATTGCAGGCGGATAAGCTGGGCGTCCAATGGCTTCAATTAAGAGAAGAAAACGGATATAAAAAATTTTCCGACATATTAAAAAAATTAAAGGTTAATTTTAAGGAGCCTTCGGAAGATATAAATAGAAAATTGGATAAAGTTTTAAAGGAGATTTTTATCAATTAAGCATTGGCTTAAATTAAGCATAAAACATGCAAATCAGATGTCCTACCTTGAGCTCTCTTTTATGTATAACTGATAACCGAGCGTTATAAAGATTATAATATTATGAGCTCGTTAGTATTGCGGGAGTTTTTATATCAGCTATAAGGAAAAATATTATGCAAAATTTACTGATTAAAGGAGATAATATCGACGCCCTTGATTATCTGATAAAAGATAGAGACTTAAAAGGAAAGATTGACTTGGTATATATCGATCCTCCTTTTGCAACAAACGGCAACTTTACAATTACAAACGGCAGAGCTTCTACAATAAGCAACTCCAAAAACGGAGTTATTGCGTATTCGGACAAACTTATAGGCGGAGATTTTATTGAATATTTAAAAAAAAGGGCGCTTCTCATTAAAGAATTATTATCGGAACGCGGCTCTGTTTATTTACATGCCGATTATAAAATAGGGCATTATATAAAAGTAATGATGGATGAGGTTTTTGGGATAGAGAATTTTAGAAACGATATTACAAGAGTTAAATGCAATCCGAAAAATTTTACCCGAATTGGTTACGGCAATATTAAAGACCTTATTCTTTTTTATACAAAAACTTCAAAAGCTATATGGAACGAGCCGTTAGAGAAATATACAGAAAAAGATATTAAAAGATTATTTCCGAAAACAGACAAACAGGGTAGAAAATATACAACCGTACCGCTCCATGCCCCCGGAGAAACCGAAAACGGAAATTCCGGTTTGCCTTTTAAAGGAATTAGTCCGCCTAAAGGCAGACATTGGCGCGCAGATGTTACAACGCTTAAACAATGGGATAAACAGGGGTTAATTGAACGATCTTCAACCGGAAATCCGAGAAAGATAATATTTGCAGACGAAAGAGAAGGCAAAAGAGTTCAAGACATTTGGGAATATAAAGACCCTCAATATCCTGTTTACCCTACCGAAAAAAACTCTGCATTATTAGATCTAATTATTAAAACCTCTTCTAACTCGGACAGTATAGTTTTAGATTGTTTTTGCGGTTCCGGAACGACTCTTAAAGCGGCTGGGATAAACGAAAGAAAATGGGTAGGAGTAGATCGATCCGAATATGCTATAAAGGCTACGGTTGAAAAACTTAAAACGATTTCAGGCGACCTTTTTACCGCGAAACCGGAATATAAATTTATGAATTTAAAAAATAGTCGAAAATTAATTGCATAAAACAGTATAAATTTCGGCGTTAGGGAACAAAAAGATGAAACAATATAAAATAGACGAACTTAGAGTAGAAGATTATGATAAAATCAAATCGCATATGGAAGAATTTCATAACGATAACTGCATAGAGGGAATATACAGGATTTTTTTAGATGAGAAACTTTTAAATAAAGAACAAAAAGAGCATGAGAAGGAATGCGGTCCCTTTTATTTTGCGGTTGAAATTGATAACATGGGCATATCTTTTGAATTTTTGGTAAGAGCAAAAAATAAAATAAGATGCTCCTGCATAAGATATGCGGATAAAAAACAGAGGGACTGGCTGATAGATTACGTCGACGCTACAATTAATAAACTTAACATAATAGCTTAGAGATAGGCTTAAATAATAACAGCCCGTTTTATGCGTTGATATAATTTTAATGTTCTGTTTATATTTAATGAGTATGCGGATAAAATTTTTATCCGCTTTGAAACCAAAGAAAAGGATAAAAATTATATCAATAAAGCAACGGATATATAAAAAGATTGAAACTTTTCATTTTATCTTTATAATAAATTATAAATTATGCCGAATTTTTACGATTTAAGATTGGTTTTATTTATTTATTATGGAAAAATATTTTATTTGTAAATCATTCGGTTTTCGATCAACTTATTATAAAAAAGGTTAAAAATGTTAAAAATAATTCCTCTCGGCGGCCTTGGCGAGATCGGTTTAAATATGATGCTTTTTGAATACGAAGATTCTATATTTATAATTGACGCGGGGCTTATGTTTCCCGAAGATTATATGATGGGAGTCGATATAGTTATTCCGAAAATGGATTATATTGACCGGAATAAATCCAAAATAGCCGCTATAGTGTTAACTCACGGACACGAAGATCATATAGGCGCAATTCCGTATCTTTTAAAAAAGGTGAACGCTCCCATATTTGCGACTCCGTTTACTTTGGGTTTAATTCGCCATAAATTGTCCGAGCATCAGCTTTTAACCGAAGCTAATCTTTACGAAATAGATACAACCGAAGAATTAAAAATAGGGCCGTTTAAACTGGAATTTATACGAGTAAGCCACAGCGTTATAGACGGCGTAGGAATAGCGATTTATACCCCCGAGGGTCTCATAGTTCATACCGGAGATTTTAAAATAAATCATAGCTTCCTAAATAATAAAGAGACCGACCTCAATAAATTTGCCGAATTGGGGGAAAAGGGGGTTCTTGCTTTGCTTTCCGATTCTACCAACGTAGAAAAAGAGGGGTATACAATATCGAGCCAAGAAATTGCGGAAAAGCTTAAAGGCATTATAAAAAAAGCCTCCGGCAGAGTAATAGTGGCTCTTTTTGCTTCCAACATAAGCAGAATAGAAGCAATAGTAAAAATAGCGGAAAAACATGGAAAAAAGATAATATTTAACGGCTTTAGCCTTGAAACAAGCGTAAGAATAGCAAAAGAATTAGAATACATAAATATATCCGAAGGCGCTGAAATAACCATCGGGGAGATCGATGATTATCCTCACGATCAAGTAATAATAATAACAACCGGAAGCCAAGGCGAACCAATGTCCTCTTTAGCGAGGATGTCCGCCGGAATTCATAAATATTTAAAAGTTAAAAAAGGGGATACAATAATTTTATCCTCAAAGTTTATACCCGGCAACGAAAAGGCGATTACAAAGATAATAAATAATCTTTATAGAAAAGGAGCGGACGTAATATACGAGAAAATATCCGAAATACACGTTTCCGGTCATGCCTTTAAAGAAGAACTCAAATTAATGATAAATCTTGTAAAGCCGAAATATTTTATACCTATACACGGAGAATACAGGCATCTTGTTCTTCACTCAAGGCTGGCTAAAAAAATGGGAATTGACTCTGAATATATATTGCTTACCGAAAACGGACAGGTTATAGAATTTGACGACAATAGAGGCAAATTTGCCGAAAAAATAACTACGGGCAGAGTCCTTATAGACGGCAAAGGAATAGGGGACGTAGGCAGCAGCGTTTTAAGGGAGAGACGGGCTTTATCCGAAGACGGACTTGTGATAGTAATAATGGCATTGGACGAAGAGACCGGCATAATAATTTACGGACCTGCAATATTTTCAAAAGGCTTTGTGTTTCCTATGGAAACAGGTTACTTATTAGAAGATGCCAAATGCGTTGTTCTGGAAGTAGTAGAGGAGATAAATTACGGAGTTAAAAATAGAAACCAAAAGCTTGAGGAAAAATTAAAGAGCTCTTTAAGACAATATTTTGCATATACAATAAAAAGAAGACCTGCAATATATCCTTTTATTATCGAGGTTTAATAACCTCGTTTTATTTTGCTTGATTTCCGCATCGGATAAAAGTTTTAATATCCGACTTGTTTTTAATAAGCCCGTATTTAAAATTTTTGCAACTCGTAAAAAAAATAAAAGATTTAATCGCAAAGTAAAGAATGATGATGAAGATAATTAAGAAATTTTTCGCTTCGTTCAAAACAACAGAAAACGATAGTTTGATTTGTTATTTTGATTAACGTTTTTTTGCGATAAAGTTTTAAACGTAAAAACTATATTATTAAAGATAGTTAATTATAAAACATAATAATTTAATTTCGATAGATAACAAAACGGTTTGCTCAAGTTGAAGGCGGATGGCAATTTTAACCGTAGTTAAAGGATTAAAATGGCTATCCGTATCATAAATTGTGCAAATTGCGACGTTATATAACGAAATTTAAATAGAGGAAATCATATACAATAAAAAATGAGAAAAGAATTATATGCCATCCTGCTTTTTTTTCTTGTAGTATTAAGTTCTTTAAGCCTGATTTCTTACAGCGGCTCGGATCCTTGCTTAAACAACCCAAACGAAATTTCCGGCGATATAAATAATATATTCGGAATAATAGGCGCATATCTTGCGGGCGGTTTAGTGGGGTTTTTTGGAATCGGCGCGTTTTTACTCCCGCCGTTGCTTCTTCTATCGGGAATTAACTTTTTGAAAAAAAAAAATATTTCAGGCGCCGCTGCAATTGCGGGCGGAATAATGCTTATAATAACTACAGGGGCATTTTTTTCCGTTTTTAAAAACAATTATATTATACTCGGAACAAAAATAGCCTCCGGCGGAATAATAGGCGCAGCCATTAAAACATTTTCCGTTAAATACGCCAATACAACGGGGGCGGTAATAATATTTTTATTATTATGGGCGGCGGCTTTTATACTTGCCACAAGTTTTTCCATACTCAAAGCTTATCAAACCGCTCTTAATTTTATAAAAACAAAAAAAGTAAATATCAACGCTTCCTTAATAAAAAATTTCGAGCGTAGAAAAAAAGCAAAGCGTTTTTACGAAATAAAAAACAAGCGCTCCAACGCCGAAAAGGTTAAAATAAATAGCCCCGCCAATCAAATCGAACAGCCGGCTTCCAATAAAAAATCGGCGTTAAAACAGGAAGTTTTTCAATTTGCATCGGAAGAAGCAAAATTTAGCCTGCCATCCGTTAACCTTCTTGATATGGTAGAAAAAATCAAGTCTCAAATAGATGAAAACAATCTTTCTATGCAGGCAAAATTACTTGAGAAAAAATTGAACGATTTCGGAGTAACCGGCAAAGTAACCGCTATAAATCCAGGGCCTGTTATCACAACGTTTGAATATGAGCCGTCTCCGGGCGTAAAAATAAATAAAATAGCGAATTTAAGCGACGATCTTGCGCTTGCGCTTAGCGCCATAAGCATAAGAATTGTAGCCCCAATACCCGGCAGAGCCGTAATAGGAATAGAAATTCCCAATAACAAAAGAGAAACAGTATATTTTAAGGAAATATCAACCTCTAAAAAATTTTCAGATTCAAAATCGAAACTTACATTATGCTTGGGGAAAAATATAGCGGGCGAACCGGTAGTAGCTCAGCTTGACAAAATGCCGCATCTTCTTATTGCGGGCGCCACTGGATCCGGCAAAAGCGTGGCTTTAAATACAATGATAACAAGCATATTATACAAAGCTTTGCCCGAAGAAGTCCGCATGATAATGATAGACCCTAAAAGAATAGAGCTATCCGACTACAACGGCATACCGCATCTTATAGTTCCTGTTGTTACGGACATAAAAAAAGCCACAAACGCTCTTTGCTGGGCGGTTAGGGAAATGGAAAGACGCTACGAGCTCCTTGCCCGAAACAATGCGAGAAATCTTACGGGATACAACAAAAAAATAAAAGAAATTATAAAATCCGACGATCAAGATGTAAAAGAGGAGGATAAACAGCCGGAGCCGCTTCCTCAAATAGTCATTATAATAGACGAGCTTGCCGATTTAATGACCGTAGCTTCAAAAGAGGTGGAGGTTTCGCTTGCGAGACTCGCTCAAATGGCAAGAGCCGCCGGAATACATATAATTCTTGCCACTCAAAGACCCTCGGTGGACGTTTTAACCGGAGTCATAAAAGCAAATTTTCCTACAAGAATGACTTTTCAAGTATCCTCCAAAACAGATTCTCGAACAATCATAGACGCAAACGGAGCCGAAAATTTGCTTGGAAACGGAGACATGCTATTTATACCCCCTTCGGCAGGAAAACTACAAAGAATACACGGGGCGTACATTTCGGAAGCCGAAATAACAAGAATAGTAGATCATATAAAAAAGCAGGCGGAACCGGACTATGATAAAACCATTCTAAAACCCGCGGAAAAAAATAAATCGGATAACTCGGAAACCGAATATGACGAGAAATATGACGAAGCCGTAGCTCTTGTGGCAAAAGCAAAAACAGCCTCAATATCAATGGTGCAAAGACATTTAAGAATTGGATATAACCGCGCTGCCCGTATAATAGAAGTGATGGAGCAAGACGGGGTAATAGGCCCTGCAGACGGAGTAAAACCAAGAGAGGTTTTGGTTAAAGATTATGAGGATATGGCGTAGGCGATTATACATAGCCGAGTTATTATAATTTGGTTGGGAAAAATTGTCATCGGATTAATAAGTTAGTCGATGTTGAAAAAGCTGGATTTGAAGCGTAAACGATTTTACCAATGCCTGAAGTTAAAGTTTAATAAAAGATATAAAAAATCAACCTGTTATTATTTTTTTGCTTTTTATTAAGGGATTTCTCCTCGCTTTGCTCGTCGAAATGACAAGCAAAAATAACTTATGTTAAATTTCCCCTGTCATTTCGAACCGAAGGGAGAAATCTCTTTATTATTGACTTCTGCCTTTATCCTTTAACCTTTTGTACGAATTTAATCATTATTTTTTATGATTAAATTTTTTTTAATACCGGGCGTTTCCTCTTAATATTTGCAAGAAAATATTAAAATCAATATTAATTCCTTGCAAATATATTACCTTATTTTTTTTAAAATTTATAATAATTACAATATGTATTATACTTTTCCAGTATTGACTACTTACTCGCTTTTTATTAAGTGGTTTCTCCTCGCTGCGCCCGTCGAAATAAATGACAGGGACGATTCGGCATGTCATTGCAAATTATAGTAACTTTTCTATATTTTTCATAATATAAGACCATATCGGCGGCAGGCTGCAATCTATTTGGATTATCTTGACTTTTGGCGCGTTATATTGCCCTGTTTATTTAAAAGTATAGTTTTAATCCGAAGCCTAATTGATGGGAAAGGGCGTTTTTTCTTACTATTAGGTCGTAGTTGAAGTGTAGTTGAAGGTTTTTTTGCGTATAGGCTTGGATTCCGAATCCTATTGTATAGTTGTTTGCGCCGGAATCGTAGCCGGTTGCGGTAATGGATTGGAGGTTTGCAGGCATGGATAGCAAGCGAGTTTGTATGTTGTTTACGGTATCTTCAAAGTTGCGTTCATAGATAAAAGATAGGTATGGCTGTAATATCCAATTTTTGTAATTGAACTGTTTTTCCAGCGTAAAGCCTACGCCCGCAATTAGGGATTGATAGTTTGCCTCTGCTGTTTCAAGATCGCCGATCGATCCGTTTTCTACAAAGGAGTCTTGGCTGTAATCGGAGTATTGCAGGCTTATAACCGGCGTAATGGTTAGGTTGTTTTTAAAGGGTATTTTATATCCCGCTGTTATGTATGCGCCGTAGTCGGAGGCTTGCCAGTCCGATTTTGCGGTTTCCGCAAGGGTATTTATCATAATTCTTCTGTTCAGATCGTAAGTATGACCCGAGTAGGTTAATATTGCGTCTATGTAATATTTGCGGTCTTTATTCGGCGCGTAGCTTCCGTAAGCGCTTATGTTGTAAGTTGTTATGTCTCCGTTGGCGTAGCCGTCTTGATATTCTATTTCGGAGTTGGAGTGTCCTCCGCTTATTCCGAGAAGCAGTTTGCCTACGAGGTAATCTATGCCGGCGCTTATTCCTAATCCGCTTGTATCGAAGCCTATGTGCAGGTTATCGGCATCTTGGTTGGTTTTGGAGTATGATTGGCGTATCCATAAGTAGTTTTCGGTTTTGTTCGGATTATTAAGGTTTAGGAAACCAAAGTAGTCGGAGGCGAGTTGCGCAAGCTTATTTTGAGGCTGAGAGCTTATATGATAATAGTTAAGTCTTGCGGATATGTTTTTAAGGTGCGAGCTAATGTTTGCTCTTGCTCCGGCAACTGAGGAGACTATTGTTTCCGGGGATAGGGATTGCAGCGCTTGGCATATTTTTTTATTTTCTTTTAAGGAATAGATTTTTGTAATGAGTTGGTTTGTAGAATCTGTGTTTATTCCTTTTTCGAGCTTATTTATTAAGGAGGCTATGTTTTCGGACGGGTTTGTAGCGGCGCAAAGGCTTAAAAGATTAACGTCTTTTACGGTTAGGCTTATATGGTTTGCGTGGTAATCTATTAGAAAGTCATATATTTCCGAATTGTCGGAATATGAAGCAAATTGTTGATTGAGGTGCGGGGCGGTTAATATTGTTTTTTCCCATTCGGATGTTATGTTTATATCCTGTTCCTGAATTTGTATGATTAAGTTTGCGTTATTTATGTTCGCCTTATCATAAAATAGAAGAGCGCCGGCGTCTGTTTCGTTTATATCTAATATAACGGAGCCGTTTAGATTTGGGTTTCCGGTTATTTGAAGAGGCGCGCTTACTTTTAATGTTCCGTTTAAATTGAGCTCCCCTTGT
>JAFDMD010000017.1 GCA_019306185.1 Deltaproteobacteria bacterium
CGGTTTTCTTATTAATATTAGAATAAAAAAAGATATTAATCCTTATTATATTGTCTCCTTTTTAAATTCCGAATATGGACAAATGCAATTAGAGAGAATATCCAGCGGATCAATCTTAAAGAGTATTCGCTCTTCGGATTTAAAAAAGGTTAAAATCATTTTACCGCATAGAGAGATACAAGATATAATAGGAAATAGATTAAAAGAAGCGGTTTATGCCTCTTTTACAATAAGAAAAAAGATTAAAGAAGCCGATAATGCCATTGTAAAATTATGTTAAAGGCTTAATTATGAAAAAAACCGAAACCATATTCGAATGCCAATTATGCGGCTATCAGACTCCAAAATGGATGGGCAGATGTCCTGATTGCGGGAAATGGGATTGCTTTGTAGAAAATTCGACCGTTTTATCCGGCCCCGCAAGACGACGCGGAGTTAAGAAAAAAGATATTGAAGCAATAAAGGCGGTTTTACTTGATTCCAAAGATATAGAAAACATTAAAAGGGAAAAAACCGGCATTAATGAATTGGATCGAACGTTGGGAGGCGGAATAACTCCCGGCTCATTGATACTTCTCGGAGGAGATCCCGGAATAGGGAAATCAACCTTAATGCTGCAAGTATTATACGCGTTTTCTAATAATGGAAACGGAAGAGGCAAGGTTCTTTATATATCCGGCGAAGAATCTACAAGCCAAATACGTTTAAGAAGCAAAAGACTCGGTTTGATCTCCTCGTCTGTTTTTGCGGTATCCGAAATAGATATAGATATTATTTTATCTATAGTCGAAAAAGTAAAGCCGGATATTATGGTAATAGATTCCATTCAAACAATGTTTAACAAGGATATATCCTCTGTTCCGGGAAGCGTAATTCAGGTAAGAGAAACCGCTGCAAGACTTATGATAGCCGCAAAAAAAAGCTCGGTTTCCATATTTTTGATAGGACACGTTACAAAAGAGGGGGCAATAGCAGGTCCGAAACTTTTGGAACATATGGTAGATACGGTTTTATATTTTGAAGGGGATAAAAATTATATATTTAGAATTTTGCGGGTTGTTAAAAACAGGTTTGGCTCTGCAAATGAAATAGGGGTTTTTGAAATGCGAGAAAAAGGGCTTTGCGAAGTTTCCAATCCTTCGGCTCTTTTTCTTTCGCAGCGTCCTAAGTCCGCTTCCGGTTCGGTTGTTATTGCAAGTTTAGAAGGGACAAGGCCTATTTTAATTGAAATTCAAGCTCTTGTAAGCGCTACTAATTTTGGCTCTCCACGCCGAACAATACTTGGGCTTGATCATAACAGAGTCGCTTTATTGGCTGCGGTTATGGAAAAAAGACTCGGAACTCGTTTGATAGGAAGCGATATATTTATGAATGTAACCGGCGGAATAAAAATAGACGAGCCTGCGGTCGATTTGGGAATAATAGCCGCAATAGCTTCAAGTTATTTTGATAAGCCGGTACGGTCAAACGCTATAGCAATAGGAGAGATAGGGCTTACCGGAGAAGTAAGGGCGGTAAGTCATATAGATATAAGAATTGCCGAAGCGGTAAAAATGGGATTTAATAAATTTATTATTCCGGCGGGAAATCTTAAAAGGATAAAAAAACAGGATAAAAATATTAACATCGTCGGAGTATCTACTATAGCCGAGGCGGTTGACGCTGTGTTATAAATATTCGGCATTTTTATTTTATAAAATTGCAACTATCTTGAATGCAAAAATGATTAAAAGTTTTTATATGTTCTTTTAATATATTGGACTATAATGCCCCTAAAGTCAAAAAAGCGAAATTGGATTATTTGTTGTATACTCTTTCAGTATCGAATTGTTTAAACTTATGTCATAAAAAATAACCGTAGGTTTAATATGCAACTTTTTAAACGGCGATAATATTTTTTATGATTGCATAGGATTTTATTTATATTATTTTAAAAAGTCGTATGTCGTTTTTTTTAAAAGCCGAAGATAAAGAGGCTGGCTATTGTTAAATATAGAAATATGCCTATAACGTCTATTGCTGTTGTTACAAAGGGTCCCGTAGCTACGGCTGGATCAATGTTTAACTTTACCAAAAGCATCGGCACTATAGAGCCTACGAGAGCGGCTACGGACATTGAAGTTATTACCGCAAGCCCTACGACGACTCCTAAAAAGGAGGCTTCATATTTAATTTCGGCTATGGCTCCGATAATTATCCCGTAAAAACCGCCCAAAATAAATCCTATGGATAATTCTTTTAATACAACCTTCCAAAAATCTCTTATATCTATGCGCCTTGTTGCAAGTCCGCGTACTACTATGGTAGAAGACTGGGTGCCGATGTTTCCTCCCATTCCGGCAATAACAGGAATAAAAGCCGCAAGATATATGTATTCGGACACCACCGTTCCGAATTTTTCTATTATAAAGGAGGCTACTATCCCTCCGAAACAGCTGGCAAAAAGCCAAGGCAGTCTTGTTTTTGTGCTTTTGACGACAGACTTTGTCTCAATATATTCTTCGCCCGCTCCCGCCATTTTAAGTATATCTTCGGTAGCTTCGCTGCGTATAATATCTATAACGTCATCTACGGTTACTATGCCTATTAATTCGTTGCTATGATCGGTTACAGGCACGGCTAATATATTATATTTAGCTACGATTCTTGCCACCTCTTCCTGATCCATATCCGTAGTAACGGAAATGATGTCTTTACTCATAAATTCTTTTAGTTGTTTTTCCGGCGGCACAACAACAAGTTGTCTTAAAGAGCTTATGCCTACCAATTTATGATATTCGTCAACTACGTAAAGATAAAACGGCATTTCAACTTCAATATAATCTTTTTGAATTACCTTTATGGCGTCTCCGGCAGTCATATCCTGTTTTAAAGCGATAAAATCGGGAACCATTATCCCCCCGGCGGTATCATCTCCGTAGCTTAACAGGTTCTCTACGGTTTGAGAATCCTCATTATGCATTCTTTTCAATATTTCGTCGGCTTTTCCTTCGGGAATATCGGCAAGAAGATCCGCTACGTCGTCCGAAGGCATATCCGCAAGTATTTCCACCATTTCATCTACAGGCATTTCTTCTATAAATTTTAAGAATATATCCTTGTCGAGTTCGCTAAAAAGGCAGCCTTTTTGTTCGGTATCTTTTATTAAGGCAAATAGTTTTTTCTGATCTGCAAGCGTCAACGAACGAAAAATTAAAGAAAGATCAGCGGGGTGGGTTTTATTAACCATTTTTTTTAGATGGCTTATAGCCCCGCGTCTTATAAATCTTTTAAAAGCGTCGGTAATTATTTTATTTCGATCTGTATTCATTTTTCAAATTAATTTATAATGGTTAGTCTATGCAAAAAAACATGTTATCCGAAACTGCAAATCAAGCAAAAAACAACTTTTATCCGACTGTTAATCTTCAAGCGTTATTTTTATATATGCCTTTTTTTTTAAATCGGCAATCCAAGTATCAAATTTTTTCTCAAGGCGTTGTTGATATAGTTCCGCTTCGATTACCGAAGCGATGTCTTCAAATGTTTCAATTTTTAGCTCTTCTATCTCTTTAAGATAAAATATTTGTAACCCTTGCTCCGTTTCTATAACAGGAGTGATTTCGAGCGGTTTTATCTTTGAAACCGCATTTTTTATTTTATCGGATAATAAATCAGAGGATATTTCCCCCAAATCGCCGCCGGAAGAGGCATTGGAGGCTTCCGAATATCGAACCGCCATATCGGTAAAAGAAGCCCCGTTTTTTATTTTATTATAAACCCCGTCGATTTTATTATAAACCTTCTCTTTTTCTTTATCATCTTCAAAGTTTTTTATCCGCATAACTATGTTATAAAGATGATAACGCTTTTTTTCGGAATACTTATCTATATTTTTATTATAATGTTCGGTTATCTCCTCTTTTGTAATTACCACTTTAGACCTTACTTCATGTTTCAAAAGAAGATTTCTTATTATGTATTCTTTTATCTGCGCTCGATATTCTTGATAGGTTATATCCTGTCTTCTTAAAAATTCTTTAAAGCCTGTATCGGTCAAATTATTGCGTTTTTTAAATTCAACTATAGAACTATCTACTCGACTTTTTTCAACCGAAATGTTTAATTTTACCGCTTCTTGATTAATAAGCGTTTTTTCTATAAGCCGCTCAAGCGTTTGGCGTTTTGCATTCGCCATTGCTTTCTCTTTATTCGGCAAATTCTGTTTTTCTATTTTTTCCGAAAAAGGTTTTAAAACTTTATTAAGCTCATACAATGTTATTATGTCGTTATTAACTACGGCTACAACCTTATCCAACAATTTCTGGGCGTTTGCCTTACCGAAAGCAAAACCGATTGATAATGCCGCCAATATTATAATAATAGGTATTTTATAGTATTTCATTAGTATTTCCTCTGTTTGGATTTTATCGTATAACTTTGCGGTTTGCCGCTTTGAACAATCTTTTTAATCTTCGCAATACTTTATGTATTTATGCGGTTAAAAAAAAATCATTCTGCAAACGAATAAATCGTTTTGTCGGATGGCAAAATTTTATAATTATATTTGGCTGTTAAATCGTTTATATAATTTCTCCTTGCCGTGATTTTAAATAGCGTTTGCAAAAACAAAGGTTATTCTCCGAAAATTTTTTGCCATTGATTTCGGTCTATTTCTATAGAATACGCTTTTTTAAACTTTTCAAACCACCCGCTATACAATTCTTGAGCCTTTTCATTACGAAGGTATTGAAGTAATTTTTTATTATTGTCTGTTTTGGTTGAACTGTTTCCTTCTTGCCCGTTATTATAAGGAGACGCGTAATATTTTCTTATATCTTCGGGAAGTATCGCAACCTTTTTTAACAGATTCGATGTTATTAACTTGTTGATAATAAGTTGAGATTTAAGCCTTTTTTTCCATACTTCAAAAGATATAGCTTGTTCGATAAACATTCGCTCGAAAAGATTTTTAGGAAAATCCGCCTTTATATTGTCAACCGCTCTGTTTAATTCCTGTTCGGATATATCTACTCCAAGTTTTTTTGCTTCATTTATTAAAAGCATTTCATTGGTTAAGTCGATTAAAAGTCTGAATTTTGCAATTTTAGCTTCGGTTGCGTTGATATCTTTGGCATATCCCGCTTTAACTATTTCAAATATTTGATTGAATTCCTCCGTAAAAAGTTCTATCTCCCCTACTTTTATCAGGCGCTGTCGCACGTTGTTTTTATCCGAGAAATCGCATCCGACAATATTGCATCCGCAACATATAAAAGCGATCAAAAATATTATAACAAGACTTTTAAACGTTTTATCCTCTTGCTCCTTTTTTCCATTATACTCAGGCTTTAACCCTACAGATAGTTTGAGCATAGAAGCGCTTAAAATTTTTGCAATCCGTAAAAACGGGCATTTTTTTTTGCTATGCAAAGATGTCACGTATTTTTTTATATTATTATTTATCATCCTTATAATTAATTTAAACCCGACTTTTTAATTTGATTATACAGATTTTTATAAAAATAGAAACGCACTTTTTAATTTAAATTAACTTTTTAGTATAACATTATGCCTTATACGTTTCAATATATTTTTAACTTCATTTAAATAGGATATGTCCGTTTTAAATCGTTTTTTCAATAATGCCGCCTTTAGCGTATTATCCGATGTAAAATGAAAATGTTTGGGATTATTAAGCGCTAAATCGATTAATTTTGAAGCCTCTTGTATATGTTTTTGAGAAAAATGAATTGTTATGTCTCGGTTGGAAATGTCAAGCCGTTTTATGCCTGTTTTTAGCGCCATAACTTTAAACAGGATTTTAAAAAAAAGGTTTTTGGTTGTCGGAGGAAGCTTTCCGTATCTGTCTTCAAGCTCTTTATTAAAATCCGCCAGCCGCTCTATATCGGTTATATCGGAAAGTTTTTTGTATGCGGCAAGTCTTTGTTCCGCATCCTCCATGTAGCTTTCGGGGATAAAAGCGGAAATATTTATATTTATTTCAGGGTTAAGTTTTTCCGTTACGGTTTCCCCTTTTATATTCGCAATAGCCTCTTCGATTATTTTTACAAACATTTCGTATCCTACAGCGGCAATTTTACCGGACTGGGAAGCTCCTAATATTGTTCCGCCTCCTCTTATTTGCAGGTCGTTCATTGCAATTTTAAAACCGGAGCCTAATTTTGTATGTTCCATTAATACTTTAAGACGTCTTTGAGCATTTTTGGTAAGCGCCGTATTTTTACGGGTAAAAAGATAAGCGTAAGCCTGTTGATTCGATCTTCCGACTCTTCCTCTTAACTGATATATTTGCGAAAGCCCGAAGCAGTCCGCCCTATCTATAATTATGGTGTTTGCGGAGGCTATATCGAGCCCGGATTCAATAATAGTGGTGCATACTAACACATTTATCTCTTGTGAAATAAATTTGTTCATAATTTTTTCAATCTCTTTTTTTTCTAATTGTCCATGCCCTACGCCTACCAGAGCCTCCGGCACTAATTTTTTTATAAAATCTGCAATCGAAAAAATTTTTTCTATATTGTTATGAACAAAAAATACCTGCCCGCCTCTTTCAATCTCTTTTTTAATAGCCTCTTTTATTATGCCGTCGTCAAATTCGCAAACATTGGTGATTATGCTTTTTCTGCCTTCTGGTCTGGTGGCTATTATGCTTATATCTCTTATACCGATCATAGACAGATGAAGGGTTCGCGGTATCGGAGTGGCGGTAATTGCAAGAACGTCTATAGAGCTTCTTGCTTTTTTTAACGCCTCCTTATGTTTCACTCCAAAACGCTGCTCTTCGTCTATAATAAGAAGTCTTAAGTCTTTAAATTCAATACTCTTTTGAAGGAGTCTATGGGTGCCTATTATAATATCTATTTTACCGGTTTTAATATCTTCTATAATTTTATCGCTCTGTTTTCTACTTTGTAATCTACTTAAACATTCTACCGTTACCGGATATTTTGCAAATCGTTCTTTAAATACCTCATAATGCTGCCGCGCAAGTATTGTGGTAGGAGCAAGTATTGCGGTCTGTTTGCCGTCGTTTGCCGCAAGAAAAGAAGCTCTTAAAGCCGCCTCTGTTTTGCCGTACCCTATATCTCCGCATATAAGCCTGTCCATTGGGATTTCGCTTTGCATGTCGGATAGAACGTCGTTTATCGCCTTTAGCTGATCCGGGGTCTCTTCATAAGGAAAGCTTGCCTCGAAATCTTCAAAATAGGAATCCGGAACGGAAAAGGCATGTCCTTTTCCCGACTTGCGCGCCGCATATATTTTAACTAAATCTTTTGCTATTTTATCAGCGGATTTTTTTAATCTTTTTTTTGCGTTGCCCCAAGCTGTTCCGCCGAGTTTATCGCGAGCGGGAACGATTCCTTCTATGCCTATATATTTTTGAAGCGTAGAAAGACGATCGGACGGAATATAAAGCTTATCTTTATCTTTATATTCCACAACTAAAAAATCGTTTTCAATTCCTTCCGATTTAAGCTTTATAATTCCGGAATATTTGCCGATTCCATGCTCTGTATGGACTACAAAATCTCCTTCTTTAAGATCGCCGAATAATAAAAAGTCGGTAAGCTTATGCTCCTGTTTTTTTATTTTTCTTACTCTTTTTTTTAAACCGAATATTTCATCTTCGGTAATCAATGCAAGACGCTCGTCCCGCCAAAAAAAACCGGAAGTAATCTCCCCTTTACAAATAACGGTTTGAGCGCCTGCAATATCTAAGGAATAAAAATCTTTTATAAACTCAAAGCCTATTCCATAAGGCGCCATTAAGGATTTAATTCTATTTGCCTGTATGTCGGAACCGCAAACAATTCCTATTTTACAGTTTAATTTTCTTTTCGCGCCTATCCATTCGGCAAGAGGCTTTAATATATGA
The DNA here is from genome assembly GCA_019306185.1 of Deltaproteobacteria bacterium. Classification (GTDB taxonomy): domain Bacteria; phylum Desulfobacterota; class Desulfobacteria; order Desulfobacterales; family JAFDMD01; genus JAFDMD01. Next base: position 7,883 of record JAFDMD010000017.1, read on the forward strand.
TCTTTTTCATAAAAACCGCGTAATTGTCCCGCAACTAAGCTGTTGTCTTCAATATCGAATTTAAAAGCGTCTGTTTTTCCCGCATTAGAATGGGAAAAGCTGCCTGTAAAATTTATAAGGATTTTTTTTTCAGCCTCTTTTTCAAATTGTTTCCATTTAATATAAAGTTTATCCGGCTCTACGCAAAACCGTTTCTCCTCCATAGCCTTGTTATAGTCTTTATATGTTTTTGCTTCCAAATCAAGAAGAGCGTCTTGTAAGCCGGATTTATCATAATTTATAAAAACCGCGTCCCCAAGATAATTCTGTAATAAGTCGGAGTCGTTATAGATTGCAGGTATAAACTTGGATATATCCGAATAGTTTTTCTCGGTTTTTATTTTTTGAATAAAAGATTCGATTTCATAATCGGAAAACTTGTAACGCCGCATTATCGCTTTGGTTTTTTCTGTTATGCTATCTAAAGCATCCTCTTTTATAATCGCCTCGACGCATGGAAGTATTATCGCCTCCTTGATTTCTTGCAAAGTTCTTTGGGTTGTCGGCGAAAAAAATCTTAGCGATTCAACGGTTTCTCCAAAAAAGCTTATACGGATCGGGTTTTGATAACGAGGAGAAAAAATATCCATTATGTCGCCTCTAACACAAAAATCTCCGGGTTCTTCCGCTATAGGAGTTCGTAAATATCCGCCGCAGGCAAGTTTTTCTATCAAAGCCTCTCTATCAATATCTTCGCCGGATAATATAAGTTCCGCAAAATCGACAAGCTCTTTTTTCGGCATAACTTTGTAAAGTAAAGCTTCCGCCGGAATTACCGTTAAAAACGGATTGGAACCGGTTATAAAATCGTATAACGTAGCTATTCTTAAAGCCGCGGTTTCATTGTCGTAAGGTAATGATTTAAAGGGGCTTGCGTTATATGCCTGAAAATTGATAATTTTATGCTTGTTATTAAAAAAAAATAAATCGTTAGAAACTTTTTCGGCGTCCTTTACTTTAGGAACTATTACCGCTATTTTTTTGTTAAGCTTATTATATAATTCGGATATCAGGTAGGCTTTTTCCGAACCGTAAAGCCCGGGACAGTCTATTATGCCATGCTCGGACGCGATTATTTTATTTATAAAAGCGTCTTTTGAAAATTTTACTTGATTTTGATTCATAAAAAAAGTAGCTATCTTACGTCTAATATTTATTTAATGGTTGCCGTAGAAAAATGTCTTATTTGGTTTGCGTTCAATGCGGATAAATGAAGCAAAAGAAGGCGTTTTTATGCGCTTCTACAAGCCAAGCCGGCGTGGCTCAGATGGTAGAGCGGCTGATTCGTAATCAGCAGGTCAGCGGTTCAATTCCGCTCGCCGGCTCCATTATGCTATCGAATAAAATTCTCACTGTAAAAATATGTTTTTATGCCAAAATCTATCAAAAGGGATATTTTTTTATGTTAGTCCCGCTCATTCGGTCTGCTTTTACCTTGTATCGCTTTGGATCTAAGTCTGTATCCAATAGTAGCTTCTATTATCTTTTCCTTTAATTTCTCAATATTATCACGTTGCAAAGAAGGTATATCAAGGCTTTTCATTAAAGCCGCCAAATAAAATTTATTAGCGCCTTTCTCATTAAGAATCTTCAGTCCCGCCTCCCTTTCGTCAGTATTATTAAGAAGATTAATAACTTCTTGAAGCTGATTTTCGGAAACGCCTTTTTTAATTTTTTTTTTATTAGGCTTATTTATAGTATCTTTCAAAGGGGTTATCTGAATTCTAAAATTTCCTTTTACGAATTCTTCAAATTGTTCATCCTTTAAATTTTTTACATTTTTTTCAACTTCTCTTAATAATTTAATAAATATTTGTTTATTAGATTTCATAGATTTCACCGGTAGCTATAGGTTAAGTTTTTTTTCAAACTCGGTAACAAATTCTTTAATTTCTTCAACTACCTGCCGATATGTTTCAGATATAGTATTTGATAGAACAACCGGGACGCCATATTGCGGCGCATCCGCAAACATTGTTTTATTCTCTCTTATATATGACGCAAAAACAGGAATATCTAAACTTTTCGTTTGCGCTATAAAAGGTCGAATCGTTGCTATGGGACGATTACTATAAAATTGAACCATTGTAAATATAACCCCCAAAATTTCGGGCTTTATTGTTCTTTCAACCTCGTCTCCACTTCCACTCTCTGCAAAATCATTAAAATTATTAACTAATTCATCTAAGCTTCGTATCAAATAATCAATGCCCAGAGTAGAAAGATAGTCCGGTTTTGCAGGAATTAAAATATAATCGCTTGCAACAATAGCATTTTTTGTTACAATATTAAAATTAGGCGGACAATCAATTAGAACTATATCATATAACTCCTTATCAATACTTTTCAATCCGTCAAATAATCTTTTATGCACTTTCAAATATTTTCGTTTTGATTGCTTTATGTTTGCGCCTCCCAATTCCGTAGCCAGTTCAAGATCAACATTAATTAAGCCAAGATGAGATGGAATTAAATTTAATTTTCCTCTGTCTTCTAATATTTTTTTTGTCTTTTCAGGCGAATATATCAAATCATTTAAAGATATTGGATTTCCGTCTTCCATTGAATCAAACCAGTTTTTAATTGTTCCGGATTTTTCAAAATCAGCTTTCCATTCCTCAGGTTTAATCAAAGAAAAGGTTAAACTTGCTTGAGGGTCTAAATCAATTAACAAAATTTTACGTCCTCTATATGCCAATTCGCCAGCCAAATTAGCCGTAACCGAAGTCTTGCCAACACCGCCTTTGTAATTAATAACCGAAATAATACGCATTTGATTTCTCCTTTAAAAAAAATATCGTAATAAAAAAATATTAATCCGTATCTTCTAAAGCCTCATATTTTTCGATTAAAATATTCCGGACTTTATTTAAAAGCTCTATTTTTTCATCTCTGGAGTTATATCCGTCCGTTTTAACAGGCTCCAAAATTTCCAATATAACTTTGCCCGGTTTAATTAAAAAGCTTTTTTTGGGAACTATCTCTTTTGTGCCTTTTATAATTACCGGAACAATAGGAACTTCGGCATCTACGGCAAGATAAAACCCGCCTTTTTTAAAAGATGATATTTTGCCGTCAGGGCTTCTTGTTCCTTCCGGAAATATTACAACGGACACTCCTTTGCTTTTCATAGAATTAGCGGCTTTGTTAAGGCTGCCTATTGCAGAATTGCGATTTTTTCTATCTATGCTTATATAACCGGCGCCTTTCATTGCGCGTCCGAATACCGGTATTTTAAAGAGTTCCGCTTTTGCAAGCCATCGAAATTGTATGGGAAGACGTCCGAGCAATACCGGTATATCGTATAAGCTTTGATGATTAGGCATATAGATATAGGATTCGTTAAAGTCTATGTTTGAAAGCCCGCGAACTTCCACTTTAATTCCGCTTACAAATAGAAGGGCTTTTCCCCAGCTTCGAGCTGATATTTTATGGACGAGGTCGCCTCCGCTGGAATCAAAAAAAGAAAGCAGAACGGACGATAGCGAAGTTAAAGCGGTTAAAAATAATACCGAAATAATTATAAATAAAGAATGTATGAAGCTAATTAGCATAGCTATGCAACCCCGGCAGATAATTAACTCCGAAATATGTAAATAATACCGCTGTAAAACCGATTATAGATACCCAAGCTATTTTTTTGCCTCTCCATCCGCTCATAAATCTGAGATGAAGCAAAACCGCATAGATAAACCATGTAATAAGAGACCATGTTTCTTTAGGGTCAAAAGACCAATATGTTCCCCATGCCGAATTTGCCCAAACCGCTCCGGTTATAATGCCCGTGGTTAAAAAAAGAAATCCGAACATAACCGTTCTGTATACCAGATCGTCAAGAGTGTCATTATTCGGCAAAAAGTTAAATATTTTTTTATTTTTTAAAACGCCTTCCGAATTTCTTAACAGATACATAAGGCTTACGCCGAACGCTATTGTAAACGCCGCATATCCTAAAAAACATACTAACACATGAGCAATAAGCCAGTTGCTTTTTAAAGCCGGAACAAGCGGATTGATTTTATCGCTGATATTAGGGGAAAGAGAAGCGTAGGCTATCGCGAAAAAAACGCATGGCATAACAAATGCTCCGATGGAGCGATTTTTATATTTTTTTTCTATAAAAATATAAAGCGCCGCGCATGTCCAAGAAAAAAATACCAGCGATTCATAAAGATTGGATAGCGGAGCATGCCCTATTCCGAGCCGATAAGATTCTACCCACCTTAAAATAATGCCCGCCGTATTTCCGATAAATCCGGTTATTAGAAAGGCGAAGCCGATTTTACCCGACATTTCTTTTTTAAAAATCAAAAACCCGACATAAAAACATGCCGAAAGAGCGTAAATGAAAGTAACCGTCGATAATATTAAAGAGGAATTATGCATATTTCACACTATTTTTAACAGGTTGAATTTATCTTATAAAACTCCAAAGGATTCCCGCTCCTATTGCCGACCCTATAACTCCGGAAATATTGGGAGCCATAGCATGCATTAAAAGAAAATTGGTAGGATCTTCCGCCTGCCCTACAACCTGCACAACTCTTGCGGAATCTGGCACCGCCGAGACGCCCGCGGCGCCTATTAACGGGTTTATTTTATTCTTTAAAAAAATATTTATAAATTTTGCAAATAAAAGCCCCGACGATGTGGCGACTCCAAAGGAGAGGGCGCCGAGAATGAAAATTCTTATGGACTGAGGCGTTAAAAATATATCCGCCTGAGTGCTTGCTCCCACGGTTAAACCAAGAACAATTGTTACCGTATCTATTACCGCATTTCTTGCGGTTTTAGCCAAACGTTCGGTTACTCCGGATTCTTTTAAAAGGTTTCCCAAAAAAAGCATCCCCAAAAGCGGAAGCGCCGCCGGAGCAAGAAAACAGCATAATAAAAGGCCGATTATAGGAAATATTATTTTCTCTCTTTTGCTTACCACTCTCGGTTCGTCCATTTTAATCAAACGTTCTTTACGAGTGGTAAAAAGTCTCATGATAGGCGGCTGAATTACCGGAACAAGAGCCATATAAGAATAAGCGGCTATTGCTATTGGTCCTATAAGATGCGGGGCGAGTTTAGCGGTTAAAAATATAGCCGTAGGTCCGTCCGCTCCTCCTATAATGCCTATGGAAGCCGCCTCGTTAGGCTCGAAGCCAAGAGCGAGCGCGCCGAGAAATGTTGCAAAAATACCTACTTGAGCCGCCGCTCCCAAAAGCATTAGAATCGGACGGGCAAGCATTGTAGAAAAATCCGTCATAGCTCCGATACCTAAAAATATTAAAGGCGGATAAATGCCTTTGGTTACGCCCTGATAAAGATAATGAAGCACGCTGGTATCTTCGTAGATGCTAAGCCCCAGCCCTTTAAATACCGGAATGTTTCCCATTAATATTCCAAAGCCTATAGGCACAAGCAAAAGAGGCTCGTAATCTTTAGCTATGCCGAGATAAATAAATATTAATCCTACGCAAATCATTATCAGATGTCTATAATCCGCCATTGCATAGCCAGTGTTAGACAAAAATTGCATTAACATTTCTTCCATTTTTCTATAAAAAATCCTTTATTAGTCTAAAATTAATAGCTTTTTTTGGTTTTGCTCCATATAAAATAGCCGTTTCCGTCGGCGCTTATAGCTTTTGCTTTTAAAAGCTTATCTATAGTGGAATAAGGAGATTTAAGCCCTCTTTTTTTAGCTATATAAATAAGCTTTGGCAAAGAAAAAGGCTCGCCTCCTATAACATTGGTCAAAAGTCTTGCATTTCGTTCGGCTTCCTCCATGTCTATAGGGGTTTCAACCTCGTCAACAGCCTCTTTAACATAAGTTTTTTTAATGCCTCTTAATTTTTGAATATATAATTTTCTGTCGTCCCATATTTTTAAAATTTTATGCAGCTGTTCAACCACGCATGATAAAAATATCAATCCCGTAAAAACAATCGATATACCCAAAGCGGATATAGCCCATCCGTTATATGCAGAAATAGCGTTTAAACCGTACAAATCTTAACCCCCTATTTTTTATTAACTTATTAAGATGATTTGCCATGTTTATAATATTAGTTAGGAGATTTACAATCGCTTATATAATCAAAAGCCCGTTATTTTAAGCAAAGCGATAAATCTCTTTATTGTTAAAACTTTATATCCTTATAAAAAACATAAAAAAACAGTAAGAAGGCTGATAGCGAACCTTTTTACCGTTTTTTCAATATGTTAATATTAAAAACTATGTAAGCAAAAATGTCATAAAACAGCGTGGAATAGAATTAACCTATTTTGCATATTTAACTATATTGCCCGCCGAAATATTTCCTTCGCCCGAAAGAATAATCGCTCGAGACGCCTCCTGCTCGGCGACGGTTACCTGTAATGTTCCTATTTTTTTGCCCGGTATAAAAAAATGTTGCGTATCCGCAGATTTAACGGTAGAGCCGGAATTATAAATATTAAAAATATCCCCTTCGGTTAATCCGGCTTGATTTCCCGCGGAAATAATCGCTTTATCTTTATCTCTTTTTATAATGTAACCTTTCCATTCTTCCGCTTCTATCGCTTCGCAAACCTCTTCCGCCGCGTCTTCGGCGATATCTATAATTACCTCTTCATATTCCGAAAAATCAATCTTGTTCTCCTCGTCCGCTATGTCGATAAAATCGTCATATTCTCTTTCTACCTCTTCCGCAAAAACCTTATCCAAAAGTTTTGCTCCGGTCTCCATATCATAAACGGTCGCTTTAATCTCGACAACGCTAAAGTTTACATGTTTTTTAAACATAAAGTATCCGACGGCTTTTCTTCTGCTGACAATATCCGCGCTTATAAAAACCGCGGCGTCAAGCCCGATACGTCTGCCTGTAGGCACAAGAAAAAGATTATCGTAATTATTTGAATATAAAACCGGCAGATTTAAAAACTCGGATGCAATATCCCCTTTTTCGTCCCGCAGTACAATTATATCGTCGCTTTCATCGGCAACTTCCGGCAAAAAACTTTCTTTAACTTTATATAGAATATTTTGTATATCATTTTTTGAGCCGTTATCCTTAAAAATAACCGCTATCCTTTTTTTTAAATCTTTACCGCCGGGTTCTAATCCCGGAATAGCTCCCGCTATTTTTTTATTAAAAAAGCAGCCCGTAAAGATTAAGGCGGCCGTTATAAATAATAATAGCAATATAAAAAAGGATTTAATTTTCATTATCTTCCCTCATAAGTAATTTAATATTCTATTTTTTATAGAATAATTGTATTGTTAAGCCGTTTTTTTCTTTAAAAAGCCCTTATTTTTTACGGCGCCATCATAAACGGTTTTTATATATATTTTGCTTATATAATAAATGCAAGAAGCATTATACAAGTTTGACTTTTTGACATAAAAGGAAATAAAAAACAAGGGATTTATAGATAACAACACTTCTTTTGGTTTGAAACTTTTTATCATATAAGTTAATAGTTTATTTCCAAACGGATAAAGGTCGGTTTTAATAACCGTATTAAACAAATAATAAAATATGAGATTAGCCCCATATTTTTAAAAATTTCAAATAAAGCATATGTGGATACGCAGGCTTCTATAATATTATATCCGGCGTTTTTTGCCGTATAATGTTTGCCTATAATTTCCGCAGGTTTATAAAGCAAAGAAGGCTGAACTGTATCAACATATAAAAAGATAAGAAACGGAAAGGGAAAAATGAAAAAAAAACCGATATTATGCGTAGGAGGGGCTTTAATCGACATACTTTTAAATGAAGAGGATGATTTTTTAAAACAAACAATAGGCTCAAAAGGAGGAATGCATCTTGTAGAGCCGGAAATAATAAAAAAATATCTTTCCATATCACAATCTGTTTCCGCAACCGCCCCGGGCGGCTCGGCATGCAATACCGCCGTAGGAATAGGCAGGCTTGGAGGCGACGCTCGATTTGTCGGAAAATCCGGCGTCGGCAAAAACGGCTTGTTTTTTGAAAACCAGCTTAAAAACAGCGCCGTATCCCCTTATTTAATCAAGTCGGCTTCGCCTACCGGAAGGGTACTTTCGATTATTACCCCGGATGCGGAAAGAACAATGTTTACCTATTTGGGAGCGTCTGCAACCATTACTCCCGAAGAGATAGAAGATAGATTTTTTAAAGATATTTATCTTGTCCATATAGAAGGGTACCTTTTGTTTAATCCCGATATTATGGCCGCAGTTTTAAAAAAAGCAAAAAAGTTTAAGGCTTTTATATCATTAGACCTTGCCAGTTATACCGTAGTGGAAGAATCGAAAAACCTGCTTCGCGACATAGTAGAGGAATATGTAGATATTCTTATCGCAAACGAAGAGGAGGCTAAAGCTTATACCGGTTTTTCGGATGAAAACAAGGCGATAACCGCTTTGGCAAACAAGGCGAAGATTGCGATTTTAAAAGTAGGGGAAAAAGGAAGCTATATTGCTAATAATAACGAGATTATAAGAATTGCTCCGGCGAGCGGAAAAGTTAAGGCGTCGGACACTACCGGAGCCGGCGATTTATGGGCTTCCGGCTTTTTATTTGGGCTTACCAACGGTTTCGGATTAAAAAAATCGGGAGAACTCGGCTCTTTATGCGGTTATGAAGTATGCAAAGTTATAGGAGCGCATGTGCCTGAAGACAGATGGGAATATATAAGGAGCGGCTTATAACCGGTTATAAGCCCGAAACGGCATTGATATAAGTTAAATATACGGCTTTTTACTCGTAATGCCGTATATTTAATTTTTTTTGTTCGGATAACTCGGCTATTATGCTCCGCTTTTCAAATCGGGCGAATTCGTTTGCAATAGTTTAATACTGTATCCGTAGCAAGCTGTGCATATTCGGCGGATAACCGTATTGCCACAATGTTTTTTTACCATAACCTTAATTTTTGCCTTGCGCTTTTTTTTATTGCGCGTTCGTTTGAGGATGTCCAATATAATGAAGCCATTTGACACATTTTAAATAGAGAAACTTTTTATGTTAAATATAAACTCCAATATTAAAAAAATTTTAAAGATTTTAAAAGAGCTTTACCCTGTAGTTGGAACAGCGCTTTATCATAAAAATTCGTTTCAGCTTCTAATAGCTACAATATTATCCGCAAGATGCACGGATAAACAGGTTAATAAAGTAGTGAAAAAGCTTTTTCAAACATTTCCCGCGCCGAAAGATTTTGCCGAAGCGGATTTAAAATCAATAGAAAAGCTTATATATTCAACCGGATATTATAAGGCAAAGGCTAATAATATTCAAAAATGCTCCGAAATGCTTTTAAAAAAATATAACGGCGATATACCGAATTCTTTGGAGCGTCTTATAGAGTTGCCCGGGGTAGGCAGAAAAACCGCAAATGTAGTTTTGGGTTCCGCTTTCGGAATACCGGGAATGGTTGTGGATACGCATGTATTAAGAATATCCGCAAGGCTCGGATTTATTGAAAAAACTCAAGACGCTACAAAAGCAGAGTTTGCGCTTATGAAAGTTGTTCCGAAAAAAGATTGGAACGATTTTTCTTTGCGACTTATATTTTTCGGCAGGCAAATTTGTATTGCAAGAAAGCCTTTATGCGATAAATGTCCGTTATATAGACTTTGTACGGAACATAAAAATAGCTCCGGTTAGTTATTTTACTTGCAAATATTAAAATAAAAGTTCAATTATTACTCATCGCAAAAAAATTGTACAAAAGGACCAAAGAATAATAGCAGAAGGCGCTAATAAAGGAATTTTTCCCTTCGGTTCGAAATGACAGGGGAAATTTAATATAAGTTATTTTTGCTTGTCATTTCGGCGAGCAAAGCGAGGAGAAATTCCTTTATTAAAAGCGATAAAAAATATTTATTGAAAATAAATTTATAAAGGATAGGAAAAAAAATGTGGAAATATTTAGGTTTGGTTAATAAAAATTTGGTAATTGCAATTCCGATTATGATGATTTTAGGCTTTATATTCGGCGTTATATTCGACGCTCGTTTTTTAAAAAGTTTGATTGTTCCGTTCACCTTTCTTATGGTTTATCCTATGATGGTAACCTTAAAGATTAAAAAGGTTTTTGAAGGAGGCGATATTAAGGCGCAACTTATTACTCAATTTATTAATTTCGGAATTATTCCTTTTGTAGCTTTTGGTCTGGGAATAATATTTTTTAAGGAACAGCCTTATATGGCGTTGGGGCTGCTGCTTGCGGGGCTTGTTCCTACAAGCGGCATGACTATTTCGTGGACAGGTTTTGCAAAAGGAAATGTTGAAGCCGCGGTAAAAATGACGGTAATAGGTTTGACTCTCGGCTCGATAGCGACTCCTTTTTATATAAAATTTCTTATGGGAGCAAATTTAGAGGTTAATATATCGGCGGTAATGAAACAGATTTTATTTATTGTTTTTATCCCTATGCTTGCAGGATACGCTACGCAGCGTTTTTTGATTAAAAAACATGGCGTTAAACAGTTTCAACAGGTTTGGGCGCCTCGTTTTCCCGGCTTATCTACAATAGGGGTAATAGGAATTGTTTTTATTGCCATTGCTCTTAAATCAAGAGCTATTGTAGCTTCGCCGCAGATGTTGGCCTTTATTTTAATGCCGCTTACAATAATATATGCTTTTAATTATGCTCTTAGCTCTTTGGTAGGGAAAATAATGCTTCCGAGAGGAGACGCCATAGCCTTGGTTTACGGTTCGGTTATGAGAAATCTTTCGATCGCTTTGGCAATAGCAATTAACGCTTTTGGCCCGCAAGGCTCGATGGCGGCGTTGGTTATAGCCATAGCTTATATTATTCAGGTTCAATCAGCTGCTTGGTATGTTAAATTTACGGATAAGTTATTTGGTCCCGTAGTTAAAGAGGAGCGTCTATCTACTGATGCTTCTCAAACCAAAACAGAAGACGCTATTTTTAAGCCTTCCTTAATACAGGATATAAAACGAATTCTTTATGCTACCGATTTATCTGATACTGCCGGATATGCGATACGTTATGCTTGCAGTATCGCAGATAAGTATAAAGCAAAAATTACGATGCTGCATATAGTTCCTGATAAGCTTGAAGAGTTGTCTGCATATGCGGGAACTGATATGACAAAAATTTTTAAAAGCGAGAATAAAAATTTTAGTAACATGGATGTAGAAAACGCAAAAAACCTTATGCGTAATCGAATTCGTATAATCTCGCGTGAAGATATAAAAACAATGCCGAATTGTCCTATATCCGAAGGCGATATAGTAGTAAAAATAGGAAATTTGACGGGCGGAATCGTTTCCGAAGCGGAAGAAAAAAATTATGACTTGGTAATTATGGGAACTCATGGTCATGGAAAGCTATCAAACGTGGTTATAGGTAGCGTAGCTCTCGGAGTTATAGCAAAATGTTCAAAACCTGTTCTGGTTGTTCCGCTTCCGGATAAAATTTAATATTTTATAATTGTATAGATACAGATATAATTATTTGTATCTATACAATTAAACTATAAAAAATCTTTTATTTGAAGCTGAATACTATTACTTCCCTTCCATTTGTTAAAGGAGAGGTTAAATATTATATAATCAAATCTTTTTTTATCCATATCTTCAATATCGACATTAAATTGAATTGCCGAAATAAGTTTGCCGTTTCTACAGGTTTCGTCTTTTAGCAGCATTTTTTTATGAGTTTTTCCTATAACCCAAAATTTTTGGACGGTTACGTTTTCGGCTATAAATAAAGGCTCCGGGTTGGCGGTTCCAAAAGGTTTAAGAGGATCTAATGCCGTTATAAGATCGGAATTAATATCCGCAAAGGTTATTTTTCGATCTATAATAATATCCGCCCCAGACTTTTTGTCGTTTAAAAAGTCGGTTATTGTCTTTTCAAAATGTTCTTTAAAGCCGTTTATATTGTCTTTTTTAATTTGTATGCCTGCAGCCATAGGATGCCCTCCAAAATCTTCCAAATAGCTTTCGCATTCTTTAAAAGCCTCGTATATGTCAATTCCGGGAATGCTTCTTGCCGAGCCTTTTCCAAAGTTTTCGTTTAAAGCTATTAGCACCGCGGGGCGTTTAAATTTTTTGGCTATTCTGGAAGCCATTATTCCTATTATTCCTTGATGCCAGTTTTCATTAACCAAAACAAGCGCTTTTCTTTTTAAAATACTAGAATCTCCCTTGATGTAAGCAAAGACTTTGTCAAGCGCTTTTTTTTCGGTCTTTTGACGCTCTATATTAAGCCGGTTTAAACTTGCGGCTATATTATCCGCTTCCTCGTCTTGTCGAGCGGTTAAAAGCCGAACAGCGCAATTTGCGCTATCCATTCTTCCGGCGGCGTTTAATCTCGGCGCAAGCTTAAAGGATATATCCTCGGCGTCTATTTTGCCGCTGTTTATCCCGCTTATTTTTATCAGTTTTTTAATGCCGAGCCTTGCCCGTTTGTTGATGTTATCCAAACCTGTTTTTACAAATATTCTATTTTCATTAATTAACGGAACTATGTCGGCTACTGTTCCGAGCGCCACAAGATCGCATAACTCTTTTAAATTCGGCTCCGGTTTTGATTTATTCCAAAAACCTATATCTCTAAAATGTTTTCTAATACATATTATTAAATAGTAGGCGACGCCCACGCCTGCAAGATATTCCAAGCCGGACGAGCAGTCTTTACGTTTCGGGTTTACCACGGCGTAGGCGTTCGGTAAAATTTCGGGCGTTTTGTGATGATCGGTTATTATAATATCTATCCCGACTTTTTTTGCCTCTTCGACGGCTTCAAAGCCGTTTGAGCCGCAATCTACGGTAATAATAAGATTTGCGTCCTTTGTTTTTGCGTAATCTATACTTTTTTTTTTAATGCTGTATCCCTCTTCTATCCTGTGAGGGATATAAAAAATAATATCGGCTCCGGCTTTTTTTAAAAAGTCATAAACTATGGCGGTGGCGGTAATGCCGTCAACGTCATAATCTCCGAATATTAATATTTTTTCGGAGTTTTGAACGGCGGAGACTATACGTTTTACCGCATTATCCATATCTTTTATTTTAAAAGGAGAACCGAGATTACTTAAGGACGGGTTTACAAAAAGTTTTATGTTATCTTGCAAGGTCAGATTTCTATTTGCAAAAATGGTCGCTATAATCTGCCCGCATTTCAATATGGCGCTTACGGAGCGGACGGTTTTAATATCCGGTTGTAAAATTTTCCAGTTGGTTTTCATAAATTCGGTATATAGCTTATAGAGTATTTTCAAACAACGGTTATTTTTAACTAAAAATCGTTTTATTAAATTTATTATTGAATATATTTGATTATAACCTTATAAGTTTTTGCAGAAAAAAATTTTGCATTATTTCGGATTGGGATAGAAGCTTTTATAATAAAAACAGAAAAGAAAAATTCGGAGCGTAAAAGGCGGCAAATAGAAAATTGTACGCCGAGCTTTAAATAAATGATTAAAAAATATTATTATATAAATAAAAAAAATATCTATTTTTTAAGGTTTCTATTAGAAGCTTACGACGGGATTGCAAATTTTGAAACAATCGACGCAAATAAAGGGCTTATATTGCTTTATATAGCCCGCGGCGCATTAGATGAGTTTGATATGCTTATAAACGAATTAAAGAAAGATATTGCCGTTTATGAATTATTATAAAAATAAGCGATTATATATAGATACGTTGGGATGTCAGATGAATGTTTACGATTCGGACAAGATACGGCAAAGCTTTGAAGAATGCGGCTGCGAGATTACGGATTCCGCGAGCGAAGCTGATATTATAATACTCAATACTTGCAGCATTAGAGAGAAGGCTTGTCAAAAGGCGTTTAGTTTTTTGGGAAGAGTTAAAAAGTTAAAAAGGAATAAAAAGGTTGCAATAGGAGTATGCGGATGTTTGGCGGAGCAGGAAGGGCGCAAGATAATCGAAAGAATGCCTTATTTGGATTTTGTAGCCGGAGTAAACGCTATATATCGTATGCCGGAAATAGTAAAAAAAGCGGCGGAGACAAAATATCGTCCCGTAGATACGGGATTCGACAACCCCATAGAGGAACCTTTGCTCCGTTCTCCGAAAAGCAAGGTCGATATTTCAGAATTTGTAACAATAATGAGAGGCTGCGATAATTTTTGTTCTTACTGCGTGGTTCCTTATGTTCGCGGCAGAGAAATCAGCAGAAAGCCGGAAAGCATAATTAATGAAATTAAAATGCTTGTTGCAAACGGAGCTTCCGAAATTACTCTTTTAGGGCAGAATGTAAATAGTTACGGCAAAAAAAACGGAACCATTACATTTGCCAAACTTATAGAATTAGTAAATGAAATAGAAGGATTAAAAAGGATAAGATTTACCACTTCGCATCCAAAAGATTTGGGAGACGATCTGATAGAAGCCTTTAAAAAATTTGACAAATTATGTCCCCATATACATTTGCCGGTTCAATCCGGCTCGGATGCCGTTTTAAAAAGAATGAACAGACAATATAAGATAAAGGATTATATTGAAAAGATTGAAAAATTAAGAAAATCGGTTTCTAATATTTCCATAACAAGCGATTTTATCGTAGGATTTTGTCAAGAAACGGAAGAGGATTTTAATATGACTCTCGATTTGATAAAAAATATCGAGTTTGACGGCATATTTGCTTTTGTTTATTCGCCTCGCCCTAATGCCGCATCCCGAAAATTTAAGGATATGACCTCGGAAAAGGAAAAAAAAGAAAGACTTTATAGGCTTCTTAAACTTCAGGAATATTATACGAAAAAAAAGAATAAGGATATTGTAGGGACTATTCAAAAAACGCTTGCGGAAGGGTTAAGCAAAAGAGGGCTTTTTAAAAATGAAAAAAAAGAATGGACAGGAAGAACCGATACTAATAAGATAGTTAATTTTATAACAAGCAAAGATTATGAACCGATAGGCAAAATTGTTAATGTAAAGATTGAAAAAGCCTTTTCCCATTCTTTATGGGGCATACTTTAATTTTTTATATTAATATGTCGGAAAAGGAAAGGGTATGTATAAAGCCATAGTGGAAAATATTCGTATAGATAAAGCTATCAATTTACCGGTTATCTTCTTAAAAGTGATAGAAAAAGATAAGGTAATTCCTATTCATGTAGGAATGTTAGAGGCTTCTGCTGTAGTTTCGGCAATGCAGAAGATAAAGTTCGATCGGCCTATGACTCATGACCTGTTTAAGAATGTATTGAAAGAACTTAACGTATCGGTGGCAAAAGCCGAGCTAACGGATATTAGGGATAATACTTATTACGCTAAAATCTGGCTGATGTTAAAGGATAAAGTCTTAGATATAGACGCCAGACCAAGCGACGCTATCGCCATAGCTCTTCGATTTAACGCTCCTATATTCGTTAATAAAAAGGTAATGGAAAAATCGAATTTAAAAGGCAAGTATCAGATTATGGATAGAAGCGAACAAGGAAAAAAATTGGCAAAATATCTTCGAGATTTGCCTGCGGATAAGTTTTGGAAGGTTTAAAGCGAAATATAAAAGAACTATTATCAAAATAATAAAGGGTTTTCTCCTTTTCGGACGGACAAAACGAGGAGAAATTTGATAATAAAATTATAAACAGAGTAAAAGGGCTTTTAATATGAAGAATAGCGGAGTTAAAAGAGTAACTGTTTGCGCTGCGGGTTTATTGCTTTTATTGTTTTTTATATCCTGCGGGTATAAATTTTCCGGCAAAGAAAAGGTTGCCGGAGGCATTTCGGAATTAAACGTTTTTATGTTTAAGAATTTTACTATTGAAAATCAGGTTGCGCCGATAATTACAAATGATTTAATAAACGAGTTGTCGCGAGCCGGAATAACTATATTAAACAGATTTGGAGAATCCGGCGATAAATCGGTTCCCGCAATTTCCGGAACTATAAAGTTTATATCAACCGAAACAATATCCCGTATTAATATAAGTTCTTCAAACGAACGAAGAATAATGGCGAGCGTTGACGTAAAACTTACGGGCGCCGGCGGAAAAACGCTTCGCTTGCTTGAAAATATTTCCGAACAAGAGGATTATAAGATTTACGCAGACAAACGGCATTCCGAAAATACAAGGAATAACGCCATAAAGATATTATCTAAAAGACTGGCGGAAAAAATTTATCTAATGCTTACCGAAGATTTTTAATCTGCAACTATTTTGGCAAGTCTTGATATTTTTCGAGACGCTGTTTTTTTATGAATAACCCCTTTTTTTACGGCTTTATCTATAACAGATTGAGCCTTGATAAAAACGGTTTTTGCGGCGTCTGAATCTGCGGTTCTTAAGCTTTTAATTATATTTTTAACTTGAGTTTTTACGCCTTTATTGCGAAGGCTTTTTACTTTATCCTGTTTTGCGCGTTTTATAGCGGATTTATGATTACCCAAAATATTACTCCTTTTTTATTAACATATTTATACGTTTATAATCAGATTATACGGAAAAAATATTATAATATCGTTGCATAGTGTTTTATTTGAGCGTAAAGCTCGGCATAAGCTATGTCGTAATTTTAAAGAAAGAATTAGTATATAATAGATTATAACATGTCAAGGGTTTTTATGTCTGAAAAATCAAAACTAACCAAAGCCGCCGGAATAGTAGGTTTCGCGACGCTTATAAGCAGAATACTCGGATTTATAAGAGACATGGTAATAGCCGGTTTTTTCGGCGCCGGATATACTTCGGATATATTTTTTGTAGCTTTTAGAATACCTAACATTTTAAGAAGTCTTTTTGCCGAAGGTTCCTTAAGCGTGGCGTTTATTCCGGTTTTTACCGGGTATATTACGACGGACGGCAAAAAAAGCGCTTTTAATCTTGCGCAGGCTGTTTTGATAATATTATCCGTTATATTGATCATTATAACAATATTAGGAATAGCGGGCGCTCCTTTTATAGTCAAAATCGTCGCTCCCGGGTTTATATCCTACCCCGATAAAATAGCGCGTTGCATAGAGCTTACAAGAATAATGTTTCCCTATATATTTTTAATCGGGATAGTAGGGCTTTGCATGGGCATTTTAAATACGCTCGGTCATTTTGCGGCGCCTGCTTTGGCTCCCGTATTTTTAAATCTCGGAATGATCGCCGCCGTTTTTATATCGCAAATAATAGAGATTGATCCTGTAAATTGCCTTGCTTACGGAGTAATTGCAGGAGGCGTTTTACAGCTTGCCCTTCAAATTCCTTTTATTATAAAATATAAAATTCCAATAATAAAAAAGCCTGACATTCGCCATCCCGGAATAGAAAAAATAGGGAAATTAATGCTACCGTCAATATTCGGCTCCGCGGTTTACCAAATTAATATTGTAATAGGAACAATGTTTGCGTCGCTTCTTCCCGAAGGAAGCGTTTCATACCTTTATTATGCAGATCGCCTTGTTCAGTTTCCTCTCGGAATATTTGCCATAGCCACTGCGACCGCTTTGCTCCCCAGCCTTTCGAGACAAGCTGCGGTAAAAGATTACAAAGGGCTTAAAAAAAGCTTTGCCTATGCCTTAAAATTAATCCTTTTTATAACCCTGCCCGCGGCGGCAGGGCTTATAGTATTAAAGGAGCCTATAGTATCGCTTCTTTTCGAGCGAGGATCTTTTGACGCCGAGGCGGTAAAACTTACGGCTTATGCGCTTTTAAGTTATTCAATAGGTTTATGGGCGTTTTCCTGCGTCAAAATTACGGTTTCCACATTCTATTCAATAAAGGATACAAAAACTCCGGTTAAAATAGCCGCGATATCAATAGCTTCAAACATAATTTTAAGCTTTATATTAATGCAATTTTTAAGCCATAGCGGTCTTGCGCTTGCAAACTCATTAGCTTCCATGATAAATTTAACCCTTCTTATAATATTTTTAAGAAAAAAAATAGGACGATTAGGAGGCGGAACAATTTTAAAATCCGGCATAAAAAGTTTTATCAGCGCTTTAATAATGGGAGCTTTTTTATATATTTTTCTCTTTTTTATTCAAACAAAATCGGTTATAACTACTATGATTATTTATAAGGTAGGGTTTTTAATAATTGTGGGATTTATTATATATATTGCCGTTTCCTGCATTTTAAACAAAGACGCGCTTAAAGATGTCGGACGGGCAATAAGAAAAAAAGGGTAAAGCTTTTGACCAGAATAGAAAAAATTCTTATATATATATTATCATTTGTCTTAATAGGCATATTGATATTTGTAATATTCGGTAAAGACGGGTTTAGGAATATTTCCGAATTAAGAAAGAAAAGAGACGCTATAATAGAGACAAACGAAAAGATTGCTGAGAGCAACGGGAAAATCTCCGAAATCATAAACAGATTGGCGACCGATACCGAGTATATAGAACATGTTGCAAGGCGGGAACTCGGAATGGTAAGAGAGGGCGAAATAGTAATACAGTTTGTCGATAAAAAGGAGACTTTACAAGATGATAAATAAGGAGCAATGGCGAACGGCAACAATCGCGGATATATTTGCGGAACAAGGTTATTTAAACTATTCCGAAACAATATATAAAAACTTGTTAAAAAAGGAGCCGAACAACATAAGATTTAAAAAAGGTTATGAAAAACTTCTTGATAAGATTAAAAGTTATAATTCCGATTTTTCCGGCAGCCCGGAACCTTCCAAAGAGATTGTCTCTCTTTTTAGAGATTGGGTAACTTTGGTTTTAAAATCCAAAAAATTAAAAGAGTTAAATAAGTTTAAAAGCAGTTACAAAACTTAACTATAAAACGAAAACATTCCTCATACATATTCAATTTGGAAATCAATGCCGAAAAAATGATATTCTTATCCGGTCTCAGCCAGAGATGCAAAACCATATTTGTTTTAAAAAAGCTTGAAAGCAAAAAACAAAAAAAATTCTATTTTAGTCGGCGCTAAAAAACCTGCATTTCAAGCTTAAACGTTTTGCCAATATCTATTATTTATCGCTTTTTTGGTATTGCCGGCTATTTTTTTGCTTGTCTTTGCGCCGGTTCTTGTTTTCACCCTGTCATTTCAACAAATCTTTATTTTACGTTGTTATTTCGACGAGTGAAACGAGGAGAAATCCCTTTATTAAATGACGGGTTTTTATTTTTTGTTGCGAGGGCGGCAAAAATTATTAAGGGATTTCTCCCCTTCGGGTCGAAATGACA
>JAFDMD010000114.1 GCA_019306185.1 Deltaproteobacteria bacterium
GGATGATGGGGGTTGTATAAAATGTTTTATAAATTTAAGCCGTATTTGCCGGTTGGCATGCGGAATTCGACAATAAAAAATAGCGGGGTAGTCCGGGTTAAAGGGGGTGGAGATGAGGCATAAAGTTTATATGAGAGACTGGTATTTTAACGCCGGAATTATAGGGTTTTTAGCGACATTAAGCGATTGGAATACAGACCCTAAAAGTATTGAAGGCGTTAAGGTAGGAGAAAATTTTATTGAATTTGAAAATGAAGTTTTAGAAGATTTTACGGATAATTTTTTACGGAGGATTTTTTTCTTATTTTTTAAAAAAAGAGCCTATTTAAACAAAATAGAAGGCGTTTTAAAGGAATTACAAGATAAAAAGGTTAAAAACCCTTATTCAAAAATTAAAAATATAGAAGAAAAAGGGCAATATAAAAGATTTTTAACAAGCCTGAATTTATTACCGAAACAAGAGATAGAGGAAAAGGAAGAAGTTATAAAACTTGCGGAGCATATTATTGCCGAAATAACAGGCTATTCGGATTTAACAATATATAATAAAATTCTAAACGGCGATGAAAATGCGTTATCCTATTTTGTAGGCTTAAAGCTTAAAGGAGTTTCTTCTTATAAGAATATAGAAAAATATATAAAAAAAATATCTAATATTAAAGAGGCAAAAATAAAAAATAACCTTTATTGTCTCTCCTGCCAACAAAGAAAAGCAAGCGAAGATTTTAGCAATTCTATTTCCAATTTAATAGGCGTTAATACGGATAATAAAAATTGGGTTTGGGGCTATAAAGATACTAAAACCAAAGTTTGCCCTGTATGTGCTTTGATTTATCAATGCGCGGTTATTGCTTTTGCCTATACCTTAAAAAAAAAGGATAATAACTGGCTTAATTTTTTCTATTTTATAAATTGTAATTCGTCCGTATCAGACCTTTACGAAAGCGTGGCAAGTTTTAGGCTTTTATTAAAACAACAACAGGATAAGCCTTTATATGCAATGATACAAGAGAGCGTAAGGTTAATACAATCGGAGCAAATAAAGGATATTAACGGCAATGTCAATTTTATCGAGATGGCGGACAACCCTATTTTAAGCGGTCAAAGCACTAAAGGGTATAATCTTTACAATTATAATATAGATAAAAAAACAGCGGAATTTTTAAATAAAGAGGAACGTTTTGATAAATTAAAAAAAATCGGAGGTTATATAATAAAAAAAGATTATTATGACGTTGGAGAGGAGCTTCTTCTTTTAACCGTTAAAAAACAGATAGGATTTTTGCTTCTTAACGGCTATTTTCAATATTATGTAAGCTCTTCGGTTAAAATTATGTATAATTTATATCGTATATCGGAACATATTTTATCTTATATTCGATTTTATAAGGAGGCGTCTATGCAAGAAAAAATCAAAAAAATATCCAAAAAAGGATTTGGAAACGGCAGAGATTTAAGAAGGAAGTTAAAAAGCGAAGATAATCTTAATCAGGTGGAAGGTATTGTTTATCGTTTTTTAAACGATTTAAAAATATCGGATAGGGATAAATTTTTGGATAAATATATCCGTATTATGATGAGGCATAAAATGGATATTCGTTTCGGACAAAATGAACTGCTTGATACGGACGATTTTTTAACCTTCGGATATTCTTTTATAAACGGTTTGTTATATAAAGAGTATGAGAAAAAAGATAATGAATCTAATAAAAAAGGAGATAATTAAAAGATGGAAAATAAAGCAAAATACCTTCATTTAGCGTTTATTTTTAAAGCTTCCAATTTAAACTACGGCGAAAGCGTAGGCAATATTTTATCTTTAAAAAAGATTTCATGCGACGGAAAAAATTATTCTTATATAAGCAGGCAGGCTATTCGTTATGACATAGTTAGAATGCTTAAGGAAACGTTTAATTATGATTATGCCGATGTGGATAAAAAAGGAGGCGTTATACAGTTTATTACCGAAGCTAATATCGAACAATTTCCGGAAATTGATTTTTTCGGTTATATGAAAACAACCGAAGGCAATAAAATAAGAAAAGCCGTAGTAAGACTTACGGACGCCGTAAGTCTTGAAAGCTTTAATAATGAAATAGATTTTTCCACTAACAAAGGCTTGGCGGATAGAAACGAGGAATTGAAAAATTCCAATGATATTTATCAATCCGAAATTCATAAATCCTATTATTCATATACCATAACTTGCAATTTGGAAAAGATAGGAAAGGATGAAATAGATAATATAGATATTGAAAATAAAGAAAAGGCGCAACGTTTATGTAACCTTATAGACGTAATAAAACTTTTATATCGCGATATTCGCGGAAAAAGAGAAAATCTTGCTCCTTTATTTGTAATAGGCGGACTTTATAACGTAGGCAACCCGTTTTTTTATAATCGTTTAAAGCTTTCCTTTACCAAAGAGAAAACCTTAATAGACAACGCCTTATTAAACGATATTTTAACGCTTACCACCGTTAATAATAAAACGGTTAAAGAACAAACGGAAATAGGGTTTTTAAACGGAATATTTTCAAATATTGAGGACATATCTGCCGATAAAAAAAGCATTGAAGAATTTTTTAAAGGTTTGAAAGATAAAATTAAAACGTTTTACGGCGTATAAATATTATGGAAGCTCTTAAAATAAAACTTTATCAAAACATGGCAAACTATAGAAAAGAGTTAAGCTACGGTTATGTTCAAACATATCCGTTGCCGACTCCTTCTATGGTTAAAGGAATGGCTCATTATCTTTTGGGGTTGGATAAATTCGAGAACCTTAAAATATCGATACAGGGCAACTTTAAATCTATTTCTACTAATATGCAAAAAATTATTAAATTCGATAGAGATCCAAAATCGCGCCCCGATAACCTTTATAAAGTTACGATAGGCTCTTCTCTAAAAACCGCTTTACACGCTGTTATGTTTGTAGATCAGATAGTAGATATTGAACTTTTGCTTCATATTGCATTTCAAAACCAAGATTTAAATTGCAAGCTTTTAAATGCGGTAAAAGAAAAAACCGTAATTTTAGGAAGAAACGAAGATATTGCTTTTGTTGACTTTAAGACTTTTGGGAACCCATTACAGATTGCCCTTTTATTATGAGCCGGTATCCGACTTTTCGGACAAACGAATTTTTAAATTTGTAGATGCGGTTTATGCTGCTAAAGGCAATTTAGTTGAAGATGACGAGATTATAACCGTTGACGACGACAATGATATTGTAGCCTTTATGGAGATAGATAATTTTAATGAATAATCAAGCCCTTGCAAAATCAAAGCCGGTAGAAACCATCCGAGAACATACGGATAATTTATTAAAATGTTATGAAGATTTAAAACAGAAAAAATACTTGGATGAAAATTCTGTTTTTAAATATGACGATATTATAAAAAAAATTATAAATTATCATGATTTGGGCAAATTAAACTCCAAATTTCAAAACAGGATTAGAAAAGCCATTGGTTTGGAAAAAATACCTTATAATAAAGAGTTGGATAATTACCCTGAAATTCCTCACGAATGGCTTTCATTATCCTTTATTTCAAAAGAGGATAGAAAATTTTTTAAAAGTTTTGATTCTTCTTCCGTTCGTTTTAACGACATAGTAAAATATTGCGTAGGGTTTCATCATAATAGAAATAAAAGTATGAATAATGAGGCTTATAAAAAAACGGTTCTGCTTGATTTGGAACCTAATAAAGAAAAGGTAGGTTATTACGATAAGTTAAAACAGAATATAAACCCCGATCAGATCAAAGAAAGAATAGATGAGGATTTTAAAAATTACCTGCGTTATATTGTTTTTTTAAAAGGCATACTCCACAAATGCGATTATGCCGCATCTGCGGGTATTCCGGTTGAAATCTCTTATAAAGGAAATTACGCCGAAGATTTTAAAAAAAAACTACCTTTTAATTTTGACAAACTTACCGAACAGCAAAAAGAGGCAAAAACCTTATCCGATAAAAGCGTAATATTTACCGCATCCACCGGAGCCGGCAAAACCGAATATTCTATGAACTGGATAAACGGAGACAAAGCCTTTTATCTGTTGGGGCTTCGGACTGCGGTTAACGCAATGTATAACCGTTTTAACAAAATATTTAACAACAACGTAGCGTTATTACACGGCGAAGCGCTTTATCGGCTAATAGAGGACGGAGAAGAAAATAAAAATAATGCGGACGACGAGCAGGACGTTTTAAAAAAACATCAGCAAATTAAAAAACTTTCCTATCCTATAACCGTAGCCACAGCGGATCAGTTAATACCATCCGTTTTTAAATTTCCCGGTTTTGAATTCTATTACGTTACCGCCTCTTATAGTAAAATAATAGTAGATGAAATACAAAGCTTTACTCCGGAATCTATTGCAAGCATAGTGGTTTTTTTGCAGGAAATACAAAAATTAGGCGGAAAGTTTTTGTTAATGACCGCAACCCTGCCTCCTTTTGTAAAAGAGGAGTTTCAAGATTTAATAAATAGCGGACAAATAGAAGATAAAAGTTATTTTGCCGATATAAAAAGACACCGCATAAAAATATCGGATCAAACCTTTTATGACAAAGCCGCGCAAAATATAATAGAGGCGGGCATAAAAGAGAATAAAAAAATACTTATAATATCAAACACCGTAGTAGGCGCCCAAAAGCTACGAAAACATTTTGTCGATTACAATCCTCATGTTTTTCATGCCCGTTTTATCCGTAAAGATAGAAATAAAAAAGAAAAGGCGATATTGGATGACGCAAAAGCGGAAAATAAAGGAACCTTTTGGATAACTACCCAAATAGTCGAGGCAAGCCTTGATATAGATTTTGATATTTTATTAACCGAAAACGCAACAATAGACGCCTTATTTCAGCGTTTTGGGCGTTGTTGGCGTAAACGGGAATATAAGAGAGCCGAGCCTAATATTTACATCTTTAAACCGGAAAATAAAAAAATTACAAACATAATATATGATAAGGATATTACCGAAAAAACATGGGATACTTTAAAAAAATATGACCGCAAACTTCTAACCGAAAAGGATAAACAGGATATTATAGAAAAGGTTTTTAATAATATAGAAGAAACTGAATATTATCAGAAATATAAAGACTACAAAAATTTTCTTCAACTCGGCTTTAAAGCGAGTAATTTAAACGAAGCTCATAATTTTTTCAGACTTATTTATAATAATTATAACGTAATTCCGAAGCCGGTTTATAATAAAAACGAAGATTATATTATAAACCTTTTTAAAAAAATCGGAAATAAAAAAATAGACTTAAAAGAGCGGTTAAAAGCAAAAAAAGAAATCTATAAATTTACCGTTCCCGTGCAATTATTAGGGAAAAGGCAAACCTTATTAGAGCCGCTTCCTTCCTATTATTCTTATAAATATGATATTTGGCTATTAAAAAAAGTTAAATATTCCGAAGATACGGGCGTTGAGTTTACAAAAGAAGGTAAAGAATTGGGAAAAAACATACTTTAAACCCCCTTAAAAAACCCGACCATTTTTAACTGTAATGCAAATTAGTCTTGACTATTTTGCATTACAGCGCTAAATAGTCATACATGGAGCGATTTTATAAAAAAATAATATTAAGCGACCTTTTTAAAAAAATGGTATTTCTTGTAGGACCTCGGCAGGTAGGCAAAACCTATCTTGCCAAAGAAATATTAAAAGAGTTTAAAAATTCGGTTTATCTTAATTACGACAATATAAGCGATAAAAAAATAATAGAAAATCAGGCGTGGCTTGAGGATACGGATATGCTTGTATTAGACGAAATACATAAATTAACAGGCTGGAAAAACTACGTTAAAGGGATATATGATACAAAGCCGGAACATCTTAAAATGCTTATTACAGGAAGCGCAAGGCTCCAAGCATATAGCGCTACAGGCGATTCTCTTGCCGGCAGATATTTTAAACATCGTCTTTTGCCGTTTACCCTATCCGAATTAGAAAAAACGGATCAAAAAATTCAATTTAAAAAACTGCTTGATAACGGAGGGTTTCCGGAGCCTTTTTTATCGGACAATATTATCGATATAAAACGTTGGAGAGGCGAATATATAAACGCTTTGCTTAACATCGACATATTGGAGTTTGAAAATATAAGAAAATTAAAAACCGTAAGAATGCTTCTTGAAATATTACTGGATAGGGTAGGGTATCCCATATCATATAAGTCGATAGCCGAAGATTTAAATATAGCGCCCAATACCGTAAAAAAATATATACAGGCGTTTGAAAATTTATACATTATATTTACGGTCGCCCCTTTTTCAAAGAATATAGCGAGAGCCATATTAAAGGAGCCGAAAATATATTTTTTTGATAACGGACTTATAAAAGGGAATAACGGAATAAAGCTTGAAAATTTTGTTGCGGTATCTTTGTTAAAGCATTGCTTTGAAAAACAGGATATATTCGGCGAACCTTATAAACTTAGTTATTTAAGAACAAAAGAGAAAAAAGAGGTTGATTTTTGCATAACTTGCGCGGGTAAAATTTTAAAAATAATAGAAGTGAAAAACAGCGACCAAAAAATTTCAAAAGCTTTAAAATATTTTAATAAAAAATATAAACTACCCGCTATTCAACTGACCGGAACATTGAAAAACGATTATCAAAAAGAGGGAATATCCGTTTTAAAAGCCGAAAAATTTTTAAAAAATCTATGAAAATAAAAAATGCCCCGTACATTACCGGAACCCAAATAAATTATTACTTTATATGCAAAAGAAAACTTTGGCTGTTTTCTCGCAACATAAGCATGGAGCATACAAGCGGGCTTGTGGAAATCGGCTCTATAATACATGAAAATAGCTATGCAAGAAAAAGAAAAGAAATAGAATTAGACGGCATAAAAATAGATTTTTTTGAAAAAAACAAGGGAATAATCAACGAAGTAAAAAAATCAAAAGCAGTGGAAGGGGCTCATATATGGCAGCTAAAATATTATCTGTATCATTTTAATAAACTCGGCATAAAAGTAAAAGGGCAGTTAGATTATCCGCTTATAAGAAGACGCAAGCTTATAAACTTAACAAGCGAGGATATAAAAAAAATAGAGGAAATATTAAGCGATATAGATAATATAATAGCTTATAAAGCTTCGCCCGAAAAGATAGAAAGCAAAATATGTAAAAAATGTAGTTATTATGAGTTGTGTTATGTATAAAAAAGACCTTTGCGCAACTTTTTATTTTGTTCATTTTCTGTTATGCAAAAGGCTTATCAAGCCGATTAGATTAAACCCATTAATAAAAATTTTTATTCAACGTAAAAAAAATGCAAAACTATTATTTAACTAAATCCGGCAGATTAAGCCGCAAAGATAATTCCGTAATGTTTAAATATATTCAAGACGGAAAAAGCAAACAAGCGCCGATACCGGTAAACGATATAGATTCCCTTTATATATTCGGCGAGGTTGATCTTAACGTAAAACTTTTGAATTTTTTTTCGCAAAACAATATAATGATACATTTTTTTAACTATTACGGATACTATACCGGAACATTTTATCCCAAAGAATTTTTAAATTCCGGCGATATAATAGTAAAACAGACAAAACATTATATAAGCAAAATAAAAAGACTTGTAATAGCAAAAGAATTTATAAAAGGCGCTTCTCACGGGCTTAAATTAAATCTAAAAAGGTATAAGCCGGATACAACAGAATTTATCGATAAAATAACGGAGCTTGAAAAAAGTATAGATAATCAAAAAAGCGTATCCGCTTTAATGGGCATAGAAGGAAACATAAGGGAAACATACTACAAAACATTCAATATAATAATAAAACAGGATATAAATTTTAAAAAAAGAGTAAAAAACCCGCCGGATAACATGATAAATGCCTTAATATCCTTTTTAAACAGCATAGTATATACTCTTGTTTTAAAAGAAATATATAAAACACAGCTTAATCCTACAATAAGCTACCTTCACGAGCCCGGATACAGAAGATTTTCGCTTTCTTTGGATATTGCGGAAATATTCAAACCGATATTGGGAGATAGAATAATATTTAACCTTCTTAATAACGGTCAGCTATCTCAAAAAGATTTTGATAAAGACCTAAATTATGCGTATTTAAAAGAGGAGGGCAGGCGAACCGTTATTAACGCTTTTAATGAAAAAATAAAACAGACAATACTCCATAAAACCCTTAAAAAAAGAGTAAGTTACGAAAGGCTTATAAGGCTTGAGCTTTATAAGCTGATAAAGCATATATTAGAAGAAAAAGAATACAAAAGCTTGAAAATATGGCAGTAATAATATGTATGTTATAGCGGTTTACGATATTTCAACAAAAAGTTCCACAGGGCAAAGCAGGCTCAACAAAACAATGAAGACATTCCGAAAATATCTTCATCATACGCAGTTTTCGGTTTTTGAAGGAGAAATAAGCAAAGCAAAGCTTACCGGTTTATATAAAGAATTAGAAAGAATAGTAAACAAAGCCGAGGATCAGATAAAGTTTTTTATAATTCCGAATAAAAATAACCTCAAAAAGAGGGTTATGGGAATACAATTTGATGCGGAATCTTCAATAATTTGAAACTGTTGTAATGTTAATACATTACCGGAGGTTTTAGAAAAAAATAGGCTTGCAAATAGAGTTTTATTTTGGTAATAGTCTGTTTTTAAAGGCTATTTTTTTTGATTTTAGATGGGTTTTAGTTACCAATGCTGGGATTTAAAGTCGCAATTTATGCTTTCCCTTCCTACTCTATAGCCGTTTTAGTTACCAATGCTGGGATTTAAAGAATGTATTCCGTTCCCGGAATTTGCTTGCAAAGGAAGTTTTAGTTACCAATGCTGGGATTTAAAGAAGATTTTAATGGCGGATTAACTATTTGTTTTTAATAGTTTTAGTTACCAATGCTGGGATTTAAAGCTGTAGTTATGTTTTCAAGCTTTGCAAAATCTTGAAGGTTTTAGTTACCAATGCTGGGATTTAAAGTTGAAAAAGGAGATTTATAATGGGCGGAGACGGAGCGTTTTAGTTACCAATGCTGGGATTTAAAGAATTCACGAAGCATAAACGCCACTTCATATATTGATGTTTTAGTTACCAATGCTGGGATTTAAAGAAGCGAACGCAAATTTAATGCAAGAGGCAGTAAATAGTTTTAGTTACCAATGCTGGGATTTAAAGGTTGCAACTGCTGCGGTTATTCCTGCTGTAATTCCTGTTTTAGTTACCAATGCTGGGATTTAAAGTTGATATGTGGCGAGAACCTGCGCGAAGTCGTTAAGGTTTTAGTTACCAATGCTGGGATTTAAAGTTTATAATTAGCGCAAGAGTTGTGGAAGCATTTAAAAGTTTTAGTTACCAATGCTGGGATTTAAAGGCGTATAATCGGCTTTCATTCGATTATATATATTATCGTTTTAGTTACCAATGCTGGGATTTAAAGTTGTTTTTTAAATGTTGTATCAAAATGATTAAAATAGTTTTAGTTACCAATGCTGGGATTTAAAGGTATCTGTTGTATGGTTATTTAAGTTTACTCTTATAGTTTTAGTTACCAATGCTGGGATTTAAAGTATTAAAAAGTCTTTTCTTATAAGTTTTTGTAAAGGGGTTTTAGTTACCAATGCTGGGATTTAAAGAGCTTGTTAAACAAGGCGTTTATAGCTGTTGACGCCGTTTTAGTTACCAATGCTGGGATTTAAAGACGTTGCAAGCGCGGCGTCTATCATTTTTATATTATGTTTTAGTTACCAATGCTGGGATTTAAAGTTCTTCTTCGAGCATTGTAGCATATACAAGCTGCCCCGTTTTAGTTACCAATGCTGGGATTTAAAGCAGGAATTATAATGCAACGGATAAAGTTTTTAAAGTCGTTTTAGTTACCAATGCTGGGATTTAAAGTTTTTTACAAGCTTTAAACCGAGAGCTTCAAAAACGCGTTTTAGTTACCAATGCTGGGATTTAAAGTTATATTGGCTAATGTCTATTTTATTCATAAGATAACGTTTTAGTTACCAATGCTGGGATTTAAAGAAAAAAAATGGAGCGGGCTGATAATCTCTATCTGCTGTTTTAGTTACCAATGCTGGGATTTAAAGCAAGGGCGCGTAAGGTTTCTTACAATTCAAGAGGTTGTTTTAGTTACCAATGCTGGGATTTAAAGAGCTGCCGCTTGCTCCGATTATAACTTTAATTTTACGTTTTAGTTACCAATGCTGGGATTTAAAGGTTAATTCGGTTGCGGGTCATGTTGTGAATACGCTAGTTTTAGTTACCAATGCTGGGATTTAAAGCGCGGATGGGCGCTATAAATCTTTCACAAAATAATAGTTTTAGTTACCAATGCTGGGATTTAAAGAAAAAATGAGAGATTCGGATAGTAACCGCTTCTATAGTTTTAGTTACCAATGCTGGGATTTAAAGGCATTGGTCGCGCCTGCATAGCGTTAAAATCTATTCGTTTTAGTTACCAATGCTGGGATTTAAAGCGTTTACAGGTATCGCGCTTGACACTGAAACGCTTAGTTTTAGTTACCAATGCTGGGATTTAAAGCGCGGATGGGTGCTATAAATCTTTCACAAAATAATAGTTTTAGTTACCAATGCTGGGATTTAAAGGAAACGGCAACGATAGATTATGACGAAGCCGATTTGTTTTAGTTACCAATGCTGGGATTTAAAGCTTTTACATTGAAACTTGAGAACCTTGCTTGCTTATTTGTTTTAGTTACCAATGCTGGGATTTAAAGGACAAACCAAAAGCGCTTGAAATTTCTTGAAAGTTTCGTTTTAGTTACCAATGCTGGGATTTAAAGTAAAAACGGATAATTTATGTTTTCTCTTTTCATTTTTGTTTTAGTTACCAATGCTGGGATTTAAAGAAGTCGCCATTTGTGCTTCGCGCCCGCGACCCCGCGTTTTAGTTACCAATGCTGGGATTTAAAGGAGCATCGCATGTATTTGAGACTGCTCTTGAATATGGTTTTAGTTACCAATGCTGGGATTTAAAGAGCGCATAAGAAATTATGCGCTTGGATATGAAGGGAGTTTTAGTTACCAATGCTGGGATTTAAAGTCTACAAGATATTGTTTCATCTTTAAAATCGGTATTTGTTTTAGTTACCAATGCTGGGATTTAAAGTTTTAATAGCTCAATTAAAAGACAAGCTATTAAATAGTTTTAGTTACCAATGCTGGGATTTAAATACGATAAATCAAAACATATTTAGTCAATACTGAAAAAGTATAATACATATTATAATTATTATAAATTCTAAGACAAATAAGGT
>JAFDMD010000115.1 GCA_019306185.1 Deltaproteobacteria bacterium
TATTTTATGAAGAACCTTAGGCAGGTCGGAGCCCATGCGCTTGCCAAGTCCGGCGGCTAATATAATCGCGGCGTTTTTTTTTATTTTATTCTTATCCATTATGACCCGCTTAAAAGGGTATTTTTGCGCGTAGGAATAATATTCGAAGAGGAGTAAAGTTATATAAAAATATAGGAAGGCTTAAAAAAAACCTTCCTATATTTAATTTAATAGTTTTTTAACGAATAGCTATTTTATATGTTTTGCGCCAAGTTAATTCTATTTACGGCTCTTTGTAAAGCCGCTTTAGATCTTATAAAATCAACTTCGTCTTGTTTATCATAGTCTTCAAGACGTTTTAAAGCTCTTGCTTTAGCCTTTTCGGCGCGACTTATATTTATATCGCTTCTTCTTTCGGCAGATTCCGCTAATATGGTAACTTTATCGGGTAAAGCCTCGGCAAAACCGCCGTTTACGAATACATATCTTTCTTTGCCGTCAACATCTTTATAAGTAATAGCGCCTGTTTTAAGAGCCGTTAAAAAAGGAGTATGACCGACAAGTACTCCGAATTCTCCTAATATGCCTGGCGCCATTATGATTTGGGCATCTTCGCTCACAACATTTTTTACCGGAGTAACGATTTCCAATCTGATATTTTCAGTCATTTTAAACTCCCGCGGTTAATTATTTATTTTCTTCTTTTATAGCATTAGCCGCCTCAATAACATCCTCTATGCCGCCTGCCATATAAAAGCAACGTTCCGGAATTGCGTCATGTTTGCCGTCGCATATTTCTTTAAAAGCTCGAACCGTGTCTTCTATTTTAACATATTTTCCGGATATGCCGGTGAAAACTTCGGCGACATAGAAAGGTTGAGACAAAAATCTTTGTATTCTTCTTGCTCTTGCAACGGTAAGCTTATCTTCGTCGGAAAGTTCGTCAATGCCGAGTATGGCTATGATGTCCTGAAGCTCTTTATATTTTTGTAGAATTATCTGAACTTCTCGCGCTACATTGTAATGTTCTTCGCCTATGTAGTTTGCGTCAAGAATTCGAGATGTCGAATCAAGCGGATCAACCGAAGGATAGATGCCAAGCTCCGCTATTTGTCTTGAAAGAACAACCGTTCCGTCAAGATGAGCAAATGTAGTGGCGGGAGCGGGGTCAGTCAAATCATCCGCAGGCACATATACGCATTGAACTGCTGTAATAGACCCTTTATCCGTAGAGGTAATTCTTTCTTGAAGTCCGCCCAAGTCAACGGCTAAAGTCGGCTGATAACCAACAGCGGAAGGCATTCTTCCGAGAAGCGCGGACACTTCCGAGCCTGCTTGAGTAAAGCGGAATATGTTATCTATAAATATCAGAACGTCTTGCCCTTCTTCATCTCTAAAGTATTCCGCAACCGTCAAACCGGAAAGCGCTACTCTTGCTCTTGCTCCGGGGGGTTCTGTCATCTGCCCGTAAACAAGCGCTGCTTTCGGAAGCACGCCGGAATCTTTCATTTCATGGTATAGATCGTTTCCTTCGCGAGTTCTTTCTCCAACGCCGGCGAAAACGGATATGCCTCCATGCTGCATGGCAATGTTATTAACCATTTCCATCATAATAACCGTTTTGCCAACTCCCGCGCCTCCGAAAAGCCCCATTTTTCCGCCTCGCGGAAAAGGCACCAACAGGTCTATAACCTTAATGCCTGTTTCCAGCACGGTTACGCTGGTATCCTGCTCCGTAAATTTCGGAGCGGCTCTATGTATGGGTCTTACTTTTTCCTGGCTTACGGGGCCTAATCCGTCAACCGGTCTGCCCACAACGTTAAGAACGCGACCTAATGCGGCTTTGCCCACAGGCATTGTTATAGGTTGTTCCATATTTTTTACCGGCATACCGCGGACTAAACCGTCTGTTACGTCCATAGCAATGGTTCTAACTACGTTATCCCCGAGATGTTGAGCTACTTCAACTATCAAATTATCAGGCTCGTCGCTGATAGCGGGGTTGCTGATTGATAGCGCCGTAAGTATTTCGGGCAAATGGCCTTGTTCAAACTCAATGTCAACTACAGGTCCCATGACCTGGACTACTTTTCCTGTATTTCCTTCCATCTATAGTTCTCCTCCTTAATAAAAAACTATGTGGCAATTTATCTTATCCCTTAAGGGCTTCAGCGCCGCCTACTATATCCATTAATTCCGCCGTAATTGCCGCTTGTCTCGCTTTGTTGTATGCCAATGTTAAAGTCTGTATCATATCGTTACACGCGATTGTAGCATTATTCATTGCCGTCATTCTGGCGGCATGCTCGCATGCCGAAGTTTCCAATAATGCGCTATATATTTGGACAAAGATGCTTTTCGGAAGCATTACGTCCAAAAGTTCATTTACAGACGGCTCGCAAATATGCTCGGCTAAAAAGGGTTTATCTTCCTCTTTTACCTCTTCCTTTTTTTCCAACGGCGGTATGGGCAGTATCTGTTTTATAACGGGATATTGTTTAGCCACGTTTATAAACTCCGGATAAACAATGTAAACTTCGTCATATTTCGAGCCTATAAAATCATCTATAAGCTTTTGCCCTGCATTAGCCGCAACCGAAAAATCAAATTTGGAACCGACTATGCCTATATATTCATAATCTATTTTATTCTCGCGACTTTTGAGCCAACCGTTCCCTTTTTTGCCAAAAGCCGTAAATGAAACTTTCTTATCTGTTCCTGATTTTTCAACTAATTTCTGCGCCTTATTTATAAGGTTCATATTAAAGCCGCCGCACAGTCCTCTATCTGAAGTAAATAAAATAATATTTATTTTTTTCACTTCCTCTTTCGGCGCGAGTAAAAGACTTTTTTGTTCGGACTTTTCGGCAAGGCTACCTAAAACTTCTGCAAACTTATCGGCATAAGGTTTAAAGCCATCCATGTCTCGCTGCGCCCCTTTTAGCCTTGAAGCGGCAACCATGTTCATAGCTTTGGTAATCTGTTTGGTTTTTTTAACCGCGCCTATTTTTATCTGGACATCTTTTAATGTAGCCATTTATATTAACGCCCTTTTAATATATGGGTTCAAATTATAATCCTTGAGCCTCAAATTCTTTACCGTATTCTGTCAAAGCTTTATTCATAAGAGCTTTAAGATCGTCGGTGATCTCTTTTTTATCGGCAAGTTCGGTAAATATGTTAGGATATCTATCTTCGATAAATCTATACATGCCTTCTTCGTAGCTTGCAACGGAGGAAGCGGGGAAGTTATCAAGGTATCCGTTTGTTCCGGCAAAAAGTATTGTCACCTGTTTTTCCATTGATAATGGCTGATACTGAGGCTGTTTTAATATTTCGATAAGTCTTTCGCCTCTTGTCAGCTGCGCTTGAGTAGCTTTGTCAAGATCGCTTCCGAAAGCCGCGAAGGCTTCAAGTTCGCGATACTGAGCCATGTCAAGACGCAATGTTCCCGCCACCTGTTTCATAGCTTTTGTCTGCGCCGCTCCTCCTACTCGAGATACGGAAAGTCCTACGTTGATTGCGGGTCTTATTCCGGAAAAAAACAGTTTGGGCTCAAGATATATTTGCCCGTCGGTAATTGATATAACGTTTGTAGGTATATAAGCGGAAACATCTCCCGCTTGGGTTTCGATAATCGGCAGAGCCGTAAGAGAACCGCTGCCGAGCTTGTCGTTTAATTTGGAGGCTCTTTCCAAAAGTCTTGAATGGTTATAGAATATGTCGCCGGGAAAAGCCTCGCGTCCGGGAGGACGTCTTAAAAGAAGCGAAACCTGCCTATAGGAAACGGCTTGTTTGGAAAGATCATCGTATATTATAAGAGCATGCTGTCCTTTTTTCATAAAGTATTCGCCCATAGCGCATCCGGCATAAGGAGCAATGTACTGAAGGGTTGCAGGATCGCTCGCGCATGCCGCTACCACTGTAGTATATTCCATAGTGCCGTATTTTTCTAATGTAGCGACTATCTGAGCAACCGTAGATTTTTTCTGACCGCAAGCAACATATATGCAATATACATCCTGCCCTTTTTGGCTGAGAATGGAATCTATAGCTATTGACGTTTTTCCTATTTGGCGATCTCCGATTATAAGTTCTCGTTGTCCTCTGCCTACAGGCGTCATTGCATCTATAGCTTTTATTCCCGTAAGCATTGGTTCATGAACGCTTTTACGATCAATAACGCCGGGAGCTACCACCTCTATTTTAGAGAACGCTTTTGATTCAATGGGACCTTTTCCGTCAATAGGTTCGCCAACGGCTGTTACTACGCGTCCTAATACCGCCTCGCCTACCGGAACCCGAGCAATTTTCCCCGTGCGTTTAACTATGTCGCCTTCCTTGAGCAAGGAGTCATCACCCATAATAGCGACGCCGACATTATCCTCTTCAAGGTTTAAAACAAGACCGAGTACGCCGCCCGGAAACTCTACCAATTCAAGAGCCATAACATTTTGAAGCCCATAGACTTTTGATATGCCGTCGCCTACGGATAGAATTATACCTGTTTCGCTTAATTCTATCTTCTTCTCATAGTCCTTGATCTGGTCTTTAATTATTTGACTTATTTCTTCAGCTTTTATTTCCATTATACACTCTCACCCCTTTTAAAGATTCTTTCATGTTGAGCAACTGCGTTTTGATGCTGCCGTCCAAAACAAAATCGCCTATTTTTGTAATTATGCCTCCGATCAGGCTTTGGTCCTGCTTGACTTCCAATCTAATATTTTTACCTGTCTTTTTTGAAAGAACCGCTCTGATTTTTTCTATAGTTTCAGATGAAAGTTCCGAAGCCGAAAACAGAGTTGCATGAGCGACGCCTTTAAGTTCGTCGCATAATTTCCGATATGTTTCGTCAATGACGCTTACAAATTTCATTCTTCCTTTATCAAACAGAAGTATTAAAAAAGATTTCATTACGGAAGAAAGTTGCAATTTTTCTATAATTATTTGTAAAATTTTTTTTCTGCTTGCCGTTTCATATAGAGGATTATTAATAGCCTGCAAAAGATCAGCCTCTTTTTCAATCAGCTTGACAAATTCGTTTAACTCTTTTTTATAATCTTCCGCTTTATTGTCTTCTTTGCCTATAAGCAAAAGAGCCTTTGCATAACGCCTTGATACCGATAAATTTTTCACTATGCCACCACCTTATTTAAATATTCGTCAATAAGTCTTTTATGGTCGGCGGGATTAATCTTACTTTTAATAAGTTCTTTCGCCTTTAATAATGATTCCGATACAATTTCTTTCTGAAGTTCTTTCTTAGCTTGGGTAAATTGGTAATCGACATTCTTTTTTGCGACTTCTTCCATTTTCTTCGCAGTTTCGTCCGCCTGTTCCAATATTCTTATTTTTGCGGCTTCTCCTTGCTTTACGTAACCCGAAAGTATGCTTTCAGCTTCCTTATTTATATTTGCAAACTTTTTGTCATAATCTGCCGCCTGTTTTAAAGCTTTTTCTTTTTTTTCTTCCAAATCGGTTAAGCGATCTTTTATCTCGTCAATTCTTGATTTTAAAGCGGCTGCCGCCGGTTTTTTTACAATATAAAAAAGAGCGATGGCTAAAACCGCAAAATTCATTACTCTGTATGTATCCGTCGCAAGCCATCCGGCTGTTTCTCCATGCGATCCGCCCGAAGAGGCGAAAGAGGCGGCGATAAAAATAAAATATAAAAAGAAAGTGAAAAATATAACTTTATAACCTTTTCCAAAGCGAAAAAAATCTCTCATTTATGCTTCCCTCCCTAATATTTTTTTGCTTATGGACGCGGCTAAATTGTTGATTTCATCTTTAAGCGATTTTCTTACCGCCTCGGCATCTTTTTTGATTTTTTGCTTTATTGCTTCAATATCCGAGCCGGCTTTTTTATTTATTTCGGCAAGGATTCTTCTTTCCTCGCTTTCGGCTTCCGCAATCATAGCTTCTTTTTCTTTTAAACCTTTTGCTCGCGCTTCTTTGATCTTTTGTTCGAAAGCTTTTTCTTTTTCTTTTACGCTGCCGATTAATGTTTTAATATCATTCAAAAATCCGTCAATTCTCTCTTTCCTTTTGATTATAATGTTTCGTATAGGTTTAAACATAACAATGTTCAAAAGCAAAACAAGAAGGATAAAATTGATTATTTGTATTAAAACAGACGCGTCGGGCAAAACGCTTATGCCGCCGCCCGAACAAAAAGCAGATGTTTCGAATATTGCCGATAAAAATAAAAACGTAATGATTCCCGCCGTAAATTTTTGCCTTAATATCTTTAAATTCATTACTCCTCCGTTTTAAATAATAGACTGCCCTATTAAATTAAAAAATAGTATATGTCAAAGGTTTTTTGTCTATTTGTGAGTTTTGTCTTTTTTTGAATTGGAAGTCGAACTTTTATTTGCAAGCGTTGCTTTATCTTGTTTTCCATTATCTAATAATATAGGGGTTGGAACCGTAGAACATTTTCCATTAAATACCGCTCCGGACGCAATCGAGATTATAGGCGCATCCATATCACCGTCAACTTTTCCGGGAGGATATAGTTCTATTTTCTTTTTTGCCGAAATACGCCCTTTGACAGCACCCATTACAATAGCAGATTCGACTTTTAACTCCGCTTCTATTTTTGCGGTTTCTCCTACTATCACTGTCCCTGCGCCATCTCCGGAGCTTAAAATATCCCCTTTTACTCTTCCGTCTAATCTTATTGTACCGGCAAATTTTATTATGCCTTCGATAACGGTATCGGGACATAAAAAGGTGGTAATTACGTCATGCTTCCCCGCTCCGCTTCCTTTATTAAAAAATTTTACCATTGATAGCCTCGTCCGCCTTTTTTCTATTTAATTTTTTTTAATGTTTCCTCTGTTTATACCTACAATATAAAAAATATACAGATACAAATTTGCACGGCATAGGTCAACATTTAAATAAACACCTTTTTCCCTTTTCTATTCATGCATAAATTCGCGCATGCTCACGCTAAAAAGAATGCCTACTCCTATCATTACGGTTAAAACCGAAGAACCGCCATAACTTATAAAGGGCAATGGTATCCCTACGACAGGCATTAATCCCATAGTCATTCCGAGGTTAACCACAACCTGCCATGTTATCATTGTTGTTACTCCAATACACAAAATAGCTCCAAAACTATCTCTACAAGAATAAGCTATGTTAATTCCCCAAAATATAAATAAAAGAAATAAAAAGAGTACCGCGATGGAACCCATAAACCCCCATTCTTCCGCAATAACCGAAAATATAAAATCCGTATGATGTTCCGGCAAAAATAAAAGCGCGTTTTGTTTGCCCCCCATAAATCCCTTTCCCGTAATCATGCCGGAGCCTATAGCTATTTTGGATTGGATTATATGGTAACCTGTGCCCAGCGGATCGCGCTCCGGCGATAAAAATGTAAGCACTCTTAGTTTCTGATAATCTTTTAAAAAAAACCAAATGATAGGGCTGATTATAGAACCGGCTACGGCAAGAATCGTAAATGTCTTTTTCTCTACCTTTACAAAAAGCGTCATAGAACCCGCTATAAGAAATAAAAGCATAGCGGTTCCAAGATCAGGCTGACGGGCTATTAAAAAAAAGGGCAATAGGGTGAGCGCTAAAGGCTTTGCAAGTTTGCCGAAGCTAAGTCCGTAAGAATCGGAATTGTGGGCATAATATTTTGCAAGCGGTATTATTAAGCCTATTTTGGCAAATTCGGAAGGCTGTAAAGAAAAAAAGCCTAGCCCTATCCAGCGTCTTGCTCCGGCAACATGTTTGCCGAATATAAAAACGCATATTAATAAGATAATAGATAATCCGTATATTACATAAGATAATTTATCAAATAATTTGTAATTAAAAAAAGATATTATTATAGCTATGGTAAGTCCGCTCGAATACCATATTAACTGTTTAGTATATATACTTCTACCGAATAAAAAATCCTCTGCCCTCACAACTCCATATAAGGTTAGCCCCCCTATAAAGCATAATGTAAGAACTATGATTAAAAGTCCCGAATCAAAAGATTATGAGAGTCT
The DNA here is from genome assembly GCA_019306185.1 of Deltaproteobacteria bacterium. Taxonomy (GTDB): domain Bacteria; phylum Desulfobacterota; class Desulfobacteria; order Desulfobacterales; family JAFDMD01; genus JAFDMD01. The sequence continues at coordinate 8,004 of JAFDMD010000115.1, forward strand.
TCTGTCAAACATATTTATTTATTAAAATTTATTCTTAAATTGATAACT
>JAFDMD010000116.1 GCA_019306185.1 Deltaproteobacteria bacterium
GTAAGCGCGCTGACAAACATGTTGAGGAAATTGAGAAGGAATGCGATAGAGACGGCGACCCTGCAAGTAAAAATGCTTTTAATATAAGTTCATGCCCATGGTGCGGAACAAAAATAATTTCCAAAGATAAAAATAATAAATGGGATTATGGTTTTAAAGCGAATAAAAAAGATTTTATAATAAATTGCTTAAACAAAAACTGCCTTTTTCATAAAAGGATGCCTGTTCAGGTTATAGACGAAGCTCTTTACCAAAATCCGCCTACCCTATTATTTGGAACCGTAGATAAGTTTGCAATGCTTGCGTGGCAAGAGCAGGCTTATAAATTTTTTAATACGGATAATCAAAAATATTTGCAGCCGGATCTGATAATTCAGGACGAATTACACCTTTTAAACGGCCCGCTCGGCTCTATTGTCGGCATTTTTGAAAGCGTTATAGAATTATTAAGCTCAAAAAACGGCGTTCCGCCTAAAATAATAGCTTCTACCGCTACTACCCGCAACACCGAAAATCAGGTTAAAAATTTATACGGAAACAGAACCGTAAATATTTTTCCGGCATCCGGAATAAATTATAACGACAGTTTTTTTGCAAAAGAGGATAAAGAAAACGGCAAAACCTCTATAGATACCCAGCTTCAAATGCTATCCCATCTTTTGACGGCTCGCCTCGAAATATATGCGGATTCCGATTTAAAGGATGTAATTAATAATTACTGGACAATAGTATCATATTATAACAGCCTTAAAGACGTAGGAAGAATTTATAATAAAGTAGGAGACGAAATAAAAACCTTTACCGAAAATTTACAATTAAGATTATCCGAATTGTTTGGTAAAAACACGGAGAAATATTCCTTTAATTATCAAGGAATATTAAACAGAACCAAAGAGCTTACAAGCCGTATAGACAGTAAAGAAATTAAAGCGGTTTTAAAGGAACTGGAAAAAGAGTTTAATAAGGAAAAAATTATAGAGGATAAAAAAGGAAGAAGGTATCTTAACAATATAATAGATCTGGTATTGGCTACAAACATGTTTTCGGTAGGCATAGATATAAGCAGATTAAACATTATGTTAATTAACGGAATGCCTAAAAATATTGCGGAGTTTATTCAGGCTTCCAGCCGAGTAGGACGTTCGGTTAACGGTTTGGTTATAACCCTGTTTGACGCAAACAGAGCGCGAGAAAAATCTTATTTCGAGCATTTTAAGCCGTTTCTTACCGCATTTTATAAAAACGTGGAGCCGTTAAGCGTTACCCCTTTTACCGAAAACTCCATAAAAAAAATGCTTTATACTATTATTGCCGCTTTTGTAAGACAAAATTACCCGGGTGAATTGAATAAAAATAAACAGGCAGGCGCTTTTACAAAAGATAAAATAGAACCTTTAATTGATTTTATAAAAAAACGTTTTTCCGCAAACAATACCGCAGTTGAGTATTTTGAAAATGAAATAAACAAAATAACGGACGATTGGACTAAAAGAATTAAAGATAATGAATTAACCGAATATAAAGATTTGCTAAAAGAACCGAAAGAAAAAACAGGGGATTCCGACGACTGGATTGTAATGCAATCTATGCGGGATGTTGATACTAATACGTTTATTCAAATTAAAGAGTATAAATAATGACGCAATATATAGAAATACAAACAAGAAAAGTAATAAGCTCTTACGGAGGCGTAGGCTCTATTATTGAAACCCCGAAAGGAGCAATGAAGATTCGCAATTTTGATAAATGGCGCTTTTTTCAAGAGGGGCTGCATAAAGATTCCGAATATCATATTAAAGACAACAGATTGCTTAAACGTTTACAATTTGAAAAAGGCTTTCCGAGATTAAAAGAGATTGTAAAGGTTCCGCCTAATATAGGGAAATATTATAATTCTACGCAACCTGAAGATTATAAAAAAGTTATAAGCGCAACCTATTTTCCGAAATGGTTTTATTGCAATAAATGCAAAAAATTTAAGAATATAAAGGATTGGTGGAAGCAGTGGAAAAATAATTTTAAGGGGAGCGCAGAATATAAACGATATTCTTTTTTTAAGTCTCCGAAATGCGGGCATTGTTATAACCAAGCCATGAAAAAAGGAAAAAGAAGAAAATATTACGAGTTGGAACAGGTTCGATTTATTTTAACCTCGCCTTTCGGAGATATTGAAGATATACCTTGGGATAGATGGCCCGGGGCGGAAAAGCGGATAAAAAATGAAAACACGGATCAAGGCACAGTTAAATTCGATTGTGATAATGATTGCTGCGAAAACTCTGATTTAAGATACAAAAAATCTCAAAAGTTTTCCGATTTGGCGGGTATAAGCATAGAATGCAATAATTGCAAAAAACGTAATACATTATCAGGTCTTTGGGGGTTGAAACATTATGGTAAAAAACCTGTAATAAGAACCGCAAACAGCGTTTATTACCCTATATTAATAAGCAGCATCTTTTTGCCTGCGGAAAGAGAAATTGATCCTGACGATGAAAAAAAGATAGAAACATGGCGTGAGAAAAAGAAAGATATAGAATTTATTTGTGATGCCTTGTTAGATAAATATTCCAAAAAAAAGATAGAGCGTTTTATAAATTCTAAAAAATCGGACAAATTCGAGCCGGAAATAGAATATCGTTTAAAAGAATTTAAATTTATTACGCATCCGGAAAGAAATATTTATCCTACCGATAATAAGGAAACGGACGATCTCCATTTTGAAAGACAGCAGATTCAACAAGATAACAAATTTAGAGTTTCAAATTTAACAATACTCAAACGGGTTAAAATAACAACTGTTCAATTAAGTTACACAAGACAAGAACCTATGGATATAGACGCCTTTTTATCGGGAGTAGCGGAGACTTCGGAAACCAATGCAATTAAACCCAAATATACTTCAAAATGGGCAAACCAAACAAAATACCTGCCTGCAATAGAAAGTTTCGGCGAAGGAATTTTTATAAGTTTTGATAATAAAGCTATTGAAAAATGGATAGAGCATACTTTAAATAACGACGACGCTTTTAAAAGAATTAGAAGCATAGCAGATAATATTAAAAAGAACGATTTTATTCATAGAGATAGGTTTTATAATGATAAAATTTTGGCAAAATTTATTTTAATCCATACCCTTTCCCATATATTAATCAAAGAATTTGAATTTATAGTTGGTTATCCCGCCACTTCGCTAAACGAAAGATTATATGTAAACGAAAAAGAGATGAGCGGCTTAATGATTTATACCGTAGCCGGAGGCGAAGGGAGTTACGGCGGTTTAATAACGCAGGGAAACGAAGAGGCATTTTTTAAAATATTCAAATCCGCTTTATTCCGAGCGTTAGATTGCGCTTCCGATCCTATATGTTACAACTCAATTCAAGGAGTAGGCGGCTTAAATATGGCTGCCTGTTATTCCTGTTCCTTATTGCCCGAAACATCTTGCGAAGAGTTTAACGGGTTTTTAGACAGAGCGCTTCTTATAGATAAGAATTTCGGTTTTTTTAAACAAATAATATATTAGACAAAACAGGGTTTAAGTAAAACGGGAAGCGTTTTTTTGTTTGTCTTGTCGATGAGCGCGGCGAGGAGAAATCCCTTAAGTAAAAGAGCGTAACGTAATAAAAAAAATTTCTCCCTTCTCGCGAAATAGCAAAGCGCCAATGACGACAGGGGCAAGTATAAAAACCTTAATTAAAATACAACATAGAATATTGACAAACAAAGCCTTTATACGCCATATATACAGCCTGCATATTTTTCGATTTATTATCCCAATAAAAATAATAAAAAAGTAATAGCAAATGATAACAAAGCCAATAAAGCCAAGAAAAGCGCTTAACAAAGCGTTTTTAAAAATAAAACCAAGCAGAGCCGAAATAGAAAATTTTAAAACCAACCTTAATACCCTGCTTAAAAGAATAAACAAAGCCGAGACCGAAGAATTTCATAAAAATCTTCTTTCCGATTTTTTAAAAAATACCTATTACGAAAACAATCATTTTATAAATACCAAAGGACGCAACGATCTTGTAATTTATAACGGAAACAATTCCGATAGTTCTGCGGGCGTAATATTTGAAGTAAAAAAGCCTACAAATAAAGCCGAAATGATTACAACCCAAAATATAAACGCAAAGGCTTTTCAGGAGTTAACGCTTTATTATTTAAGAGAGCGCATTGCCAACAACAACATCCAAATAAAACATCTTATTATTACAAACATAAACGAATGGTTCATTTTTGACGCGGTTGAGTTTGAGAGTCTGTTTTTTAAAAACGACAAGTTAGAAAAAACATTTAAAGACTTTGAAGACAAAAGGCTAATCGACTCTAAAACCGATTTTTTTTACAAAGAAATTGCCGCGCCGTTTATCGACGACATAAAAACCGAAATAAAATTTACCTATTTTAATCTTAATGACTATCAAAACCTTCTTACCGGCGAAAATCAAAAAGATGAGGATAGATTAATCTCCTTATTTAAAATTTTATCTCCCCGACATCTTTTAAAACTTCCGTTTGCAAACGACAGCAATAGCTTAGATAAAAAGTTTTACGCCGAGCTATTACATATTATAGGCTTATCCGAAACCAAACAAAAAAATAAAAAACTAATCCAACGAAACAAAAAAGGAAAAAGACATTCCGGCGCCATATTAGAAGACGCCATAATACAGCTTGAAAGTTTAGACAAAATAAGCCGATTAAGCGAGCCGGATAAATTCGGCAATACCCAACAAGAACGTTTATTTAACATAGGGCTTGAATTATCTATTACATGGATAAACAGAATTCTATTTTTAAAACTATTAGAGGCGCAGCTTATTGCCTATAATAAAGGCGACCAATCTTACGCGTTTTGCAACATAAAAAAAATAAAAAATTACAACGACATAGACAAACTCTTTTTTTCAGCGCTGGCAAAAAAAACAGACGCAAGAAACGAGGATATAAAACAAAAGTTTGAAAAAATACCCTATTTAAACAGCTCCCTTTTCGAGCCTACCGAGCTGGAGCAAACAACCCTATTTATAAGTAATTTAAACGGCAATAAAAAAATCCCGATAATTTCAACAACCGTTCTTAAAAATAACAAAGGCGACAAACTCACAGGCGAGCTATCCGCCTTAACATATCTATTTAATTTTTTAGACGCTTACGATTTTGCAAGCGAAGGCGCGGAAGCAATACAAGAGGAAAACAAAACCCTTATAAACGCTTCGGTTTTGGGATTAATATTCGAAAAAATAAACGGATACAAAGACGGCTCCTTTTTTACTCCCGGTTTTATTACAATGTACATGTGCCGCCAAACCGTTAGAAAAACCATTATTGAAAAATTTAACCAAGTAAAAAAATGGAATTGCAAAAACCTTGACGATATTTACAACAAAATAGAAAACAGCCCGGAACATAGAAACAAAGCAAATCAAATAATAAACAGCATAAGAATATGCGACCCTGCGGTAGGTTCCGGGCATTTTTTAGTTTCCGCCCTAAATGAAATAATTGCGGTAAAACATAATTTGGAAATTTTGCAAGACAGCAGAGGAAGGCGCTTAAAAGAATACAACATAGAAGTAGAAAACGACGAATTAATTATAACGGACGAAAACGGGAAACTATTTGAGTATCATTATAAAAATAAAGAAAGCCGCCGCGTTCAAGAAACCCTTTTTTACGAAAAACAGACAATAATAGAAAACTGTCTTTTCGGAGTGGATATAAACCCTAATTCTGTAAAAATATGCCGTTTGCGTTTATGGATCGAGCTATTAAAAAACGCCTATTACAAACAAAACCGCGAGTTAGAAACCCTTCCTAACATAGACATCAACATAAAATGCGGAAACTCTTTGGTAAGCCGTTTTGCAATAAACGCAGATTTAAGCAGAGCATTAAGAAAAAGCAAATACAACATAGATTCTTACAAAATTGCGGTTGCAAACTATAGAAACGCGGAAAGTAAAGAGCAGAAGCGAGGGGCGGAAAAGCTGATTGAGGATATTAAAGAAGATTTTAGAAGCGAAATTTTATCAAGCGACCCGAAAGAAAAAAGGTTGAAAAAACTGAACGGCGATTTGCTTCTTGAAGAGAGCAAAAGGAAATTTTTTGAAATGAGCAAAGAGGATAAGGAGGATTTTAACAAAAAGGTTGCGAAAATTACCGAAAAAAAAGAAAAGTTAGAAGCCGATATTAAAGCGATAAAATCTAACAAAATATTTCAAAACGCTTTTGAATGGCGTTATGAATTTCCGGAAGTATTAAATGATAACGGAAGTTTTAAAGGCTTTGATATGGTTATAGGCAACCCGCCTTATATATCTTTGGCAAAAATAAAAAAGCAGTCCGATTATTTTTCAATATCCGGATATCAAACATATTCCAAAGGCGCAGATATTTATTGTTTGTTTTATGAACTTGCAGGGCGAATAATAAAAGCAAACGGATATTTAACCTATATTACTTCTAATTCTTGGCAACGTTCTATATACGGGGATAAATTAAAAAGCTACTTTGTCGAAAATCTTCAACCAATATCCTTATTAAACATCGAAGACATTCAAGTGTTTGAAGAGGCGACCGTTGAATCTAATATTATTACATTACAAAAAAAGGCTTTAAAAAATTCCTTTTTTGCGGTTAATCTTTCAAAAGACTATAAATTAGGCTCATCTTTATCCGATTATTTTAAAAATAACAAATTCGAGTTTGCCGTTCCTAAAACTTCGGAATGGTTTATAGGCGACAAAGAATCAGGATTATTAAAATTAAAAATCGAAAAAGGAACCAAACCTTTAAAAAAGTTTGATATAAGAATCAACTTCGGTATAAAAACAGGCTACAATGAAGCCTTTATAATAGATGAAACAAAGAAAAACGAATTAATAAAGCTTGATCCAAAAAATGCCGAAATCATTAAACCGATATTACGAGGACGAAACTTGCAAAAGTATAGTTATAACTTCAATAATCTTTATTTAATTAATTCTCATAATGGACTCAAATCAAGCGAATTAAAGCGAATTGACGTAAAAAATGATTTTCCTTCCATTTACAAATATTTTAAAGGTTTTTTATCAACAATCAAACAACGTTATGATAAGGGAGACCATTGGTCAAATCTTCGTAACTGCGCTTATTTAAATGATTTTGAAAAACCCAAAATTATTTGGGGCGAAATTTCGGATAAACCCAAATTTGCCTTTGATAATAATAATTATTACGCGGAGGCAACAACCTTTTTAATGACAGGCGAAAATTTAAAATTTTTGCTGGCAATTTTAAATTCAAAAGTTTCCGTATGGTATTTCAATCTAATCGGAACTACTACCGGTATGGGAACTAACCGTTGGAAAAAATATAAAATAGAACAGCTGCCCATTAAAGAGCCTACGCAAAAACAGCAGGAAGCAATTGAAAAAATAGTTAATAAAATTCTATCAATCAAAAAAGCTAACCCCAAAGCAGACACAACCCAATTAGAAAACCAAATAGATAAACTTGTTTATAAGCTTTACGATTTAACCGAAGATGAGATAAAAATTATAGAAAAAAGCGTTGGGTAACAAACTTTAATCCTCGACTTATTATTAATAAGCCTGCGGTTAAAAATTTCGCAAGCTTTGCGAACTGAACAAACCGCTTTGTTATCCGGCGAAATTTCGGCGCATAACTTCGTAGTTTGCCCGTTTGCGGTGTTGAATTTTTTTTTTAATCCTCGAAATACTATATGTATTCCTGCGGTTAAAATTTTCGCATGCCTTGTAAACGAACAAAATTCTTTGTTATGCGAGGGTATTGCATGGGCATATTTTTGATTGGTTTGCTCTGTTGTTTTATCTTGCGCTGTTATTTTTACTGCGTTGCCTGCGGTTATTTTTGCTCCGGTTATTTGGGTATCCTCACCGCTTGTCATTGTTATGTCTTTGCCTGCGGCTATGGACGATGGCTTTGTTATTGTTTGGACCTTTTGACTTTCGCTTATGAGTAGGTCAATATCTGCCCTGATGTCTATGTTAAAACCTG
>JAFDMD010000018.1 GCA_019306185.1 Deltaproteobacteria bacterium
AGCATTAGTCGAACCATCGCAATCTCGTTATTACTTTTATATGTAAAAAAAAATAACTTACAAGATTGCGATGGTATTTCAAGCTGTTATTCCGAAAATGTCAACAGACCCTAAGGGATTTCTCCTCGCTTTGCTCGTCGAAATGACAAGTAAAAATAACTTATAGCCTGATTACTATAAATTGATTGTAAAAGTATGCCATAAAGAATGCTTAAAAAAGGCTATGTCCAAAGTTTATTTGCGTAGCGGCTCTTGTTGTCTATGAAACAAACTCGGACATAGCCGAATTGATTTAAATCGGCATACGCTTATTACTCAGTCCGACAAATCTTTTTGCGATTAAAAACATTTTGTTAATAATGGAAATTTTATCTTAAAATTTATAATAATTATAATATGTGTTATACTTTTTAGTATCGAATATTTTAAATTCTTGCCAACATAAAGGAATAAATATACAAATAGCCGAAAAAAAGAGACTTTTTTATTTTACATAATAAGAGGGGGAAATATGAGTAAAAAACTTAAAAGCGCGTCCGTATTAAATAAATTTATGGCGGATTACTATTACGAACTTGACGAAGCGTCAAAAACAAAATCTAAAAAAATTGCTTGGTGCACAAGCACTGGTCCCGCGGAACTGTTGCGAGCATTAGGCTTTTTAGTATATTTTCCGGAAACTCATTCCGCTATGATAGGAGCCTCTAAAACCGCGGCGGATTTTATTCCAAAAGCAAATGCAATAGGGTATTCGCCGGACATTTGCTCTTATCTTACCTCGGATATAGGAGCTTATCTTGCGGGGGTTACCCCTTTGGAAAAGGCTTATAAAACCATTAAAAGCCCGCCCGCGCCGGATATTTTGGTTTATAATACAAATCAATGTAGAGACGTTCAAGATTGGTTTTGCTGGTATGGGCGGCATTATAATGTTCCGGCAATAGGTATAAACACTTATAATTGCGTAACGGACGTAACTAAATCTCATATTCCTTCCATAGCGCTACAAATTCAAGACCTTGTAAAACCTTTGGAAAAAGTTTCCGGCAAAAAATTAGATATTGATTTTTTAAAACAGGTAATTTCCTTATCCGTTAAATGTTCCGAATTGTGGGAAACTATTTTAAATTCCGCCGCGACAATTCCTTCTCCGATAAGCTTTTTTGATTCCGTTACCCTTATGGGAGCCGCTGTTGTGGGAAGGGGAACAGAAGAGACAAATATTTGCTATGAAAAATTTGTAGAGGAGCTTAATCAAAAGGTTGAAAATAAGGAAGGACGAATTCCAAACGAAAAATATAGAATTTATTGGGACGGCATGCCGGTATGGGGAAGACTTAGAAGTCATTCCGAACTGTTTAAAAGCCTTAAAGTCTGTATTGTAGCCTCCACTTATTGCAATAGCTGGATATTTAAAGATTTTGACGTCAATAAACCTTTTGAGAGTATGGCAAAGGCTTATACCTCTTTATTTATTGCAAGATCCGAAGATTATAAAGAACAATATATTAAGGATATGACAAAATTCTTTAAGGCGGACGGAATTATTTATCATGACGCAAAAACCTGTCCGAATAATTCTAACTGCCGTTACGGAATGCCTCAAAGAATAGAAAAAGATACGGGGCTGCCTTATATTACGATTAACGGAGATTTAAATGATTTAAGACTTGTTTCGGACGAGCAGACAAAAACAAAGGTTGAGGCTTTCGCAGAGCAGCTTGAAGAAAAGCTTGCCGGATAGATTGCTTTGTTATTCGACGAATTATCTTTTATATTTTTATTAAGAGATTTCGCCGGCGTAAAAGATAAGGATAATTGGAAGAAAGCGGGATATAATAAATACTTTCGATTGATAAAGTCGGAGGTAAATATGGTTATAGTCAAAGTTTTATGGAAAAGTTCGGGAAAACCGGCGGAAAGCGAAATAGTCGCGCCTATAAGGTTACAAAAAAATTATGCCGTTAATGCGTCTTCAAAAATATCTATCCCAAGCCGGAATATGCTCCAGAAGAGAAGCTGAAAAAAGTATATTAAACGGATTTGTAAAAGTAAACGGCTCCGTTGTTTTGGAATTGGGAGTTAAAGTGGAATCTGATAAGGATAGAGTCGAATATAAAGGGGCGCCGGCGGTTATTTCAAAAACAATGCTATATATCGCTTTAAATAAGCCTACCGGCTATTTATCCGCTTGTAAGGATAAACGGGGGGGCAAAACTATTTTGGACCTTATTAAAATTAAGGAGCGGGTATATCCGATCGGAAGACTTGATAAAGATTCCTGCGGACTTATTCTTTTAACAAACAACGGCTCTATTCATCATAAACTTTTACACCCTTCTTTTGATCACGAAAAGGAATATGAAGCAACAGTAGAAAAACCTATTGCAAATTCCGATCTTTTAAAAACTGAAAGAGGAATCGTAATCGGCGGAGTTAAAACAAGAAAAGCGAAAATCGAAAGAATTTCCGCAAACTCTTTTTCTATAACTTTAAAAGAGGGGAGAAACAGACAAATAAGAAAAATGATGGAGGCGCTCGGATACAGAGTAATTAAGTTAGAACGTATAAGATTTGCTAATATTTTGTTAAAAGAGCTTAAAAAAGGCAAATGGCGTTACTTTACAAAAGAGGAGATAAAAAACCTTTTAAAAATATCTTTGATCGATAAATAAAACTTTTTAATCTTCAAGTCGTATAAAAACTTTAATCTCAAATTTTTAATCCTTAAAATATAGATAGATTTCAATAAAATGATTTCAAAAGATTTGTTGGACTGAGTAATAAGCATATGCTTCGGACATATCCTTATCTTAAGCATTCTTTATGGCATACTTTTACAATCAATTTATAGTAATCAGGCTATATAAGCGTAACCAAAAAAATAAGCAAAAGGAAAAATCGTGGCAATATCTTCTTATAGACAAAAGCGTTTAATAAACAAACCAAAGCATTGCAGCTGCTGCAAAAAAGAGGATGTTTTTTACTGGCGCTGTAGGTGCGGTTTTGCCATATGTCAGGCTTGTATGGAGGAAAACTTTTGGAGTTTGTCTTGCAACGGAATTACTTGGAGCTGCCCGGATTGCGGAGCGCAAAACGGGCTTGGAAATCAGTAAATAAAAGGTTGCGCAAAAGCTTTTAAGTTATACTCCTATAATATTTTCCATTTCGTTTAATTGGCTTATATAAAAATCGGCTTTAAGATTTTTATTATTATAAGCTACAAAAGGAACCCCTGCGGCATAAGAGGCTTTTTCGTCTGTTTCCGCATCTCCTATATAGATTACCTGCTTTGGTTCAACCTTAAAAAAATCTAATATCTTATAAAGCTGTTCCGGATCCGGTTTCGGGTTTTTTACGTCTAACGCGCATACTACATAATTGAAATATTGCTCAAGCCCGAATTCTTTAAGCACCGTAGGCATTGTATTTGTTCTGTTTGTAGCTATTGCAAGCTTATATTTTGGCTTTAATTTTTTCAAAAGAGTCTTTAAAAACGGCTCTATTTTCATATAGCCGACAAAAGGGGTATAATCCATAGCAGTTCGGAAGGCGTCGGCTTTATTGTAGCTATTTTCATCTTTAAAAAAAGTTCTAAGCACCGCATGAGCCGTTTGCATATGGGCATAATCGAGCTGTTCCGGAGTAAGCGGGGGTATTCCCATATATTTCAATACGTTATTGTAATACATACGATTTACTTCTTTTGTATCAAAAAGAACGCCGTCGCAGTCAAAGGCTACTACCTTTATATTATTATTCATATCTTTTCCTTTTTTAAAGCTTGCCTTGTTCAAAAGTTAAATTTTTTTTTTAACCCTTAAAGCGCTTTGTTATTCGGCAAATTTTTATCGTTTTTTTAAAGATTAAATTCTATTTAGTCGATGTTGAAAAACCTAATAAAGCGTAAGCGCTCAACCTGTCGGCAATAGCGGAGTTTGTTTGCTTCGCTTTTTGCTTGCCGTCTCGGATTTTCGGCTTTGTCTTAACGCAAAACCATCCGAAAATTGTTTCCTCTACGGCAAGAGCCGCTACGCAAATAAACCCCGTATTATTTTTTGCAGTTAGAATTTTTTAATTAAGCGGCTTTATTTTTTTAAAAATATTGCCGTAAACTCTTATAGGTATTTCCGGCATATATTTGCTATCTGTCTTTAACGTAATAGCGTCGAAATATTCCCCTTCGGTTTTCTTTATATTTTTAATCGATAACTCATACCCTTTATTATTATCATTATAATTCAAAAACAGCTTAATATTATTAGAATCCGTTTTTACATCCGTAATTTTAAAATTATATTTTTTTTTCGGGGTAATTTTTACTACGGATTTAAAATCCTGTTCCGGCTCTCCTACAAATTTGACGACATGAGCGCTTATGTCGGCTACCTTTTCCACATCTCCTTTTACGGTAAAGCGTAATTTCGGATTTTTTAAATCGTTTGTTTCAATAATCAAATCGTTTTGAACGTTTTTGTCCGCATTGCCGTAAGTGGAAATATCTATTTCAATTTTATCTCTGCCGCCGGCAGGAATCTGTTTCGGAGAGGAAACAACCGTTATCGAAGCTCATCCGCCTGAAATTTTATATATTTCAAGAGTAGCGTCTCCCCTGTTTTCTATGGCAATCTTATGAGATATGCTTATTCCTTCCGGAAGCGCTCCGAACATAAACTCCTTTTCCGGCAAAAAAACAGACGGAATAGAACCGTTTTGAGCAGACGAAATAAAAGGGTAAAATGCCGAAAAAACAAATATCAATAAAGATAAAATACCGAACATATAAAGCAAGGAGGATTTTATTATTTTTTTTATAAAATATTTATTTATCATAATTTGCCCTTTAAAATAGAAAACCTTAAATTTAAAGCTTTTTTTATCAATAAAGTTTATTTATAACTATTTTTAAATAACTGGCAAGCCTTTTTTAAAACATATAAATTGGGCTAAAAATTAATAATAATATAACTTGACGCAAGTTTTTAATTAAGATAATGGAAGTTTTTTGAAAATAAGCCTTTTAACGAGCTTAATGGGAGGATTTTATGAAGAATTATTATGTAAAAGATATAATGATACCTATATCGGAGTATGCTTCCGTTTCGGAAGACGCTACTCTTTTTGAAGCGGTTATGGCATTGAAAAAAGCCCAAAATTCTTATACTAAAAACAAATATGCTTTTAGGTCGGTTCTTGTGTTAGGCAGCGGCGGAGAGATTGTAGGCAAATTAAGTCAGTTTGATATATTAAAGGCTTTAGAGCCTAAATATATTGAAAACGCAAGCGAAATTGAAAAATTATCCGGCGGCTATATTGACTCGGGCTTTTTAGAATCTATTCGCTCGCAATATGATTTTTGGAATAAACCCTTGGATGATATTTGTAAAAAAGCTTCTGCTAAAAAAGTAAAAGATTTTATGTACACTCCTTCCGAAGGAGAGTATATAAAGGAAGATAAAACATTAGACCATGGTATTCATCATTTTTTAATGGGAAAACATCACTCTATCCTTGTAACTGCGGCTGAAAAAGATAATAAAATTGTCGGAATTTTAAGATTAAGCGATGTTTTTAAAAAAATATGCTCTATGATAGAGACTTGTAATATTTAAATTTTTATATATTTTTAAAAAAGCGAAAGGAGAGACAAAATGGCTTTTAATCCAATAGTTGACGCCGGAAAATGCGAAGGATGCGAAGAATGCGTTGACGTATGTCCCGTAGAAGTATTTGAAATGCAGGACGAAAAATCGGTTCCTGTAAATGCGGAAGAATGTCTTGGTTGCGAAAGTTGCGTAGAAGTTTGCGAAACCAACGCTATCACAATAGAAGAAGATTAATATATTTTTGACCGACCGTAATTATCGGCAAGTTTTTATACTTCCGATAATTACGGTTTTTTATTTGTTTATACCGTTATTATTAAATTTTTCCTTACGGCGCGCCTTAACATTTTGCCGTAAAAGAACCATTAAAAATGCTAATAAAAAAGATTGCTTCCCGTTATTTCAACATAAGGGGGAAATCTCTTTAGCGCTTGCATTCTCTTTTATATCCATCCATAATCGATTCCGGAGATTTATTATGCTGTATCATCTTATTATAAAAACGTCGTTCGGATATTGCGGCATTCTTTTTACAAAAACGCCGTTTGTTTTAAAGCAAATTTTGTTGCCTCAAAAAAATATTGAAAAAATTTTCTCGAAGATTGAATCCATTCAAGATAACAAGAATGCAAAAGCAAAAAAAATCGCTTCCGAAATTAAAAACTACTTTGATAATAAAACCCCTATAAAAATAGATTTGGAGACGTTAGATTTAAATAACCAACCTCCTTTTTATAAAAAGGTTCTTTTAAAAACCGCGGAAATCCCTTTTTCCGAAACCTGCTCGTATAAAGATATAGCGGGAGAAGTAAAAAAACCCAAAGCCTATCGCGCCGTAGGAAACGCTTTGGCAAACAATCCTTTTCCTATAATAATCCCTTGTCATAGAGTAACAAAATCCGACGGCTCGTTAGGCAAATTCGGAGGGGGAACAGAATTAAAAAGAAAAATGATAAACTCGGAACAAGCATAAAACAAACCAAAAGGAGAACAAAATGCCATTTGACGCTTCAAAAGATAAAATATTAAAAAAATGGGAATGCGAAGAGACCGGACTTACCGTATCTATAAATAGATACGGTAAAGGAGAGGCAAAAGTTCAGATAGGGCCCAGAGCCGTTAAAAAAAAAAATAGCGAACAGCCAAGCTTTATAAAAGCGGGAAGACTGACCGTAGAAGATGTGCTATGGCTTTACGATATTATAGACGAAGTAAAAGAGGAGATAACCTCCCAAGCCTCATCCGAATAATAAGAAACGGATAAATAAAAAATGAATTCCGAAAACTCGGATAACCCTATAGTAAGCCCGATAAGAAGCAGAAAAATGCCGCTTCTTGCTCCGGTCGCCTTAATGACCGCGACATTGCCGGATCTTTATACCGTATGCAACGCATTAAAAGCGGATATGTCTAAAAAAAAGCATTTCGATATAAGCAGAATCTATATTGGAACCCAAAAATTTAAAAACATATCCGTAATCGGTCCCTTTGTAGGCGCTCCTTATGCCGTTATGCTTCTGGAACAATTAATTTTATACGGAGTAAAACAGATAATATTTATCGGATGGTGCGGCTCGATATCCGAAGATGTAAAAATAGGCGACATAATCTTGCCGAAATCAGCATACATAGACGAAGGAACATCTAAAGATTACGGCGGAAAAGAGGTTTCTTTTCCGGATGCTTACCTTTTACAAGGCATTGAAAAATCCTTAATTGAGAGCGGAGAAAAATATCAGAAAACGGATATATGGACGGCGGACGCAATATATAGGGAAACAATAAAAAAAGTAAAAAAATATCAGAAAAAAGGGGCAAAAGCGGTAGAAATGGAAGCTTCCGCTCTTTTTTCCGCGGGAAAATTTAAAAAGATTAAGGTATGCTCATTATTAGCGACATCAGACGAGCTGCATACATTTAAATGGAAGCCCGGATTTATGGAAGACAGCTTTATATCCGCAAGAAAAACCATAGCAAAAACGGCATGCAACCTCGCATACGATCTGATTGCGGAAACGCCGGTTATTAAAAATATTGAACCGGAAAAAATCACGACTGTTTCTTATTAGATAATAAAAAGCTTTATTATGCCGCAAAATTTAAACAAGTGAAAGCCTTAAAAAACATAACCGAAAAATTAAAAAATATAACGGATATGCCCGGCGTTTATCTGATGAAGGAGGAAAACGAGGTTGTAATATATGTAGGCAAAGCTTTAAACTTAAAAAAAAGATTATCCTCATATTTTAATAATTCGACAAAGCATGACCGAAAAACAAAATTACTCATAAAAAAAATATCCGATTTTGAAGTTATCCTTACAAAAACGGAACAGGAAGCGTTAATATTAGAATCTAACCTGATCAAACGCTACAAGCCTAAATACAACGTAATATTAAAAGACGACAAGCGCTATCCCTGCCTAAAGTTAGATATTAACAATGCATGGCCCCGCCTTGCAATAACAAGAAAAATTAAAAAAGACGGCGCAATATACTTTGGTCCCTTTGCCTCCGCTTCCGCTGTAAAGCGAACATTAAAATTTATAGATAAACATTTTAAATTAAGAAAATGCAACCCCCAAAAAATAGAAATTAGAAAAAGAGCCTGTTTAAACTTTCAAATGGGCATATGCTTTGCGCCCTGCGAAGATAGAATTTCCGGACGGGAATATGATAGCATAGTCGAAGAGACCATACTATTTTTAAAAGGAAAAACCCCGGATCTTATAAAAAAAATAACATGCGATATGCAAAAAGCGGCGCAATTAAGAAAATATGAAAAAGCGGCGCAATTAAGAGATAGAAAAATTGCAATAGAAAAAACTCTGGAAAAACAACTAATATCAAATACCGACCTCATAGACAGAGACGTTATAGGAATAGCCGGAGATCAGGATTTATATATAATAATCTTACTCTATATAAGAGCGGGCAGACTTGTAGGAACAAAACGCTTTGAATTCAATAATACCATATATCAAAAACAGGAGCTATTATCATCCTTTATAATACAATATTATGAAAAAGCCCCGTTTGTTCCAAAACAGATATTAATACCCATAATTCTTAAAGAAAAAAAAATGCATGAACAAATCCTTTTTAATGTAAGAAATAAAAAAATTAAAATATTACGGTTTATAAAAGGGGATAAAGCGGAACTTATAAAACGAGCCGTTACAAACGCTCAAGAGACGCTAAAACAGCAACTTACTTCAGACAAAAACATAGCAAACAATCTGATAAAATTAAAAGAGATACTTAAAATAGAAAATATCCCCAAGCGCATAGAATGCTTTGATAATTCCAATATATCCGGAACAAGCGCCGTATCTGCCATGGCAGTTTTTACAAATGGGAAACCCGACAAAAAAGCCTACAGAAAATATAAGATAAAAGCAGACAAAAATGACGATTACGCCTGTATGGAAGAGGTGTTGAAAAGAAGATTTGCAATGCGAAAAAAAGATATGCCATTTCCTAATCTGTTAATATTAGACGGCGGAAAAGGGCAGCTAAATACGGCGGAGGCAATTCTTGAACAACTCGGAATAAAAGATAAATTTCAAGTTGTAGCGCTTGCCAAAAAAGATGAAACAAAAAGGGAGATTCAAGATAAAATATACAAACATTTAAGAGCGAATCCGATAAATTTCGGCGCAAACAAACAGGCGCTATTTTTATTGCAGCAAGTAAGAGACGAAGCTCATAGATTTGCGGTTTCATTTCACAGAAACGTAAGAAAGCGTAAAAGCATAACCTCAATGTTAGACAACATATACGGAATAGGCGCTAAAAGAAAAGCTTTGCTTTTAAAACATTACAAAAGCGTAAAAAAAATTAAAAATGCAAATATAGAAGATATACAAAAAGTTTTAAGAGTTAATCAAAAAATTGCATTCCGCATTAAAACAGGTTTAAACAATATAAGAATAAAATGAAAAGATTAAACCGCTCCCTTTTTTGCCATAGAAAGCCTTTTAAAAAAACATCATAATAAGAATTATAATGCATATGAAACGAAATTTTAAAATAGTAATAGAATATGACGGAACCTTATATAAAGGATGGCAAAAACAAAAATCAGCAAAAACAATTCAAGAAGAAATTGAAAAGGCTTTAAAAATAATAACATGTAAAGATGTAACTATAGCCGGAACCGGCAGAACGGACGCGGGGGTTCATTCTTACGGACAAACCGCCTCCTTTTTTTCGGATACTAAATTAGAATGCAAAGCTTTGCAAAAAGGCTTAAACGCCATTTTACCAAAACAGATTGTTATTGTAGAATGCAGTATTGAAAAGTATGACTTTCATGCGCGATATAGCGCAAAATCAAAAGTTTATCATTATAGGGTATTAAATAGCCCTATACGCCGCGCAATAAACAGAGACTATTTTTTACATATAACAAAACGGCTGGATATCGTTAGGATGAAAGCGGCGTTAAATTTTATATTGGGAACTTACGATTTTAGCGCATTTGAAGGATCCGGAAGTCCCAAAAAAAGCAGCGTAAGAACTATTTTAAACGCCAAAATATATGAAGAGGGGGGCGGATATATTATTTTTGAATTAGAAGGGGATGGCTTTTTAAGATACATGGCGCGAAACATTGTAGGAACCCTTATTGAAGTGGGGACGGGAAAAAGAACGCCTGAAGAATTCAAAAAAATTTTAAAGTCAAAGGATAGAAGCCTTGCGGGAAAAACCGTTTCCGCAAAAGGATTGTTTTTAATGAAGGTTTTTTATTAAAGCGCTCCGGTTGCGCTTGTCGAAATGACGAGCAAAAAAACCGTCATTTCGAACGAAGCGAAGAATTCTTTTTTTATGCCGATTTTACGACTCTGCCTGATTTTATGCAGTTTGTGCAGGCTAATATCTTTTTTACCTGTCCGTTATCCAAAAGAGCTTTAACGTTTTGCAAATTCGGATTAAATCTACGTTTTGTTTTGTTGTGGGCATGGCTTACGTTGTTGCCGGATTTATGTTTTTTACCGCATATTGCGCATTCTTTTGACATTTTTATTTTTGCTCCTTTTTATTATTTTTAAGTTCTTTTTTTTTAAGCTTGTTTTCGCATTCGGTTATATACAGCATCGCCTCGTGATGAGTTCCTTTGTCCGGAAAATTGGAGACGACTCTTTTTAAGCGGTTTAATGCGGCTTTATAATTTTTAGCTTTAAAATAAAACTTTCCAACATATAATTCGTGGTTGGCAATACTTTTAAGGCATTGCATTATAAGATTATCCGCTTTTTTCCCATACTCGGTATTTGGGTAGTTAGATTTTACTCTTTCAAAAATTTCAATCGCCTTATAAGCGGAGGCTTGATCTCTGTCCGAAGTTTTTATTTGCTCGAAATGACAAAGCCCCTGCTGATATACCACATAGGGTATAGCTTCATTTTTCGGATGAAGAGTTTCAAACTCTTCATAAACCATTACGGCGTCGTCATATTTTCCAAGCTGATAATAAGAATCCGCTTCTTTTAATTCGGCAAGTATCGCCTGCTTATGAAACGGATACATATCTTGTAACTTCTGAAAATTTTCAAGCGCTTCCTTATAATCTTCGTCTTTGTAATTCTGCATTCCGTCATAGATTAATTCGGACGCTATTTTTTCGTAATCGTCGCTGCCAAAAAGGTTGAAATTGATCTTTTTACAGCCTAAACATAGTATTAAGCACGCAAAAATAATAGCCGCAAATTTATTATTCTTCATAAAAGTTTTCAATATATTTCTCCGCTCCTATAACCGCTATTGCGGCGTCTCCCGCCGCAGTTACTATTTGACGTAAAGGGGTTTGCCTTGCGTCTCCGACGCAAAACAATCCTTTTACGGAGGTTTCCATGTTTTTGTCCGTATAAATAAAGCCGTTTTCGTTTTTTTTAACAGTATCGACCAAAAAGTCATTATTAGGGTTTGTTCCGGCAAAAACAAAGCATCCGTCTATAGATAAATCTTTTATCTCTTCTGTTTTAAGGTTTTGAACGGTAAGCGTTTCAACCGAGTCTTTACCGAATATTTTTTTAGGAATAGTATCCCATAATATTTCTATTTTATCGTTTTTAAATGCTCTTTCCTGCAATATTTTTGTCGCTCTTAAACTGTCCCGTCTATGAATAAGCAAAACCTTTTTAACGAATTTGGTTAAAAAAAGGCTTTCCTGAACAGCGCTATCCCCTCCGCCTATAGCGGCTACTACTTTATTTTTAAAAAAAGGTCCGTCGCAGGTTGCGCAAGCGGAAACCCCTTTTCCATAAAATGATTTTTCTCCTTCTATTCCGAGTTTTTTCGGAGAAGTTCCTGTCGCTACAATAACAGACGCCGCAGTTATGATACCTTTATCCGTTGAAATCTTCTTTAAACCGTCGTCAAGCCATAGCTCTTTCGCCGCTTTGTTTTCTATTTTCAAACCAAAATGCTTTGCCTGTTTTGTAAATCTGTCGGTTAGATCATATCCTGATATTCCGTCCGGAAATCCGGGATAATTTTCTATCCAGTCCGTAATAAGAGCGGAGCCTCCCGTAACCGTTTTTTCTATAAGAAGGCAGTTTAATTTTGCCCGCATAGCATATATGCCCGCAGTTAATCCGGCAGGTCCTCCGCCTATTATAACAAGATCGTAATCCGGTTTTATCATAATTCTTTTAATCCTATAAAAGTTCTTTTATCTTTTTTTCCAAATCTGCTTTAGACGCGACTCCCGTAACAGGAAAATCATTTTTTCCGTCTTTAAAAAAAATAATCGTAGGAATCGCTTTGATTCCGTATTTTGAAGGGGTTATAGGGCTATCGTCAACATTACATTTGGCAAACTTTATTTTATCTCCGTAAACTTCGGCAAGTTCTTCCACTATAGGTCCTATCGCTCTGCAAGGTCCGCACCAAGGAGCCCAAAAATCCACCAGAGCGGGCTTATCCGATTTTAAAATTTCAGCTTCAAAATTCTCGTCGCTTATTTCTATTATATTTTTTCCCATAATATATCTTCCTTTATTTATATTCTGATTATGAAATTTCTCCCCGATATGTTCGTCAAAAGGACAAACAAAAATTTTATTCCGTTATTTCAAGCAAAGAGAGAAACCCCTTTGTTATTTTTATAATCATTTTTTTTACGTTTAAATATTTTTAATAACGGCGCTTTCCTTTGTAAGGAAATTGGCTTAATATAATAAGAGTTAGTTTGCTTGTCAATATTGTTGAACCTTTAAAGGTTTAAATCCCGTAAATAATTAAAAGATTTTTCCTTTTATTTGAAATTACAGGAAAAAAGAGGGGAATAGTTCCATATTATTGTTATGCTATTGTCCTCTTATTCGGTCGTTTTTGGTATTAGCTTTTTCGAATTTAGGTTTTAAGCCTGTTTATTTTAAAACGCCCGAAAAATTCAAACGTAAAAATAGATAAAAGTCAAGGCAATCTCTTTATTACTTCTTCTACTTTTTTTCATTTTACGCTCCTTTTTTTGCTTTACTTACTTCCTATTTGAGCATATCTCCTTTTTAATGTTCAGTTTTTGGGCGCATTATATAATGCGGCTACGGATTAAGATAAGAGATTGCGCGACGCTTTTTAAAAAAGGAGGCAACAATGATTATAGGAATTTTAAAAGAGATTAAAGAAAAAGAGAATAGAGTGGCTATGACGCCGGCGGGAGCAGATTTAATGAAACAAAACGGGCATACGGTTTTGGCGGAAAACAATGCGGGTAAAGGAAGCGGATTTCAAAACGTCGAATATATTAGAGCCGGCGCCGAAATAGTAGCCGAAGCAAAAGATATTTTTGCCAGCGCCGATATGATAATGCATGTAAAAGAGCCTTTGCCGCAAGAGTATGATTTGATCAAAAACGATCAAATAGTATTTACTTTTTTACATCTTGCAGCCGAAAAAAAACTTACCGAAGCTCTTATAAAAAGCGATTCTGTAAGTATTGCTTACGAAACAATTCAAAAAAAGGACGGCTCCCTTCCTTTATTAAAACCTATGAGCGAAATTGCCGGCAGAATGTCAATTCATCAGGCGGCAAAATATCTTGAAACCTCTTACGGAGGCTCCGGGGTTTTAATCGGCGGGGTTCCCGGAGTTAAGCCCGCTACCGTGTTAATAGTCGGAGGCGGAACCGTAGGCATAAACGCCGCAAAAATGGCTTCGGGGCTTGGCGCTTTGGTATATATTTTCGATAAAAATCAGGAACGCTTAAGGTATTTAAATGACGTTATGCCTTCCAACTGTTTTACCATTATGTTTGATCCTGTTAATTTTGAACAATTTTTTAAAAAAGCGGACGTTATAATCGGCGGGGCGCTTATACCCGGAGCAAAGGCTCCCAAGCTGATAACCCGCGACATGTTAAAACAAATGAAAAAAGGATCGGTATTAGTTGACGTATCAATTGATCAGGGCGGTTGCTTTGAAACTTCAAAACCTACTACTCATACGGATCCTATTTATACGGTTGACGGCATTATTCACTACTGCGTGGCAAATATGCCCGGAGCCGTAGCTAAAACCTCTACAATGGCGCTTACAAACGCTACCTTGCCCTATGCTTTAGAGATTGCAAATAAAGGCTGGCGAAAAGCTATGATTGAAAATGAAGAGATAAAAGCGGGAGCCAACGTAGTAAAAGGAAAGGTTACTTATAAGGGGGTGGCCGAGGCGTTTGGGATAGGTTATGCCGATATAAACGGCTTTTTATATAAATAAATTTTTTTTTGATTTCGGCGACGGATAAAAATTTTAATTTTCGCAATGCTTAAAGTTAAAATATAGTTATAAAAAGTAAAAGCAATAAAGTTAAGTTTTGAGCAGTATTAAATCTGTATTTAAAAAAGAAGCGTAAAAAATAATCTACCCGTTTAAGCAGCTTTTTAAAATTCATTTCTACGGCGCTTAAGATAGCATTTATTTTATCGCCCGATATGCTTTTTAATCTATTTTTGTCTAAACGATGCTCTTGTTTTAAATCTTCTATGCCGGTTTATATAGCGGGCGCATTTTGTAAAGCGGCTCCGGTAAGATACGCCTTTACGTTGGAGCATAAACAGGAATTTCGGATTACGGCTATGCGTTGAGTATTGTCAATAAGCTGTTCCGGTTATTATGCTTGGGTCAAAAAACCTAAATCCAAACGAGCTATTAAAAATGAGGATTTTTTATTTAATATAAGAATATTTTTTAACAAGAGCAAAGGGACTTATGGCAGTCCTTGCATATATAAAGAGATGGAAGAAGCCATGTTTAATATCGGTTTAGAGCGGATTGCAAGAATAATGGGAAAAGCCGATTTAAAAGATAGTCGTGTTTATAAAAAACAATATAAACAAAGTATTAAAGAAAACGACGCTGCTCCCAACATAATAAATCAAGATTTTAAAGCGGAGGTTCCAAATCGTAAATGGGTAACGGATATAATCCAAATAAGAACTTATGAAGTTTGGCTTTATCTTGCTATGGTTTGCGATTTATATTCGCGAATGATTATAGGTTGGTCTATGCGAAATACGCTTACGAATAAACCGGTTCTATACGCTCTTTTAATGGCGGTATTGCGTAGGCGACATAGCAATTATTCATTCGGGTCAAGAAAGCCAATTTACTTCTAACGCTTGGAAGACTTTTTGCAAAAATCATAATTTGATTTTAAGTATGAGTAGAACCGGTAATTGTCTTGATAATGCCGTTATTGAATTTTTTTATAGTTCTTTTTAAAAAAAATAATTAAAGGGCAAGTTTATAAAACCGGCAATAAAGCTAAATCGGATATCTTTGAATATATTGAAACTTTCTAGAATATTAAACGCAAACGGAGTTATATCGTACTTCTAAGTCCTAAAAATTTTTAAAAACGAACTGTAACTTGATTTTATCTCCACAATTCAGGGGAAGTCCATGAGCCAACCCCATGTTATTTCAAATGATAGTAATTTGGATAGATAACGCAGAAAAGAGGTTATACGGCGGACTTTAACTTATAGTTGAAAAAAATATATATATATCTTATAAGTTGCGAATTGTAAAAAATCGAATTTTTCAAAACAAAAACTTAAAAAAAACGAAAAAATCATGAATCCTTTGGATATAATAATAATAATAATTTTAGTATATTGCGTAATCAGGGGGCTTTTTAGAGGCTTAATAAAAGAATTGACTGCAATAATAGCCTTATTTATAGGGTTTAATGCCGCTTATAACTACTATCCTATTCTTTCAAAACAGCTTGCGGTTTGGCTCCCGAATTTTCAATATCTTAAAATAACCTCATTCTTAATAATCTTTTTTATAGTCTTAATCATCGTTAATATAATAGGAATTATTATTAAATATATAATAAACTTTGTTTTTTTGGGATGGATAGATAAAATATTCGGGGTTGCATTTGGCGTTTTAAAAGCCGGATTAATAATTGTAATACTTGCGGCAATTATTACCTCTTTTATCCCGAAAGGCTCCGTATTTGTAAGCGAATCTTTAATATTTCCTTACCTATCTCAAACTTCAAAACAATTAGTAAAACTAATTCCTGAAAACATGAAAAACAACTTTGAAATAATGATGAAAGAATTAAGTGAAAAATGATAGCTATAGTCGATTATAATGCGGGCAATCTTACCAGCGTAGGCAGAGCGCTGAAATATGTAGGCTATGATTATATAATAACAAGCGACCCAAAAAAAGTTATAAATGCCGGACGCGTTATATTTCCCGGAGTAGGCGCCGCAGGAGCCGCTATGAAAAACATTAAATCGCTACAGTTAGATAAAGCTTTAATCGCCGCATTTGAAACAAACAAACCTATGCTCGGAATATGCCTCGGCTCTCAAATCATAATGAGCAAAAGCCAAGAAAATAATCAAACATGCCTTAAAATAATAGATGGATATGCAAAATCATTTTCGGAAAACGCAGGGCTTAAAATTCCGCACATGGGATGGAATGGCATCAATATAGAGAGGGATCACCCGATCTTTTCGGGGTTAAAAAAAGATGCGGAATTCTATTTTGTTCACGGCTTTTATCCGTCGCCTAAAAATAAAAAACATATTTTTGCAACAACAGATTACGGAATAAAATTTCCTTCGGTAGTAGGAAACGGCTCCCTTATAGCGACCCAGTTTCATATAGAAAAAAGCGGAGAAGCCGGACTTAAAATGTTATCCAATTTTTGCAATTGGAAACCTTTATAAATATATTATAAGCGCAAAAAAAGCGTTATAAATAACCATATTGCTTCGCTTAACATAGAGAAAAGCGTTTGCAATATATTTGAGCGAAACTATCTAAAATTTTATAAAATAGGGGATGTTACAAATATAATATTGCATAACAAAAAATTTTGCTCATTTTAAATGAGCGCGAAAAATAGTAAAATAAAAGTTATACAACCATATTTAAGCAATCGGAGCCCTTCATAATGATAAGCAAAAGAATAATACCTTGTCTTGACGTTCGGGAAGGACGAGTTACAAAAGGCGTAAAATTTAAAAATAATATGGATATAGGCGATCCGGTTTCGCTTGCTCAATTCTATTATAAGGAAGGCGCGGACGAATTGGTGTTTTATGATATTGCCGCTTCATACCAAAAAAGAGATATAATAATAGACATAGTCCGCGAAACAGCCTCTAAAATATTCATACCCTTTTCCGTAGGAGGCGGAATAAAAACAATAGAAGACATAAGAAAAGTCCTGCTTGCGGGAGCGGAAAAGGTAAGCGTCAATTCCGCGGCGGTAACAAACCCTGCAATAATAAACAAAGGAGCAAAGGCTTTCGGAAGCCAGTGCATAGTTCTCGGCATGGACGCAAAGCGAGTTGATACCGGCAAAACCATCCCTTCCGGATACGAAATAGTAATAAACGGAGGCAGAAAACATACAGGCATAGACGCTTTGGAATGGGCAAAAAAAGCCGAAAAACTGGGAGCCGGCGAAATATGCCTTAATTCCATAGACGCAGACGGAACAAAAAAAGGCTATGAAATAAACCTAACCTCTCTTATATCCTCTAACGTAAAAATACCGGTTATAGCATCCGGCGGAGCGGGAAACCCAGAACATCTATATCAAGCTTTTACAAAAGGAGCGGCGGACGCGGCTCTTATAGCCTCTATGACCCATTACGGAACATATACTATAAAAGAAATAAAAGAATACCTTCATTCTCAAGGAGTCAAAGTTAGGAAAATATAATAGCCCTGCTTCCCAAACAAAAAATTATGCGGCGGAATTTAAACAAATGAAAAAAACGGTAGTAATAAAATACGGCGGGCATGCAATGACCGACCAAACTCTAAAAGAAAATTTTGCAAAAAACATAATTGCGATTTTCGAACAAAATATAAAACCGATTATAGTTCACGGAGGCGGACCCCAAATAAACAGCCTTTTAAAACGGCTCGGAATAGTTCCCCAATTTATAAACGGATTACGCGTAACCGATAAAGCTACAATGGAAGCGGTGGAAATGACCCTTTGCGGCAGCGTTAATAAAGCCATAACCGCCCAAATCAATAAATTCAAGCCTAACGCCGTAGGCATATCCGGAAAAGACGCAAATCTTATCCGCGCAAGACAGCCTGCCGATAAAATCCAACTCGGACTTGTAGGCGAAGTTAAAAAAGTAAATTCGAGCATAATCAAGACATTGATAAATAATAATTTCATACCGGTAATAGCGCCTGTAGGAATAGGCGAAGACAATAAAACATACAACATAAATGCGGATACCGCGGCAGGCGGAATTGCGGCGGCTCTTTGCGCGGACAGTTTAATATTAATAACAGACGTTAACGGAATCCTCGATAAATCCGGCAAGCTATTAAAACGAGTAAACGCCGAAAAAATAGAAAAAATGATAGCCGAGCAGGTTATAACAGCCGGAATGATTCCAAAAATAAAATGCGCTATTTCCGCTTTAACTCAAGGGGTAAAAAGCGTAAGAATAGTAAACGGCAAAAAATCCGATATAATATCGGATATCCTTATATTCGGAAAAAATGCGGGTACGGAAATAATCTTATAATATTTTTTGGGAAAAATTATAATAGAACAAGGAAACACTTTAGATGAATAAAACCAAAAGCGATTCAATAATAGAAGAATCGGAAAAGGTATTTGCAAACACTTACAAAAGAGCGCAAATAGTAATAGATAAAGGAGCCGGAGCAACTCTTTGGGATAAAGAAGGCAAAAGCTATACCGATTTTATGGCGGGTATTGCGGTATGCGGACTCGGGCACTGCCATCCAGCGGTAGTAAATGCGGTAAAAGCCCAAGCGGAAAAACTTTTTCATATATCCTCCCTTTATTACATAGAACCTCAAACAAAACTTGCCTCTTGGCTTGTAAAAAACAGCTTTGCAGACAGAGTCTTTTTTTCCAACAGCGGAACCGAAGCAAACGAGGCGGCAATAAAACTGGCAAGAAAATACTTTTGGGATAAAGGCGAAAAAAACCGCTTTAAAATCATAACCGCTTTAAAATCGTTTCACGGCAGAACCTACGGAGGACTTTCCGCCACAGGACAGGATAAAATAAAAAAAGGTTTTCATCCCATACTGCAAGGTTTTGAAAACGTTCCTTTTAACGATATAAAAGCCATAGAAGAAAAAACGGATAAAACCGTATGCGCTATTATGTTAGAACCCGTATTAGGCGAAGGCGGAATAATACTTCCGGAACCCGGCTATCTTAAAGAAGTAAGAAAAATATGCGACCGAACCGGAGCATTGTTAATTTTTGACGAAATACAAACAGGCATAGGAAGAACAGGCAAACTTTTCGGGTACATGAACTTTAATGTTAAGCCTGATATAATGACATTGGCAAAAGCGCTTGGAAACGGATTGCCAATAGGAGCTATGCTCGCAAAAGAGGATATTGCCAAAGCCTTTGTCCCCGGCTCTCACGGCTCAACCTACGGAGGCAATCCCGTTGCATGCGCGGGCGCGTTTGCGGTAGCCGAAACAATAGAACAAGAAAAAATACTTGATAACTGTATAACGCAAGGAGAATATTTAAAAAAACGACTTAACGGGTTGCAAAAAAAATATTCTTTTATAAAAGATGTTCGAGGAATAGGGCTTATGATAGGCGCCGAACTTAATATAGACGGCTCGGATATAGTTAAAAAAGCTCTTGAAAAAGGATTTTTAATAAACTGCATCCAAACAAACATATTAAGATTCATTCCTCCTTTAATAATAAAAAAAGAAAATATCAACGCGCTTATAAATGCATTAGACGATATTTTTTCAAATTTTGCTTAATAGGTTGAAAATATTATAATGACGCATAAAGAGATTGTTTTACATTATGACAAAAATTTAAATGATAAAGATCTGCTGGCTATTCGGTTATTTAATGAAGAATTTAAAGAAAATGAAATAAAATTAGAAACTGATAGTAATAGGGTAGTAGCGTTATTAAAAGAGATTGATATTGAAAAGTTACAAAAAATAACGCCACGCCTTTCTTCTTATATTGAAAAAACAATTTTTGAAGATTTAAACCGCTCGATAGAACAGGTGAAAAGCTACGGCATAAAAGGAAAAAAAAGAAATTATGTAGATTATAATAAGGAAAGAAAAGTAAAAGATAGAAAAAAAAAGGAGATTAATAGAAATCAATACTATTATGCTAAAAACAACCAATTTATAAAAGAGAATAAAAGTTTTCCGAAAAAATTTACAAATAAAATAGTATCCGGCGACAGCGAAACTATATTGAAAAACATCCCCGATAATTCGATAGATTTAGTCTTCACCTCTCCCCCGTATAATTTCGGTCTCGATTACCAATCAAATAAAGACGCGCATCATTGGGAAACCTATTTTGAAAAATTGTTTAAAATTTTTAATCAATGCATTCGCATTCTAAAATACGGGGGTAGGATAATAGTTAATATACAACCTTTATTTTCCGATTATATACCGAGCCATCATATAATAAGCAATTTTTTTATATCTAAAAAATTAATATGGAAAGGTGAAATACTTTGGGAAAAAAATAACTATAATTGCAAATATACCGCTTGGGGAAGCTGGAAAAGTCCAAGCTCTCCTTATTTAAAATACACATGGGAGTTTATAGAAATTTTTTGTAAAGGAAATTTAAAAAAAACAGGACTTGCCGAAAATATTGATATTTCAGGAGACGAGTTTAAAAAATGGGTTACGGCAAAATGGTCAATTGCTCCGGAAAAAAACATGAAAACTTACGAACATCCGGCTATGTTTCCGGAAGAATTAGTCAAGCGTGTTCTTAAACTATTCAGTTATAAAAGCGATATTGTGTTAGACCCATTTAACGGAGTCGGAACAACTACGGCAGTAGCAAAAAAGTTAAAAAGAAAATATCTTGGAATAGATATATCCGACAAATATTGCAAAGTCGCTCAAAAAAGAATTGAAGATTTAAAAATTAAAACGGAACTATTTACAGATGGAATCTGATATAATAAAAAAAGGAATAGACGACCTGATAACAACTTATAACAACGTTATTAAAGTTGTTGATAAAAACGCCCGTCTTGAAAAAGATAGAGCTTACGGAGGAGTTGTTCGAAGCGTAAAAGGAAAATTACAAGAATATATAACGGAAGAGATAATCAATATAGCATGGGAAAGTATAGGCGGTAAAGAGGAGCGTATTTCAATTGATTCAAAAAAACATAAAATTCCCATACAAAAAGATTATATTACGCATATAACGGATAATGAAGTAAAACAGTATATAATTTCAAATATTTCGGATTATTATTTTGGTTTAAGCGTTGATAAACAGATATATATCGACAAAAAGTTTGTAATAGGGATTGAATGCAAAGCATATACGGAAAATGCTATGATAAAAAGAATTCTTGTTGATTTTAGCTTATTGAAGACAGTTTTTTCAAATATTAATTGTTATCTGTTTCAACTTGAAAGCCAATTAGGCGGAGATTATAGCGAATTAAAGAATGTTCAATTCGGCAGTACATCTACGCATACTTTAATGTCATATTTTCCGAAAATAGAATTAAACATATTCACTTTTTTAAAAGGAGAACGCAAAGTAAATAAGCCGATACATAAAAAGGGTTATTGCAAGCCGTTAGAAAAGACGCAGATTGAAAAAGCAATACGGTTATTGTCCAATGATCTAAAAAAATACTTATAAAAAATCGCGTCTGTTTTCAAAGCTTGCGAAAATTTTAACCGCAGGCAAAATATAAAGTTAGATAACGTAATTAAAATAGAAGGAAAGCCATGAATACTAACCAAGATGTTTATAAACCGAAAAACAACATAAGAATTGTAACCGCAACCTCTTTATTTGACGGACACGACGCCGCAATCAATATAATGCGTCGCATTCTTCAAAGCTCCGGAGCGGAAGTAATACATCTTGGCATCAACCGTTCCGTTAAAGAAATAGTGGACGCCGCTTTGGAAGAAGACGCGCAAGGAATATCCGTCTCCTCTTATCAAGGCGGGCATATGGAATTTTTTAAATACATGGTTGATATGCTCAAAGAAAAAAAAGCGGAACATATTAAAATATTCGGCGGCGGCGGCGGCGTTATAGTTCCGGAAGAGGCAAAAGAGCTTCAAGATTACGGAGTGACAAAACTGTATTCCCCTGAAGACGGAGCAAAAATGGGGCTTCAAGGAATGATAAATCATATGATGGAGCGGCTTGATTTTTCGACCTTAAAAGAAAATATAGAAAACAGGATAAATGAACTTAATCCGGACAATAAACTCCTTACGGCAAACTTTATTACAGCAATAGAACAGTTGAAAAAAAACGATAAAGCAAAAAGCGCTTCTTTGACCGCGGCGCTTAAAGAAAAAGCCGCCGATAGAAAAAATGATAAAAAAATTCCGGTAATAGGAATTACAGGCACAGGAGGCGCGGGCAAATCTTCTTTAACCGACGAATTAATCCTTCGTTTTTTACGCGACATTAAAGATATAAAAATAGCGATAATATGCAGCGATCCTTCCAAACGTAAAACAGGCGGCGCTCTTTTAGGCGATAGAATAAGAATGAACGCAATAGACGACAACAGAGTTTATATGCGTTCTCTTGCGACAAGAGAATCCTTAACCGAAGTTTCCGAAATACTTTACGAAGCTATACAAGTGGCAAAAGCCTCCGAATATGATCTTATTATTACCGAAACAGCCGGCATAGGACAAGGCGATTCCAGAATTGCCGACATATCCGATATATCCCTATATGTTATGACAAGCGAATTCGGAGCTGCATCCCAACTTGAAAAAATAGACATGTTAGATTACGCCGACCTTATAGCAATAAACAAATTTGAAAAAAAAGGAAGCGAAGACGCCCTTAGAGACGTCCGAAAACAGTTTTTAAGAAACAAAAACGCATGGGAGCAAAAACCGGAAAATATGCCGATTTACGGAACCATAGCTTCAAAATTTAACGACGACGGAGTTACCGCTTTATATTTCGCTCTTATAGAGGCAATAAACAAAAACACAGGCGTAGCCTTTAAATCTCGCATCGCCGCGCCTAACATAAAATACTCAACCTCAAAAACTATAATAATACCGCCGGAAAAAATCCGTTACCTTTCGGAAATAAGCGACGCCGTCCGAAAATACCATGAACAGACCGAAACAACCGCTCAAAACATAGAAAAAGCATGGCATCTTAAAAAGGCTGCGGAAATAATAGAAAAAGAGGACAAACCTTCCGAATTATTTAAAACGCTTAAAAATCAAATTAAAACAGCCGAAGAAAAAATAGATAAAGAAACGGAAAACCTTATTAAAGATTGGGATAAAATCCGACAAAATTATAAAAAGGAGGAGTTCGTCTATACGGTTCGAGATAAAACAATAAAAATACCTCTTTATAAAACCTCCTTATCTCAAAAGAAAATCCCTAAAATATCATTGCCTAATTTTAAATCCAAACCCGAAATATACAGATGGCTGCGAGAAGAAAATCTTCCGGGGCGCTTTCCTTTTACCGCCGGAGTTTTTCCATTAAAAAGAGCGGACGAAGACCCCACAAGAATGTTCGCGGGCGAAGGAGATCCCGCAAGAACAAACAGACGATTCAAGCTTTTATCCGGAAACTACAAAGCAAAACGCCTTTCCACCGCATTTGATTCGGTTACTTTATATGGACGCGATCCGGAAATAAGACCGGACATATACGGCAAAGTAGGGACCTCCGGGGTAAGCATATGCACATTGGAAGACGTAAAAGTTCTCTATGACGGGTTCGATCTTGCCTCGCCAAACACCTCCGTATCAATGACAATAAACGGACCCGCTCCCATAATACTCGCTATGTTTTTAAACGCTGCAATAGATCGGCAAACAGAAAAATTCAAAGCCGAGCAAAAAAGAGACCCATCGGCAGACGAAGCCGAAAAAATAAAAGCGGACACTCTATCCAAAGTAAGAGGCACGGTTCAGGCGGACATATTAAAAGAGGATCAAGGGCAAAATACCTGCATGTTTTCTACGGACTTTGCTTTAAAAATGATGGGAGACATACAAGAATACTTTATACAAAAAAATGTCCGCAACTTCTATTCCGTATCAATATCAGGCTATCATATAGCCGAAGCCGGAGCAAACCCGATTACCCAACTTGCCTTTACGCTTGCAAACGGTTTTACCTACGTTGAATACTACCTTTCAAGAGGAATGGACATAAACGCGTTCGCTCCCAACCTTTCGTTCTTCTTTTCAAACGGAATGGATGCGGAATATACGGTTATAGGCAGAGTAGCGAGAAGAATATGGGCGATTGCGCTTAAAGAAAAATACGGTGCTTCCGTCCGCTCCCAAATGTTAAAATACCACATACAAACCTCCGGCAGATCATTACACAGTCAGGAGATACAATTTAACGACATCCGAACCACATTACAAGCGCTTTGCGCAATATACGACAACTGCAACAGCTTGCATACAAACGCATTTGACGAGGCAATTACCACCCCAAGCCAAGAATCCGTTCGTCGCGCTCTTGCAATACAATTAATAATAAACAGAGAATGGGGGCTTGCAATAAACGAAAACGTCCTACAGGGAAGCTTTATAGTAGAAGAGCTTACAAGTCTTGTAGAGAAAGCGGTTCTATCGGAATTTGACAGAATAACAGAACGCGGAGGCGTTTTGGGAGCTATGGAAACAGGTTATCAGCGAAACAAAATACAAGACGAATCCTTATATTACGAACATCTAAAACATACCGGAAAACATCCGATAATAGGGGTTAACACATTCCGAGAAGCAAATGCGGAGGAAGATCAATTAAGCGAAAATATAGAGCTTGCAAGAGCCACCGAAGAGGAAAAAAATTCTCAGCTCGCAAGGCTTGATCAATTTCAAAAGAAAAATCAAAACAATGCTCTAAAGGCTTTAAAGAACCTTCAAGAAGCGGCATTGGCAAACCAAAACGTTTTTGAAGAGCTTATGAACACCGTTCAATACTGTTCTCTCGGGCAAATTACAAAAGCGCTTCATAATGTAGGCGGAAAATATAGAAGAAACATATAACGGCTATAATTTATTAATTATTAGATTAGGGGGTTAAACTAAAATGAACCAAGAAGCAGAAAAATATTTATCTCAAATTGCTCAAAAAGTAACCGAAGGACAAATTACTTTATTTTTAGGAGCAGGATGTTCAGATGTAGCGGGGCTGCCTGATTGGAAGAGTTTAACCAAATCTATAAAAAATAAATTTGTCGATTGTGATCAAGAAAAAAATAATTTTTTTGAGTTATGTAAAGATATATTGAATACTCCCGGCTATGATAGAAATCAGTTGGAAAAATTTATATCTGATAAATTAAGAAGTCTCGAAATTTTGGATGAGTATAAAGAACTATGCAAATATAATTGGCAATCTATCTTTACTACGAACTATGATTTATTAGGGTCTGTTGACATTTTCGGAATAACAGCTTGAAATACCATCGCAATCTTGTAAGTTATTTTTTTTTACATATAAAAGTAATAACGAGATTGCGATGGTTCGACTAATGCT
>JAFDMD010000019.1 GCA_019306185.1 Deltaproteobacteria bacterium
TAATAGGGTTCCGTTTTCATTCAAATATAAATGCGCCTCCGAAATAATTGCGTTAATGGAATTAAGCCCGTTTTTTCCGCCGTCAAGCGCGGATATAGGCTCGTATAATCTTATTTCCGGCCGAAGTTTTTTTATATCTTGCGTTGGAATGTAAGGCGGGTTTGATATAATAATATCGAATTTTATATTCTTTTTTTTAATCGCGGCGAACCAGTCGGACAAAAAATAATCTATTTTTAAGTTATGTTTTTTATAATTTTCTTTTGCTATCTCCAAAGCTTTTTCCGAATTATCTGCTCCAAAATATATGTTGTTGGGAACGGAAGATGCAATAGCCGAAATTACCGCTCCGGAACCTACGCCAAGTTCCAATATTTTTAATTTTAATTTCGGGTTTTTTTCTTTTATTTTTTTTATTTCGATAAGAGCGGCTTCAACTAAAACCTCGGTATCCGGGCGAGGTATAAGAACATTTTTATTAACTTTAAACTCCATAGACCAAAATTCTTTCGCGCCTATAATATAGGCTATCGGCATGCGTTTTTTTCTTTTTATTATCAGGCGTTTAAAAGCTTTTACCTCATGTTTAAGTAGAGGTTTATCATAATTGAGATAAAGGTCTATTCTTTTTAGATTTAAAACGTAGGCAAGTAGAATTTCTGCGTCTGTTCTTGCGGTATCTATATTTGCGGCTTTAAAGTATAAAGTGGTCCAATTAATGATTTCAAGGATTGTCCATACTTTTTCGTCGCCGTTAATCTGCTTTTTCATATATTTATATTAAAAGGTTTTGTCCTATTTTACTATGCGGGCAAAAAACGAATTTATTATTCCATTTTAAATCGTATCCGCCTTATATGCCGATTAAAACTATTATTCTAAAAATTTGCCGGTTTGCAAATTACTTCCCTTATTTTCATATCAAAAACATCGGACTGCCCCGCAGGCTTTAGAACCAAAGCCGTATCCGCCCCTTTTCCTGTTCCGCCTATGGATATAATATCTTTGCCGGATAAAGCGCCCGCGTCCGCCGCCATTATTGCAATTTCTACGGCAACTTTTGTTCCCTGCCCAAAAAGTCTTAAAGTGTCCGCCATAATAAGAACGGGATATGCGCCGGAAAACTTTTTAAATATCGATCTTTCCACGCCGGATAAAGCATGGGTTGCAGATACTACGCTGGCTCCTTTTTTAATAAGATTCTTTTTAACCCCCTCTTTCATTACGGATTCAAAAGGCTTTTTAAATCCGCAATGATAAGTAACTACGGTTAAAGAAATATCCTTAAATATTTCCAAAGCCTTATATGCGGTTTCTCCGGAGGTTGAAGCTATAACAATCTCTTTTATATTAAGCTGTTCCGCTCTTTTTTTTGCGGCTAATACTGTGTTTTCCGTATTCTTCCTTCCGCTTGTTTCAAAATACATATAAACCTTCCTTTCCCTTATAATTATTGTTTTTGTTTTTAACAAAGCAATTAATATATTATCAAAAAAAATATATTTATAAAGCTAAAATTGTTTTGCCGAGTCTTATTCTTGCATTTGAAGCCGTTTTATATTAGAGATTTCAAAAAATATCATAAGTTATATATATAGTTTATATTTCGAATATTAAAAAAACGGAGCTATTATAATAATGAAAAAAAAACGAAACAAATCTATAAGCTTTGACGCCATGGTTAAATTTTTTATGCAAAGCTACGACATACCTGCCGGAAAAGATATTAAAAAGATATCTTTGCAGTTAGACCGCATAGAAGCTTTGATAGCCTCTTTATGCGCAGGCGAAAAAAACGTTGTAAAAACGCCGCTTTCTAATATAAAGATTTCCTTAACAACAAGGGTGTTAAATTTTATAAAACGCTTTAAGAACGGAGTTTCCGTTTTACAGATTAAAGCGGAAACCGGATTAGAGGATAAAAGATTAAGGAATATTATTTACAGGCTGCATAATAGCGATCAGATTAAAAGAAAAAAGCGGGGCGTATATATAAGCTTTATAAAAGAATAAAAAAGGCGCCTTTTCATCTCGAAATAGCAGGCTTTTTATTTTTGCTTTAATAACCAAAGAAAGAAAAAGAACTAATGAAACAAACGGAAAATAAAAATAATCCCGAAATAAAAGCGGGCGATATATATTGTGGCTTTATAGTAAAAAA
The DNA here is from genome assembly GCA_019306185.1 of Deltaproteobacteria bacterium. Classification (GTDB taxonomy): domain Bacteria; phylum Desulfobacterota; class Desulfobacteria; order Desulfobacterales; family JAFDMD01; genus JAFDMD01. The sequence goes on from JAFDMD010000019.1 coordinate 2,162, forward strand.
GGCGGAGCCGTTAAAAACAGTAAAAGCCTTTTTTTATCAACTTGAAGATGAAAAAACAGGGGCAAAATATATTCATATAGCAAATAAAGACAGGGAAAACACTTTTGGAGTAGCCTTTAAAACAATACCGGAAGATTCTACCGGAGCGGCTCATATATTAGAGCATTCGGTTCTTTGCGGATCTAAAAAATATCCGGTAAAGGATCCTTTTTTTTCTATGTTAAAAAGAAGCCTTAGTACATTTATGAACGCTTTTACCGCATCGGACTGGACAATGTATCCTTTTTCCACTCAAAATAAAAAAGATTTTTTCAATCTTATGGGGGTATATCTTGACGCGGTTTTTTTCCCTACCATATCCGAATTAAGCTTTAAACAGGAAGGATGGAGACTTGAAACGGACGAATCGGGAAATCTTGTTTATAAAGGAATAGTATATAACGAGATGAAAGGGGCTATGTCTTCGCAAGATCAGATAATGAGTTTTGCTATAAAAAATTCATTATGCCCGGATAATACATATAAAAACAATTCCGGCGGAGACCCGCAAGCAATACCGAATTTAACTTACGATAATCTTATAAAATTTCATAAACGCTTTTATCATCCTGCAAACGCTTTTTTTTATAGTTACGGCAATTTGCCTTTAAAAGATAATCTTACATTTATAAGGGAAAAAGCGTTAAATTCATTTGACTATATAAACCCTAATACCGATGTTTTGCCCCAGCCAAGATGGGACAAGCCGAAAACCGCCTTATATTCTTACCCTGCGGATAAGCGGAATAAGAATTCAAATAAATGTCAGGCGACTGTAGCGTGGCTTGTTTCGGATATAAACGATTCTTTTGAAACGTTGGTTTTAGACGTTTTAACAAAGGTTCTGTTATCAAATTACGCCTCCCCTCTTTATAAGGCTTTAATTGATTCGAAACTCGGAGAAGCGCTTGCGGACTGCTCGGGCTTTGACGCGGATAATAAGGATACGGTATTTGCCTGCGGCTTAAAAGGAGTGGAAAAAACTTCGGTAAAAAAAGTAGAAGAGATAATATTTGAAGTATTAAAGAATCTTGCGGAAAATAAAATAGATAAAGACCTTGTAAACGCCGCTATTCATCAAATAGAATTTGCCGTAAAAGAGATTACAAACTCTCCTTATCCTTACGGATTAAAGCTTCTTTTATCTTTTTCCGGAAATTGGATTCATAATGGAAACCCAATTGATGATATAGAAATAGACAAAGATATGAAACTACTTTTTGAAAAGCTTAAAGAGGAAAACTTTTTGGAAAATAAAATAAAAGATCTTCTTTTAAATAATCCTCATAGAGTTTTTATTACGCTTGAGCCGGACATAGAAGCGGAAGCAAAAGATAATAAAAAAACCGCGGAAAAACTTAATAAAATCAAAAAGAATATGAAGCCGGAGGATATAAGTAAAATAAAAGCGGACGCCCTTGCGCTGCTGCAAAATCAGGAAGCAAAAGAGGATGTTTCCACGCTTCCCACTTTGGAAATAAGCGATATATCAAAAGGGGTTAATATAATAACCGGCAGTCAAAATACAGATAACGGCATATATTATTATAATAAGCCATGTTCCGGAATATTTTATTTAAACATTGCCGCCGGCGCGGGTATGTTAGACGAAAAAAGCCTGCCTCTTCTTCCGTTTTTTTCTTACGCCTTTACAAAACTTGGAAATAAAAAAAGAAGCCATGAAGAATTGGCAAAAGCCATAGCAACTTATACCGGCGGAATAGGACTTTTTCCTACGGCAAACACAATATATCAAAAACAGGATAGTTGCCTTCCTTTTATACTTTTTTCCGCAAAATGTCTCGATAGAAATATAAATAAAATGTTCGGGATAACAGAAGAAATTATAACCGAGTTCGACGCTCAAGATATGGAAAGATTAAAAACTTTAATTGCCGAATACAAATCCGGCTTGGAATCTTCCATAGTGGCTTCCGGCCATATGCTCGCCTTATCTCTCGCATCGAGACATTTTTCAAAAAAGACTGCATTAGAAGAATTATGGCACGGAGTAACTCAATTTAAATATATAAAAAAAATATCAAAAGACCTTTCGGAAACCAAACTGCGTAACATATCGGAACGCTTAAATAATATTGCAAAAACTTTATTTGCAAAAAATAACTTAAAGAGCGCTGTAATAGGAGAGGATAAGCCGCTTGAAAAAGCTTTGGGACTTGCAGCTTCCTTAAAGGAAAAACTTGTAAATAAAACCTCCGGTTTTTGCGAGCCTAACATAGAGGTCGAAAATAGCCTTGATTACGAAGGCTGGAGTTTTCCTTCTTCGGTATCCTTTGCGGCGCAAACATTTAAAACTGCAAGCCAGCCCCATAAAGACGCTTCTTCTCTTGCAATAATCGGAAGAATTTTGCGTTTATTATATCTTCATAAGGAAATAAGGGAAAAAGGAGGCGCTTACGGAGGAATGAGCCTATATAATCGGCAAGACGGGGTATTCGGCTTTGCTTCCTATAGAGATCCTCATATAGTATCCACCCTTAACACTTTTGAAAAAGCGGGCGATTTTATTAAGAATAAAAACAACTATACAAAGGAAGATATAAAAGAGGCGATACTTCAGGTATGCTCGGATATAGATAAACCGGACACTCCGGCAACCGCCGCAAAAAAAGCTTTTTTCAGACAATTAATATTTATGCCGGAACAAGCCAGAAAAGATTTTAAAGAGCAAATACTTTCGGAAAATAAAGATAAAATATTGAAAACCGCGGAAAAATATTTTAATAATAACGTCCAAAATAAAACTGCGGTAGTAATATCGGGACAAGAACGATTGGAAGAGGCAAATACAAAATTAAAAGATAAAAAACTAAAACTTTATAAAATATAATCGGAAAAAATATGAAACAATTAAGTAAAATAAAACAAATAACCGGTTGCATATTATTTTTTATTATTTTAAACGGCTGCGTTACAGCGACGCCTCCGGCTACGGACTGCGCAAAGCTTCGCTTTGAAACGCACGGCGCGTTCGGATGGAACGAATTAATAACCTCGAACGCAATGAAAGCGAAAGACTTTTATACGGAATTATTCGGATGGTCTCCGTCTATAATGCAAAAAGAATATATATCCTTTAAAAATAAAGAGGAAAAAATTGCGGGAGTTATGGAAAAGAAAAAACAGAAACCTTTTTGGCTTCCTTACGTTACCGTAAACGACGTAGATAAAACGGTAGAAAAAGCGAAACGACTCGGCGCCTCGATCTTAACCCCTCCTACCTACGCTCCGGATATAGGACGTTTTGCAATATTAAAAGATCCGCAAGGAGCGGTAATAGCCGTAATTACATATATAAGAAAAAACTAAATAGTCGGCGCTGAAAAAACATATTATATGAGGAAACGCCCATTATTAAAAAAATTTTAATCATAAAAAATAATAATTAAATTCGTACAAAAGGTAGGGATAAAGGCAGAAGTCAATAATAAAGGGATTTTTCCCTTCGGTTCGAAATGACAGGGGAAATTTAACATAAGTTATTTTTGCTTGTCATTTCGACGAGCAAAGCGAGAAGAAATCCCTTAACAAAAAGCGCGGAAAAATAAAAAATGAAAATAGTAATAATAGGCGCCGGAGCTATGGGTTCGGTATTCGGAGCAAAAATGTCCGAAGCGGCGGACATCCTTTTAATAAACCCTACAAATAATCATACTAACGAGGTAATTAAAAACAACCTTATATTAGAAGACCCCAAAGGAGTTAAAAAAAAATTTAAGGTTAAACTTCTATCCGATTATAAAACCGTAACAGATAAATTTGACGCTGCAATTATATTTACAAAATCGTATAAAACCAAAGAAGCCTCTTATGCGGCAAAAAAACTTCTTAAAAAAGAGGGCGTAGCATTAACTCTTCAAAACGGCATAGGCAATTTTGAAATAATATCATCTATAGTAGGAGAGGAAAGAACCGTAGCCGGAGTTACGGCGCACGGAGCGACTCTTGTATCCGCCGGTTATGTTCGCCATGCGGGCGTTGGAGATACATATCTTGCAAATAAGCCGAATAAAAAAAAAATAATTGAAAATCTAACCGAAATATTTGAAAAAGCGGGCATTAAAATTTTAATGTCCGATAATATAAATAGTATTATTTGGGGAAAGTTAATAATAAACGTAGGAATAAACGCTGTCGCGGCAATACTTAAAACAAAAAACGGCGTAATCGGAGCGGTTCCACAATCATTTAAAATAGTTAGAAACGCCGCGGAAGAAGCCGTAAAAATAGCAAACGCCCTAAAAATAACTCTTCCTTTTGACGAGCCTTTAAAACAGGTGAAAACAGTATGCAAAAAAACCGCAAACAATAAAGCAAGCATGCTTCAGGATATAACAAACCAAAAAAAAACCGAAATAGAATTTATAAACGGCGCAATAGTTGATTTGGGTAAAAAATTAAATATTCCAACTCCTTATAATCAAATACTTACAGAAATAGTTCAAGCGTTCGAAGAGACCTATAATAAAGAATAAACATGATAACAGGCTTTGAAAAAATAGTTGAACAACGTATTGAAAAGGCTTTAAAAGAGGGTAAGTTTGAAAAATTAGACGGAGAAGGCGTTCCTTTTTCAAAAGATGATCTCGCCTTTGTGCCGGAAGACTTAAGACTCGCTTACAGAATTTTTAAGACATCCGGTTTTCTTCCGCCCGAAATAGAAGTAAGAAAAAAAATAGAGCAGACCGAATATCTTTTGGCAAATTGCAAGGATACAAAAAAAAAATATAAAATAATGAAAAAGATAAACCTGTTAATTACAAAAGCAAATCTGTTGCGCAAAAATAAGAAGGTTAATTTTGATATTTCGGAAAAATATATGGATAAAATAGGGTCAAGGTAATAGCCGGTTGGAGTTATAGCCTGATTACTCTATAATTTGATTGTAAAAGTATGCCATAAAGAATGCTTAAAAAAAGCTATGTCCGATGCCTGTTATTTCCCGCTTGTATTATTACTTTATCGCTTTTTATAAAGGGATTTCTCCTCGTTTCACTCGTCGAAATGACAGGCAAAGATAATGTTTATCCAAAGAACAGGGTAAAAAAATGTTCGTCCGGAATAAAAAGTTTGTCGTTTCGAACGAAGCAAAAAATTCTTTAATTTAAAGACCTATCGTGTCTATTGAAGCAAGGAGCAATTTCCCCGTTGTTTCTGGCGCAGCGCGTTGTTTTTGTTTGTCATTTCGACGAGCAAAGCGAGGAGAAATCCCTTAATTAGCGCCTTCCGCTCTTATCTTTGCTTCTTTGTGCAAATCTTTTGGCGATTAAATTTTTTTTAATAATGAGGATTTTCTCTCAAAATTTGCAAGAAAATATTAAAATTAATAATAATTCCTTGCAAATATTTTACCTTATCTTTCTTAAAATCTATAATAATTACAATATCTATTATACTTTTTCAGCGCCGACTATATTAATATAATCAATAATATCTTTGCCTCCTCGCAAGGCTTATAACAGAGAATAAAATCAAAAATTAATATACCCGTTATCAGTAAGATACTTAAATATAACGCTTCCGGCTTTATCTATGGAAACCGAATCGGTTTTAATATGAATTGTCGGATTATGCGGCTTTTCGTAAACGGCGTCAATTCCGGTAAAATCTTTTACCTTGCCTGCAATAGCCCTTTTATAAATTCCTTTTGGATCCCTTTTAATGCAAACTTCTAACGGACAATCCGCAAAAACCTCTATAAATCTATCCTTGCCTACAAGAACGGAAACTTTTTTTCTATCCTCTTTATAAGGAGAAATAAAAGCCGCTATAACAATTATTCCGGCGTTTACAAAAAGCTTACCCGCTTCGCCTATGCGCCTTATATTTTCCGCTCGATCTTTTTTTGAAAAACCCAAATCCTTACATAATGCGCGCCGGACATTATCTCCGTCCAACGCGTAAGAAATGCAACTTTTGGCGTAAAGTTTTTTTTCAAGGTTTTTAGCAATGCTTGATTTGCCCGAAGCGGAAAAACCGGTTATCCAAACCAAGCAACCCAAATGCTTATGCAACTTTTCTCTTTTTTCCCTTGTAATATAATCCGATACTTCAAAAATGTCTTTATTCATAATAAAATGCTTATCGATTTAATTTAATAATTTTACACTCTATATTATTCTCTGTTATTTCCGCGCGCGCAAACGTAGGACCGCCAACCATTAAAGCCGTTCCCGGATTCAAATATATAACGCCTTCGACAGTTTTGATTTCAGGTCTATGAGTATGCCCATAAATAACCATATCAATGCTTTCTTCTTTCGGATCGATATTAATTTCCGCCAAAGAGTGAAGAAGATAAATGGTTTTGCCGAAAATATTAATTGTTTCGTATTTATTATACTTTTCCGCCCAAGCTTCGTAATCCGTATTGCCGCGGACAGCTACAACCTTTGCAATTTTTTCCAACCGCTCGATAATATCCGGACTTCCTATATCTCCGGCATGTATGATAAGGTCGCTTCCTTTTAAAGCCTCTTCTAATTTATCGTACAAAAAATTATGAGTATCCGAAATAACGCTTATTATTTTATTCATATTAATTATTTTTTCTCCTTTTGAATTTTATCGGATAACTTTGCGGCGCGCGGCGTTGATTTTTTTTTAATCCTCGAAATATTATAGGCGTTTCCGCCGTTAAAAAAGTTAGCTTTAAAATTGAAAAACAATGGCATTCTCCGACAAAATTTAATTTTTTTATATTTAAATGTAAGCTATATCGAAAAATCTTTTTACATATAAAAAATATAAAAACAAATAATAAAACAAAATTTTATCTTTGCCTCTTTTTTCTTTTCTTTTATATATTCGTCTCTGTAAATTAAAATGCTTGCCAATATAAAAACGGTTGCGTATAAGGCAAAAATTGAATTTTTATCTATAAACCAATAAGGAGATTTTACTTATGGAATATAAAAACATCATTTTTTCTATAAACGAAAATGTCGCGGTAATAACATTTAATAACCCGAAAACTTTAAACGCTCTTAATATGAAAACCTTTAACGAGCTTGAAGACGCAATAAATAAAATTAATAATAACGCCGATATAAAAGCGCTAATACTTACCGGAACCGGAAAGGCTTTTATTGCGGGAGCGGATATTGCCGAGCTTGCAAAGTTTAACGCTTTGGAAGGAAAAATTTTTTCCGAAAAGGGACAAGCAATAATAGGAAGTTTGGAAGAATTGCCAATACCGGTTATAGCGGCGGTCAACGGCTTTGCTTTGGGCGGAGGATGCGAAATGGCTCTTGCCGCAGATTTTATATATGCGGCTAATACCGCAAAATTCGGACTTCCGGAAATAAAACTCGGGCTTATACCCGGCTTTGGAGGCACTCAAAGACTTGCAAGACAAGTTGGGAAAAATCTTGCAAAAGAGTTGGTATTTACCGGAAAAATGATAGACGCGAAAACCGCGAAAAATATAGGATTGGCAAACGAAGTGTTTGCGTCCGCAAAACTTATGGAAGAAACCTATATAACAGCCGATCTTATTGCTTCCAAAGGAAAAACCTCTTTATGCGCGGCAAAACAAAGCATAAATTGCGGGGTTCAAGCCGACCTTAAAACCGCCTGTCAATTCGAAGCAAACGCATTTGCAATATGCCTTGCAAGCGAAGATGCAAAAGAAGGAACATCCGCTTTTTTAAAAAAACGAAAAGCCGTATTTAAAGGTAAGTTGGGAAAAAGCGTTTGGAAGTAACCGAAAGGATAAACAAAAAGATATTTTCCATACTTTTTTTCTCTCTTTTTTCAGCGGTTTTAGGAATGGGCGCCGTAGTTCCGCTGCTGCCGGTATATGCTAAAAACTTAGGCGCCACCGGCTTATACATAGGATTTGTATTCGGCGCTTTTTCTTTATCCAGAACGATCCTTTTGCCTGTTTTCGGCAGACTTTCGGATAAATACGGGCGCAAGCCTTTTATAGTTTTCGGACTTTTGATATATAGCCTTATATCTTTATGTTTTGTATTTGCAAAAACCGTAGAATCTATAATTATAATACGATTTGTTCACGGTTTTTCATCCGCTATGATAATGCCTGTAGTTCAGGCTTACGCCGGAGATATTACCCCGAAAGGAAAAGAGGGAATATCTATGGGAACATTTAATATCTCCATATTTTTCGGATTAAGCGCGGGACCTATACTCGGAGGAATCGTTAATTCCTATTATGGAATGAACGCTGCATTTTTGGGAATGTCCGGGCTTGTTTTTATAGGTTTTCTTCTCGCCTATTTTATGCTGCCTCCGGTAAGCGCCGAAAAAAAAAGAGGCGAAGCAAAATTAACTAAATGGAGAAAAATCATAACCGATAAGGATGTTGCCGGATTATTTATATTTAGGTTTGTATATACCTCTTGCATTGGAATAATATGGAGTTTTATGCCGATATTTGCAGGCGATAACTTTGCGGTTTCAAGCGCGTATATCGGCTTGCTTGTAGCTATAGGAGTATTTATAAGCGGACTTATGCATATTCCTATGGGATATGTAGCGGACAGGGTAAGCAAAACAAAACTGATAACCATAGGCGGATTAATAACCGGATTATCCGTTTTATTAATAGAGCGCTCCGGCTCCTTAAACGATATAATTATAGCTTCCGTTCTTTTTGGCGTAGGCGGCGGAATTTCGACCCCCGGCGTTATGAGTTTATCCGTAATAAAAGGGAAGCAAAAAAAGGCTATGGGAACGGTTATGGCTTTATTAACTATGGCTCATAGTTTGGGCATGTTTGTCGGTTCCGTAGGAGCCGGAATTATGATGGATATTTTTAATTTAAGATACGCCTTTTTTTTCGGAACCGTACTGATGACTGTAGGAACAATAGCTTTTGCAATACTTGCAAAAGACCCCTCTGGAAAGGATGAGATATGAAACCGGTATTTTTTCCGTTAACCTTTATTGAAAAGGAAAAAATTAAAAAATTATCTTGCGCGTTTAAAAAACTTTTTCTTTATATTCCTTCTGAAAAAATCAAAACAGAATATTTAAACGCCGATTTTTTGGAATTTAAAACACTTGAAAAATATCAGGATAAAATAGATAGCCTGCTTGCCGAATATATAAAATGGGCGGATATTAATAGGGGAGGGGAGCTTTATTCGGCGTTTCAAAATAAAAATTATAATCAAGCGATTATATCCAAAATAAAAGCAAGCATAAAAAATTTTAACGCTAAAAATAACGAGGATAACGAAGAAGAGATTATAAAACCCGGTCTTTTTTTATATATTGCGCATAAGTCGGATAAATATATTGCAGAAGCCGAAAAAGATATAAAACAAACTTTTAAAATAGAAAAAAAACTTTCTTTTGAAATAACCGGAGAAAACAATAGCAACGGTTTTTTTTCGGATAACTCCGATTTTACCGTAAATTACGATTTCGGCGCCTTAATGACCGAAAAAAGAATAGATTCTTGGATTAAATTCTTTTTGGCGGATAACCTTTACGCGCGGGAAAAACTCTTTTTTATAACAGATAGCGGCGCGAGCGCCGAATATCTTAAAGATAAAACCGTTTTCGAATATCAGGTTATAACAGATATAAAAACGGAGGATACGAAAAATATCCGAGATAAATCTTTAATTTCATTTTTAACGGGTTTAACGGATTTAAAAGGGAATATTTTTAAAGAATATATAATTGTCAACAATTCGCCCGAAAAATTTTTCGGCGAAATTATCGGCAAAGAACCGGAGCAAAAAGGAATGCAAGATAATACGGTTATAGGGGTTTTTTAAGTATAAAATTTGCGGGTTTAATTTCCGCAAGCATTTTTAAAATAATGAGCGAAGCAATTAAAAAAAAATGTAGATAGGTTGATATAAATGAATGGTAAATATATTTTTGATAAATAATAATATGTTAATTATAAGAGGTCTATGAATGAATATTGACAAAGCATTAGAATTGGCTCTTGATGGTAAGGCAATTATGTTTGCAGGAGCAGGATATTCTTATGGAGCAAAAAATATAAAAGGAAAACCGTTTAAATTAGGCGATGAACTATCAGAATATTTTGCCAATAAATGTAAGCTGCATAAGAATACTCCCCTTAATGATTCTTCCCAAGAATTTATTGAAAAATTTGGTCAAGATAAATTAATAAAAGAAATAAAAAGCGAGTTTACTGTAAAGAGTATTGCGCCATTTTATAAAATAATTGCTTCAATACCATGGAAACATATCTACACAACAAATTATGATAATGTATTAGAAATATCATGGAGTTATGCTTCTAAAAAATTAACTCCGATTACAATGAACGCAGACATATATAATACGTCCAAAGAGCAAGATATTTGTATTCATTTAAATGGATTTGTTGACAAACTTGACAGGGAAACTATCAACTCGGAACTAAAATTGACTGATGCCAGTTACTTGACAGCATCCATATCTGACTCTATATGGATGACGAAATTTCGGCAAGATGTTCAATACGCAAAAGTTATTTTCTTTTTAGGATATTCATTAGCGGATATAGATATTAAAAAAATTTTATTTGATTCGCCAGAGCTAAAAAATAAATGTCTTTTTATAGTAGGAGAAAAGCCAAATGTTTTAACCCAAAAAAGAGTGAAACGATTTGGCTCAATACATAAAATTACGATAAAGGAGTTTGCAAACGAAGTTAGAAAAAAGCAAAAAATATATCAACCTGTTTCAAAAGATGAGATAGATTTCTTATCAATTGAAGAATACACGCTAGACGAGAAGCCTGCCTTAATTACAGATAAAAATGTTATTGATCTGTTTTTATATGGAGATTTAAAAAAAGAATTATTATCTGAATCATTACGCAGCGGGAAAAAATATTTTTTGGACAGAGAAAAAAAATCTAAAGAATTATTTGATATATTAGATAAAGAAAACAAAATAGCTGTAATAATATCAAACCTTGGGAATGGAAAAAGTTCATTTATAGAAAATATAAGTTACAATGCAGCTATAAATAATTATCGTGTTTTTAGAGTTCACGAACATAACGAGGAAGCGATACTTGAATTTGAAAAATTATTCAGAATTAAAGAAAAATCACTTATTATCATTGATGATTATCAGAATTGGTTAGATAAAATCGAACGATTTTTTTTCAACTCACCTCCGGATAAATTTCTTATTCTTACGGCGCGAACTGCTCTACATGATGTATTATTTGATGAACTAATAAAAATATCAGGCAATAAAAATATTAACGAAATTTCAGTAGACAATTTAACTGATGAAGAAATTAATTGGTTTGTAGAAAGTTTTGATGAATACGGTCTATGGGGAGACTATGCAGCTAAATCAAAGGCTCGAAAATATCAATATATTAGAGAAAAATGTGAAGGGCAAATACATGCTATCTTGTTGGGTCTTTTAAGCTCGCCGAATATCAAAAATAAACTTAAAAATCTTTATGCGAACATAAAAAAACAACCTGAGTATTACAAAGTCGCAATTAGTATATTTATACTTACAACTATAAATACAAAAATAACAATGGATACTCTCGTTGATTTATGGGGAACCGAAACTCTAAACCAAATCCGTTCAAATAAAAAATCTTCTCTTTGGGAAATTATAAATTTCGATAGAAATAGCATAACAGTTAAATCGTCAGTTATCAGCAAGTATTTTTTAAAAAATATTGCTGATAGTTCTATAGTAGTTAAAGTATTAATAGAACTATTTAAAAAAATTCATGAACTTTCCAAATCTGCGGTTAAGTATAGAGATATATTTAAAAATTTAATGAGATTGTATAGTATTCAACAAATTCTCCCTGAAGAAAAAAAAACGGCGGGAATTATGAAATATTATGAATCAATCAAAACATTAAGCAAGTGTAAAACACATCCGCTTTTTTGGCTACAATACGCTATTGCATCTATAGTAATAAACGATTTGACAAGAGCAAAAAAATATTTTGATAGCGCATATTCTTATGCTAAAAAATTGGAATGGGATACGTTCCAAATTGATAATCATTACGCAAGATATTTACTTACGATAGCTATAGACAATATAGACGATACAAATAGCGCAATGGAACACTTTAGAAGAGCAAAAAATATTGTGAATAGACAGATGAATAATGAAAGGCTACATTTTCCATATAAAGTAGCAACATTATATCAGCCTTTTTTTGACAAGTTCGTTCTAATTCTATCAAAAACTGATATTGAGGTTATACTAAAGACTGTAAAATCAATTTTAAAACGTATATCCGCGCTTCCTGACGAAAAAATAAGTAAGGAAAAAAACATATCAGATTGTAAGTTAGCGCTTACGAAAATGTTAGATGACTATACATCTCTATCACGTAATAATAATGAAGAAAAACAATAACAACAAGGGCGAAGGTTTTAACCTCCGCCCTTGTTGTTTCGTTTATTTATATAAAATGAGGCTTTTAAGAAGAAGCCTTTTTATTTTTATAATCTTCAATAGCCTGATAAACTCTTTCCGGCGTAAGCGGCAGTTCGAAAATTCTTACTCCTATCGCGTCGTAAACCGCATTTAATATTGCCGGTATAGTCGGCATAATAGCGCCTTCTCCAACCTCTTTTGCGCCGAAAGGTCCGTTAGGCTCGGAGCTTTCCACAATTATTGCTTTTACCGGCGGCATATCCAAAGCCGTAGGGATTTTATATTCCGCTAAATCCGCGTTTATAATTTGTCCTTTGGAATCAAACTTAACCTCTTCAAACATAGCCTCGCCCAATCCCATAGAAAGAGAACCTTCCATTTGTCCTTCTACGGATACTCTGTTTATTGCAAGCCCGCAGTCATGAGCGTCCGTCATGTTATCGATAGTAATTTGACCTGTTTCCTTATCTACGGTTAATTCCACTATTTGAGCCGAACATCCGTAAGCCGGCGAAGTTCCTACAGCGGCTCCTTTGAATTTTCCGCCGAGCTGATGCGGTTTATACTTTCCGTTTCCGGATATTATGCCTTTGGCAAGAAACGCAATTCTGGAAGCCTCTTTAAATGTAAGCGGGTCTTCCGGCTTAGGATTATCTGTCCATCCTCTATGCTCTTTTATATATATTTCTCTTAATTTGCTAAAATCGGGCTGAGATTTTTTAAAAACAATAATACCTTTTTTAATATCCATATCCTCTACGGCAATATTTAATTCTTTGGCAAGAACTTCAAGAATCTGCTCTTTAACCTGTTTTGCCGCATCATAAACCGCATGGCCGGTCATAAGGGTTTGCCTGCTGGAATATGCTCCCAAATCAACGCCGAAATCTGTGTCTCCGGATTCTATTCTAACGTCGCTTAAATCTATTCCCAAAATTTCCGCCGTAATCATCGCCATAGTAGTGTCGGAACCCTGTCCTATTTCCGACGAGGCGGTATATAAAAGGGCTGTTCCGCCGTCTTCGGTAAGCTTTACAACCGCCGTGCTATGATAGGTGTCCGATCTGTATATAGGATAACCTGCTCCCGATACAAAAAATCCGCAAGCCATTCCAATTCCTTTGCCTTTGGGAAGTTTCCCTTTCTTTTTATTCCATTCCGAGCTGTCTCTTATCGCTTCTATACATTCTTTCATTCCCAAACTGCTCATATTAAAATCGTTGCAGGTTATATCGCCTGTAACCATCATATTTTTAAGTCTTAATTCAATAGGATCTATCCCCAATTCTTCGGATATCATATCAAGCTGCTGTTCCCAACAGGCGCGGGCTATAACCCCGCCATGTCCTCTTTGAGCGCCGCAAGCAGGCTTATTTGTATATATTCTGTATCCGTCATATTTCATATTGGGAAGTTTATAAGGTCCGCCTAAAAGGGATCCGGAATAATATACCGTAGCTATTCCAAAGCTTGTATAAGCTCCGCCGTCCAAATAACATTCATTTTTTAACGCGGTTAATGTTCCGTTCTTTTTTGCTCCGGTAATCATTGTATGGGTAAATTGATGCCTTGCGCGTCCGAACATAAAAACCTGTTCTCTCGAATAATTCATCTTAACCGGCTTTCCGGTTTGCATGGAAAGAATACATGCGGCTATCTCCATTGTATTTGTTCCGGCTTTTATGCCGAAGCCCGCGCCCAAATAAGGTTTTATAACTCTTACTTTGCCTATGGGAAGCTTTAAAACCATAGAAAGTATTCTTTGAACATAATGAGGAACCTGCGTCGAACTGTAAAGAGTAATATTTTCGGTTAACTTATTAAAATCCGCAATACAACCTTGAGGCTCTAAAAATGCGCCGTCCTGTCTTTTGCTTTTAAATGTGGTTGTTTTTATAATATCCGCCTCTTTTAAACCGGCTTCAAAATCTCCGAACTCCTGATTTACCTGAGCGCATATATTTTGCGGATACTTGTCATGCAGCAAAGGAGCGCTTTCCGCCATTGCCTCCTCGACTGTCAAAAGAGCCGGAAGCTCTTCGTAATCTACCTTTATAAGAGAAGCCGCCTCCATAGCGGTTTCCAAATCAACCGCGGCTACTGCGGCTATTTCATCTCCTATATATCGAACCCTATCATGACAAAAAACATTTTCGTCATATCTTGCGGGGCTTACTCCGTAAGGTATTAACCCCGCTTCCTTTGCGGTTGCAACCGCCTTTACCCCTTTAAGCTTTTTTGCTTCGGATACGTCTATATTAAGTATTTTTCCATGAGCTATAGGGCTTTGTAAAAGAGCTCCGTATAACATATCCGGCATGCTCATATCATCTATAAATATAGCTTTTCCGTTAGCTTTTGCCGGCGTATCCACTCTCGGCGCATTGCTGTTTATTACGTCGTAATTGCTCATTATGATTTCTCCTTATAAGATTCGCGCTAACTTTGCCTTTTGCATATTTATTTAATTATACTAAAATTTAAACAGGTTAAATCCTTAAAGTTAAACTTTTACATGCAAACCAAGCAAACAAAATTTTTTATTGCGCAAACCTTTTTTTATTGAAAACGGCACTTAATCCGTTATATTTTTTTTATGGCAATCATAGGTAAGTTTTTAAATTAAACCTCGGAATTGGTTGATTGAACCGCCTCTATGATTTTTTGATAACCGGTGCATCTGCAAAGGTTGCCGGATATTGCGGATCTAATCTCTTGCTCGGTTGGCTTCGGGTTTTTATCCAAAAGAGTTTTGCCGGAAAGAATCATTCCCGAAGTGCAAAATCCGCATTGAATTGCTCCTTTTTCCACAAAAGATTTTTGAAGCGGATGAAGTCCGTTTTCATCTTCCAAGCCTTCGATAGTGGTTATATTTTTTCCGTTTGCGCTAACCGCCAAAACAAGACATGAGTTTACCGGTTTTCCGTCCATAATTACCGCGCATGCTCCGCAGTCTCCAAGTTCGCATCCTTTTTTTGCGCCGGTCAACCTTAGCTGATAACGAAGCAAGTCCAAAAGAGTTAAATTCGCTTCTACCGCAACCTCGTATTCTTTATCATTAATTATAAGATTAATGATTTTTTTCATTATCTTTCTCCTTTCTCTTTGTTTAAATTCCGCCGAATAACAAAGCGGTTTGACCGTTCTGATCGTTGAATAAATTTATTAATCATACCGGCTCATTATTTACAATCTACCTTAAAGAAGTCTCTTTAACCGCAATATCCAAAGTTCTTTTTGTTAAAACCCCTACCATAGCCCTTTTATAAGACGCAGACGCTCTGAAATCGTCAATAGGCTTGCATTCGGCTTCCGCCGATTTTGCGGCTTGTTCAAAAAGTTTTTCCGAAGGCTTATTCCCTATAAGAATATTCTCCGCCAACTTTGCTCTTAAATGAGTAGGGCCTACGCAACCCATAACAATTTTTGCGGAATTTATAACCTCGTTGGTATCGTCTAACGAAATAAAAGAGGCTACGTTTACAATATTGCAATCTTGAGCCTTTCTTATGCCCAAATTCATATACCCCGCTCCGTAACGTCCATCCGGAATATCGATTATTATTTCGATTAAAACTTCATTAGGCTGAATTTCGGTAAAACCGGGTCCTTTAAAAAAATCATTCAACAAAACAGTTCGTTCGCCCGAAGCGCTTTTTAAAACCGCTTTTGCGTTATAAGCGATTAAAGACGGAGGAATATCAGCCGCAGGCCTTGCGGAACCAATATTTCCTCCTATAGTCGCAAGGTTTCGTATAAGAGGGCTGCCTAAAGAGCGCGCGCCTGCGGAAAGAGCGCTTAATTTTTTCTCTATCTTTGCAGATTCGGCAATAGCGGATATTGTAAAGCAGGAACCTATTTTTACAGCGTTATCCGACACTTCCAATTTGTTAAGCTCCGCAATTTCGGAAAGGGAAACAAGCGCCGCAGGCGATAAAAGCTTCTGCTTCATATTAACCAAAAGATCGGTTCCTCCGGCTATAGGCTTTGCTTTTAAGCCGTATTCGTTCATAATATTGCAGGCTTCTTCGGAAGTTTTAGGCTCGTAAAAATCAAACTTAGGTAAAAGCATGTTTTTCTCCTTATAATAATTGTTTTTATCCAAAGCGTAAAAGAGACGAGTAGGCAAGATTAAGATATTAATACATAGTAGAAAGAGGGAACGCTTTATCGCCGTTATTTCATTTTTTTCAAATTATATAATTAAAGCTTTGTTTGTACGATTTGTCAATTTAAAAGTATAAGGCGGACTTCTATTGCGCCTACAATCTCGTTTAAAATTACGCGAACGGTTATGCGGCAAATTGGGACTATAGCTATGTTACTATAATTTTAAATAGTCAATGCTGAAAAATCTAAATTTTAAACTTAAACTGTTTTGCCAATATCTGTTATTTATCCCTTAATTAGCGCCTTCTGTTTTTATTGCATCATAGAAATCATAGATATAATCAGCTCCCCTGTTTTCTCCGCGGTTTTTCCGAATAGATCATGCATAGGAACCATATTAATATATTCGTCTTTCCAATTGTTTGCGCTTTCTTGAACGATATTTTTTATAAACTGAAATTTAGGTCCCAAGGCTTTTATCTTTATATTGAGCGTAACATTATCTTTAAATGTAATATTGAATAAAAGCAGTTGTTCTATTTTGTTCGGCATTTGGGGATTTGTAGATATTATAGGTATTATGATTATATTTCTGCCGTCTAACCTTGCCCTTGCTATATAGACGTTCTCTCGTTCCACTATTGTTTTTTTGGTTCCTTGTAATCTGTTGTCCTTTTCTACGCGAGAAGGCAGAGTGGAAAGCGCGCCTTCTTTTTTCAAAACTTTTATTGTAGAAGCGTCGCAGGGTTTGCCGTTTACGTTAAGCCCGTCTATCTTGTAAAGTATAAAGCCTTTTATGCCCGATATGATTTGTTGTAGATTTTTTAATACAAGTATGTTTTTTGCGGTAATTGCAGATAATTTTATATCCAGTTTTTCTATTTTTTTAAATATTATTCCTTCTATTTTATCGCTAATTCTACTTGTGCCTACGGTTACGGTTTTAGCCTGATGCCTTATTGCGTCTATTGGTCTGGACAATCTGTTTATGGCGCCGTTTAATCTTTTAAATAAAAGATTAAGCATATTTAACGCGCTGTATTCTATATCAAAATCAAAGGTAAAATCGGATACGTCCAATTTTCCGGATAAATATTTTAAAAGAAGGGTAAGATCGGATGCGGTTTTAAATCCTATTATGGCGGGAAACTGTTTATCCGCTTTTTTTCGTTTGAAATCTATTGCAAAAAGGGTAATTTTTTCTTTAAATTCCTCTTTTTGCACAATTTCATATACATCTAATCCTTGTTTTACAAAATCATCTACCGTATTTTTTATATCTTCTTTAAATTTATATAAATATTCGGATACGCCGTTTATTGCAAGCGCCGCAAAATAACCCCACAAATGTCCGGCGAGAGTATTTAATACGGGCGCAAAATGCTGACTCACTCGCGGTATATAAAAAATATCTTCGGAATAAGGATCGAATCTATCCTCTTTTTCGTCCGTTATTATTATGGGAGCGGCTTTATGGGCTTTAAATATTGCGGTATCTTTTACTATATCCAGTATTACGTTCTCTCTTGAGCTTGCGGCGCATACCATTATCAAAGGCTCCGCAGAAAGGTCTATATGTTTTTTATCCTCTATATAATCGGAAGATATCGTTTTATAGCATAATTCGGAAAGCTTTATTCTTATTTCGTCCGCAGCCGCTTTATTTGCGCCGCTTCCTACAACCGCCCAGTAAATTTTACACAAAGCAAGTTTTTCCGCTGATTTTTTTATTTTATCTTTCATAGATAATATCGAACGCATAGCGCTTGGTATTTCTATTAGTCTTTTTATCTCCTTTTGTATAAATTCCTCTTTTCTTGCCCTAACTACGGAGGTTATGGAAAGCCCCAGCAAAGCCGCCGCGACTACTTGAGAATAGAACGCTTTTGTTGAAGCTACGGACATTTCTATATCTCGTCCGCTGCTTGTATATAAAACTCCGTCCGTTTTAAAGGTAATGTCAGAATCTCGTCTATTTACTATGGCAATTGTCCAAGCGCCTCTTTCTTTTGCCATATCTACCGTTTTGTTTGTATCCGTAGTTGTGCCGGACTGAGTTACCGCAACTATCAAAGCGTCTTTTAAGCTTTCCGAATCGTCATTTTCAAACAGTATAAAACCGGAAAGCTCCGAAGCTTTTACCGCTCTTATTTGTATGGAGGTTTTGCTTAAGTAGTATCTAAGTATATTTGACCCGCATACCGCTGCTACGCCTGCTGTTCCTTGCCCTACAAAGTATATTTTTTTTATTCTGTTTTTTAAAAAAGCTTTTTTTAAAGCATCCGGAAAAGCTTTTTTATCTAAAGTTACCCGTTTTTCTTGTTTATCGGTTTTTAATCCGTTTAAAATTGTTTTTTCTACTGATGTAGGAGATTCCGATATTTCTTTTAAAAAATAATGGTCGTAATCTCTTCTGTCTATATCTCGCGAAGTTATATCTGTTTGTCGTATAAATTTGTCGTTAAGTTTTATTTCTTCGCCGTCATAATATAATGCGGTTATACCTTTTAATTTTTCCCCTTTTTTCGCGTCAAGTATAAATATCTGCCCTTCCGCCTGATTATTTTTTATTTTTCGGCTTAAATCGCAATTCATCTTTATAAAATACGGAGTATCTTCTACAAAGCCGTAAACTTCGGACGCAGGCAAATAATGTTGGTCTGCTATGCCTATAAAAAGCGCCTGCCCGCCGCCTTTTTGAGATAGAAATATTTTTCCCGGAGCAAGATCGGTTTGCATTGCTATAGCATGCGAACCTTTAAAATTATTTACCGCAAGCCTAAAAGCCTCTTTTATATCGGATGTTGTTTTTAAATATTTTTTTATTAAAAGAGGTATTATTTTTGTATCCGAATCTATTTTTTCCCCGTTTTTTTCAAACTCGGATTTTAATTGAATATAATTATCTATATCGCCATTTAAGCATATGTTAATATTTTTATTTTTATCTTTTATATCTCCAAGATTAAAATCTATCGGATGGCAGTTAGATTCGTTAATGCCGCCTACAGACGCCCATCTTGTATGAGAGATTACGCTGTTATAAATATATTTAACAGCGCCCGCTTTTTGTAAAACATTATCTTTTGTTATCTCGTTGCGTAAAAATGTAGTATTATCTCCGAGTTTTCCTATTTCCGCCGCCACTTTATAAATAAATGTTATTGAAATTTTATTATTTAAAGAGGTATTTAAAGTTACGGAGCCGTTTAAAATCTCTTTCGTTTCGGTTCGTTCGGATAGTCTCCTTTTTTCTTCCGGAGTTAAAAGAAGCTTGAATTTTTCAAAATTTTTTTTATCGTATGTAAAGGCAATGGATATTCCGGCGGAATCTCTGCCTCTAACTTCAAGCCTGTCTATTGAGTTTAAAACCGAGTTTATTTTTTGAAAAGCGACAACTTGAGCTATAGCGGGATTGTTATTGTAATTTACTAATTTTTTTACTTTATCTATATTGCTTATCAGTTCCGAAATTAAAGCCCATCTAATATCTTTTAACTTGGAAATAGCCGAATATATTTTTTCTGCATCCTTTTTTGCAAAGCCGAAATCCTTTTTAAAAAATTTTTCCGTTTCGGAGGTTATTATATTATCAAGCCGTTCGCCAATTGTTTCTATTTCTTTTACTTTTTCTCCGTTCGTATAAAGAGCGTAAAATTGATTTTGAAGTTTTAATTCCGAAATTTTCAATAGAAAGGCTTTAAGCTGTTTTTTACCGCCCAAATAATTTTTTATGTTTGGTTTATTTGAAAATGAGTCTTCAACTGTATCTTTAATTTTATCAATATAATTATTTAATTTATTTATATTTAATTGTTTGTTTTTTATTTTTTCAAACGGTATTATTCCGGCTATTCCGCACATTTTTTTCTCGCTTTTTGTGGGTTTTGGTTGTAATATGAATTAAAAAATAATTAATAGCTACTTCGGCTATATATCATTTAAAGTTATTATTGAATTCAAGGGCGCAGTTCGGTAGTAGCGGCGATATAATTAATATTTTATTCCAATTATCGTATGGAGGCGTAAAACAACCTCTAATATCTTCTTCAGCGTCTTGGTCATACTGACCGATACGGATATAATCCACAAGAGCTAACCACCATTCTTCGTATTTATGAAAATACGGCTCAATTTTTTTGCTTTTCTCATCAATTATTATCTTCAAACTGTCTAATGTTTCATAAAGGATAGCGCCTGATTGGTCGGCATCATCTACCATGCCTAACATATAAGAATAGTCATATTTTTTTTTACCCGGATAGAATTCAAGCTTAAGGTTTTCACAAATTTTATATTTTTTTTGCTCTGTTATATAAGGCAGGTGTTCTTCAAGTGTTTTTTTGACGTTATTAATTAATTTTTTGTTTATCTTAATTGGACGCTTATACCAAATAGAGACAAAAGAGGAGTGACCAAAAGTTTTAAAATTATGACATAACTCGTTTATTTTAGGAATTAATTTATATTCTACGTCTTCTATAGCATTGCCATTATAATGCTGATTGAGTCTCCGAACTTCAACGGCAACCTTATTATCAATAAGAAAATCAGGCGGAATATTCCCGTCAGGTTCATATATAATATCGGTAAAGCCTAATGACTTTAAATGTTGTTTTACTATTCTTTCTTCTTTATTCATTTTATGAATATTAAATTTTTTTATATCTTAATAATCTCATTATTTTTTTATATCTTTTCGGCTATAAGCTTCCATCGCTTTTGCGGATAAGTTCTCGACGGATAAATTCTCCCATAAATTTTTTCGCCATTCGGTATAATCGAAATTATCTCGGCGAATAAGGGCAATAAATCTTTCGGCTTCAACAATATTTAAATTTTCAAAAATCGCTTTTTTACATTTTAAGATATAATTCTTTTATTCTTTCTTTTGGCATCTTCTTTTTCCAATCCTTTCCCAAAGCGTTTTCCCATAACGGTTCCAAACCCAAAGCTACGGTTATCATTTTATCAAGCGTATTATTATCTATATCTTTTGTGATGCCTCGAGGAATTTCCACTTTTGCAATCTCTTGCATTTTTCTAAATTCCGCTACTCCTTGCGGATAAAATTTTTCCAAATAATCAAATGCTATGCAGTTTCCTATGCCATGTTTTACTCCAAGCCCGAAAGATAATCCGTAAGACAATGCATGGCATACCCCGACTTGCGAATATGCTATGCTCATTCCTCCGAAATAGGAGGCTATCATAAGTTCGTCCGCCGCTTCTTTGGAGTCGCGTAAAAATACGTTTTGACAAAGCTCCAGCGCTTTTTCTCCGTAACCTTTGGAAAACGCGTTTAGATATGTTCCTGTTAACGCTTCTACGCAATGAATATAACAATCCATGCCTGTATAAAAACGCTGATCTTTCGGAGCTCCTTGAGTAAGGTTAGGATCTAATACTATTTGATCGAATACGGTATAATCGGAGTTTATTCCGAGTTTTCTTTGAGGTCCGGTTAGTATCGCTGTTCTGGAGGCTTCCGCGCCGGTGCCGGAAAGGGTTGGTATGCCCACATGATATATCGCAGGATTTTTTATAAGATCCCATCCCTGATAATCTTCCGAAGAGCCCGAGTTTGTAAGCATTAAAGATACCGCTTTTGCAATATCCATTGTAGCCCCTCCTCCTATTCCTATTATCCCGTCCGGAAGCGCGTCTTTATATTTTTTAATATCTTGAACAAGCTGATCTATATAATAGGTTTTAGGCTCTGCACTTGTATCTGTCCATATTAACATATCATCGGTTTTCAAAGGAACCTTATTTTTAAAATCCGTATTTTCAAAAGCATGATCTATTAAAAAAACCATAAACGATTTTTTATCTTTACGCCGTTCGCTTAAAATATCCTCTAATTGATCAAAAGAACCTTTTCCGAATATTATTTTCGGAACGACTTTAAAATTACGAAACATTTTTTTTCCTCCTAATTTTTTTTCGTCTTATACGAAACCGCTTTTATATTGGCAAGCATTTTTAAAAATCGTTTTATAACAAAACAGAATGGACTTCCACCAAAAAGCAGACAAAAAATAAAAATACAATTAAGACATACAAAAGGACGGGGAATAATCAAATCCACGCCCTTTTGTATTTTGGATCATTATTTTATATTTTGAAGCGTTATTTTTACCTGTCTTGTCGAACGAGCAAAGCGAGGAGAAATCCCTTAATAAGCGCCCCGCACAAATAAAAACTAACTATTTCATAACTATATAAAACCCCCGCTCCTAAAAAAAGCCTTGTCCGTCCGACTGCATTGTTATAAAATAGCCTTCAAGTCAAACAGATAGTAAGCTTGAAAATTAAGACTTGATAAAACAACAAAAAGCAAAAAGGACTACTCAATGAAGCTTTCAAATCGGATTAGCTCTGCTGTCTCCCCTTTATGTTTTATATTCGTTTTTATAACAATCCTTTTAACATTAACCCCTTCTTTATCATTTTCCGACGATACAACCGAGATAAAAGTAGATAAAACCGCTCTGGCATCCAATCAACCCGGCATAGATAAAGTTTCCAACAACGTTCCTTTGGTCAACATAGTCGCGCCTTCGGCAAAAGGAGTATCCCACAACAAATTTGATAAATTCGGGGTAAAAAAAGAAGGGGTAATATTAAACAACAGCTTAGGAGTCGGCAAATCCAAGCTTGGCGGCATAGTATATGGCAATCCCAATCTACAGCCAAACAGACGCGCCGCAGATATAGTATTAAACGAAGTTACCGGCGTTACCGAAAGCAAACTTATAGGCGTTACCGAAATGTTCGGCAAACCCGCAGAATATGTATTGGCAAACCCCAACGGCATAATAGTATCCGGCGCGGGTTTTATAAACATCCCTCGCGTAACCTTAACAACCGGCATCCCGCAAATAGACGAATTCGGAGATTTG
>JAFDMD010000117.1 GCA_019306185.1 Deltaproteobacteria bacterium
TTCCGAGCTATAGCGACAAGATATGATAAATTGAAACGTAATTTCGAGGCTATGCTCGCTTTGGCTCGCGCTTTCCTTTGGCTACCTTTATGAATTGTCAACAGACCCTAATATCTCTGTAATATAATAGAGGTATTAAAGAAAATTTATATATGAGATGCTGTTGACCATTTTGAATAAATAATTATTATAAAAAAATGTTTATAGAAATAATTAAAGAATTTCTCGGTTTGCTTGAAATAGAAAAAAATCCCTTAATTAAAATTATAAACAGCGAAAAAAATGCTTAATCATATAAAATTTTGGCGGATAACAAAATAATTTCTAACCGAATTAAAATATAGGAGATAATGTAATGAAACAAGCCTGCCCCATATCGATTGAAACGGTAGATGAAAATGTTGTAAGAAGCAACGCTGCATTGACCGTTTTATCCCTTATAATATTTTTATTTACGCCGTATAAATGGATTGTTTTTGTATTGGGAGCCGATTTTGTAATAAGAGGTTTTTTAAATAAAAAATATAGTTTTTACAGCGCAATAAGCAAAGCCATAGTTTCCGTTTTTAATGCAAAAGCCGCTCCGACAAATGCGGGACCTAAAATTTTTTCGGCAAAAATAGGAACTCTTTTTTGCGGGCTGTTGATTATCTGCGGCATTTTAAATCTGCAAAGCGTAATTTTTGTTATAGGAGTTATATTTATGTTTTTTGCTTTTCTTGAAGCCGCTTTTGGCTTCTGTCTTGCATGCAGAATATATCCTTTTATATATAAAGGTTAAATAGTCGATGCTGAAAAACCTGTATTTTAAGCGTAAACGTTTTTGCCAATATCTATTATTTTATCGTTTTTTATTAAGGGATTTCTCCCCTTCGGGTCAACAAGACAGGAAAAAATAAAATTTATTAAAATAACAGAAAGTAATTTTTTCCGTCTCTTTGCCGGGCGTTGTTTTTGTTTGTCATTTCGAACGAGCGAAGCGATGAGAAATCCCTTGATTATTGCCTTCTGATCTTATCCTTTGTTCCTTTGTGCAAATCTTTTGGAGATTTAATAATGGAGATTTTATTTTAATATTTGCAAGAAAATATTAATTCCTTACAAATATATTACCTTTTTAGTATTGACTAAAATAAGCGAAATAAAAGGTCGGGCAAAAACTTAAAGGCTTTTTATACCCCTGTATGTCCGAAGCCGCCGGAATTTCGTTTTGTAGAATCTAATTTATCCGTCTCTTCGACAACCGCCTGATATACATTTTGAATAACCATTTGAGCTATTCTATCGCCTCGGTTAATTGTATATTCGGCTTTGCCTAAATTTATAACTCCTATTTTGACTTCGCCTCTATAGTCTGCGTCTATGGTTCCGGGAGAGTTTATAATTGTTACGCCATGCTTTATAGCAAGTCCGCTTCTGGGTCTTATTTGGACTTCAAAGCCTTCCGGTATTGCAATTGCAAAGCCGGAAGGTATTAAGGCTATATCTTGAGGCTTAAGGGTTAAGCCGTTTTTTACGGCGGCTCTTATGTCCATTCCGGCGGATAATCGGGTCATGTATTTCGGAAGCTCTATATCTTTATCTGCTTTAGGATTTAAACGTAAAAATTTTATTATAGGTTTCATAGTTTGTTATACTTTTTTTATTTTTTTCGATTACGATTTAATAAAGAGGTTTCTCCTTGCATTGCCGGTCGAAATAACAAGCAAAAATAAAAAGTCTATTATTTCGAACAAAGAGAGAAATCCCTTAATTATTTTTGTTCCCTGTCATTATGCCGCGCTTTGTTAAACGCCGCAAATTTATTTAATGTTATAGCCAAATGACGATGATAATTTTTCCCAATCAAATTATAATAATTCGGCTATATAAGGAGAGCGTTTGGCGCTGCTTTGGGTTATATCGGCGTTCCAAATAGGTCATATTCGGCTGCGTCCTCTATTTTTACTGATACGATTTCCCCTTCCTCTATTTTAAGCTTATTATCCATCGAAATTTTATTTCCGGCGTTAACGTAAACTATCCCGTCAACCTCAGGCGCTTGAAACCAAGCTCTGCCTGTAAAGATGTTTTTTTCTTCTTTTTTTTCGATTAAAACTTTATAGATTTTTCCGATGCGCTTTTGGTTTTTATTATAGGATATTTCCGCCTGTTTTTTCATAAGGGTTTTATATCGTTTTTCCGCAATTTCTTTACTTACCCTCCTTTTGAATTTATTAGAGGGTATATCTTCCGCGTCCGAATACATAAAGGCTCCGAGATGGTCGAATTTTACCTTTTTAATAAAATCGTATAGCAGTTTAAAATCTTTTTCGGTTTCATTCGGAAATCCCACAATAATGCTTGTGCGTAAAACCGCATTCGGATCGTAATTTTTTATGACATTTATGGTCTCGTATAATTTTTCCGCATTATATCCGCGCTTCATTTTTTTTAATATTTTATCGCTTGCATGCTGAATTGGCAGATCAAAATATGAGGCTATGTTTTTGGTTTGAGCTACGGTTTTTATTATTTTTTTATTAAGGCTTGCAGGATGAGTATAAAGAACTCTTATTGTTATATCTTTTGAGTATGAAAAAACTTTTTCGGAAATTATTTTTAATAGCTCGGAAAAATCAGGGGCGTTTTTCAAATCTTTTCCGTAAAGAGTAGTCTCCTGCGCTATTAAGCTTATCTCTTTTGCGCCTTTTTTAATTAAGGCTTGGGCTTCGGAAATTATATCGGCAAATGGTCTGCTTCTATATTTTCCTTTTAACTCGGGTATTATGCAGTATGAGCATTTTCTATTGCAGCCTTCGGCTATTTTTATATATACGCTTTTTTTGTTTTGAATTATTCTTTTTTGATTGTGTTTTGGAAACGGACTTTTATTCGGGTCCGGAAAAATATTTTTGTTTCTTTTTTTTATGTTAATGATTTCCGGTATTTTATGAAACGCCCCTGTTCCGACAAAATAATCTGCTTCCGGCATGCTTTTTGATATTTCTTTTTGAAATCGTTGGGGCAAGCATCCGGCTACTATTAGTTTTTTGCAAGCTCCTTTTTTTTTGTTTTCCGCAAGCAATAGTATTTCTTCTATTGATTCTTCTATTGCCGGAGTTATAAAAGCGCAGGTATTTATTATTATTACTTCGGCTTTGGCAGGGACGGAGGTCATTTTCCATCCGTCCTTTTTTAAACGCCATAGCAAAAATTCGCTTTCGACTAGATTTTTAGCGCAGCCGAGATTTAAAAGGTATAAACTCCCCGCTTGTTTGCGCGGGGAGTTTGTTTTTATGTCTGCTCTGTTTCCCAATAGGGCTATCCTTTAATTTTTTTTATTTCTTTGATTACTTCCGGCATAACTTGAGATAGGTCTCCTACTACGCCGTAATCGGATTTGGCAAATATGGGGGCTTCTTCGTCTTTGTTTATAGCCGCTATAACTTTAGAGGAAGCCATTCCCGCAAAATGTTGTATTGCGCCGGATATGCCGCACGCTATATATAGGTTCGGAGAAACAACTTTGCCTGTTTGTCCTACTTGATCGGAATGGGCTCTCCATCCTTCGTCCACGGCGGCTCTTGAAGCTCCTACGGCTCCTCCCAATACATCGGCAAGCTCTTCTATAGCGGAAAAATCGCCTTCGTTGACGCCTCTGCCGCCCGCTACTATAACATCAGCCTCCGTAAGTTCTTTTTTGCCTGCATCCATTCGTTTTTCTATAAAGGCAAGGGATGCGCCTTGAACGCTCGCCTGATTTTTTTCTATTTCTCCTTTGCCGTTCGCTTCGCTGATCGAAGCGGCGTTTGGTCTTAAAGCGATAAATGACGGTTTTCGGTTTAATGTTATATCGGTTATTAATTTGCCTCCGTATATGTATCTTGAGGCGCAGACTTTGCCGTCTTCGATTGAAGCGCTTATGCAGTCCGTAGCTATTGCGCCGTTGAATTTTGCGCAAAGGCGAGGAGCTATATCTTTTCCAATGCTTGTAGAGCCGAGTATTATAACTTCCGGTTTTTCTTTTTCTATTATATCCGCAAGGGTTAATATGTATTTATCGGTAATGTATTCCGCAAGCGCGGGATCGTCCGCAAGTATTATTTTATCCGCTCCGTATTTTTTTATTTCTTCGGCAAGGTCGTCTATGCTATTTCCAAGTATTGCCGCTGTCATTTCGCAGTTCATAGCGTCCGCTATTCGTCTGCCTTCGCTTAAAACTTCGTAGCTGACTTTTCTGAATATGCCGTCTATTTGTTCCGTAATTACAAGAGTTCCCATTTTTTTCTCCTATATATTTAAACTTTTATTAAAGTTTGCGGTCAAATTACTTTGTTATCCGGCAAACTTTTATTATTGTTTTTTGTTGATAGTTTCTTGTTAAGAATGAGCGCTTTCTCTATTTATATTTTAATTAAAAAATTTCTCTTTGAGTAAAGCGAGAATTTTTTTTATTATTTTCTCTTAACCGGTATCCGTTATATTACTTTAGCCTCTTGATGCAAAGCTTTTACAAGCGCCGCCGCTTGTTCCGAGGGACTGTCTCCTTGTATCATAACGCCGGCTTCTCTTTGAGGAGGCTTTTTAACCTCTTTTATTGTAAGCATAGGCTCGCCCAAATCTGCGGCGTTTATTCCTATGTCCGCCAATGTTTTAGTATCCAAAGGTTTTTTCTTTGCTTTCATTATGCCGGGCAAAGAAGCGTATCTTGGTTCGTTTAATCCGCGCTGGGTTGTTATAAGCGCCGGCAATTTTGCTTCGAATACCAATGAGCCGCCTTCTATTGTTTTTGTGCATTTAATTGTTTTGTCGGTTATCTCTTCTTTTATTACCATCGAAATATGAGGGATATTTAAAAGTTCCGCAGTAGCGGCGCCTACATAGTAGTTGTCGTTGTCAACCGCTCTTTGTCCCGCAATTATAAGATCGTATTCCATATTTTTAAGCGCCGCCGCAAGTATTTTGGAAATTCCGGCGCCGTCGCAATTGTAAGCATCAGGATCGTTTATAAGTATGCCGTTGTCCGCTCCCATAGCCAAAGCGGTTCTTACGGCTTCTACGGCTTTATCGTTTCCTACGGTTAATATTGTTACTGTCCCCCCCATAGCCTCTTTTATTTTTAAAGCCTCTTCTACGGCAAACTCGTCATACGGGTTTATAACCCATTTAACGTCTTCGGTTTTTACCGATTTTTTATCTTCTCCTACGCTTACAAATGATTCGGTAGAAGGAACCTGTTTTAATAGTACTATTAGATTCATTTTTTATTTCTCCTTTTTTTACGGCTATTTTTTCCTTTTAGTATAAAAATATTTTATTTGCTTATCTATTGAATACGCTACCCTTTTTACCTTTTCACTAAGTTAACCGCATAAGGTCCTCTAAATGAAAAAGCTATATTAAATCTTACAAAATTTCCTTGCAAAGGACTAAAGCGAGCGGCTATAGGTCTAAAAGGTATCGGCTTGCGTAAATTTTCCAGAGAAGAGCATTTTATATTCCCTTCGTTTTTATTATAAATACGAGTTATTTCGCCATTAAATACGGTTTTTTCGCCGGATTCTTGAATTGGATTTAAATTTCTGGTTCTTTTGGAATTACCGTTTCCAATATTTTCTTGAAGCTCATTAAAAATTTTTTCCGAAATATCATAATATTTTAGAATAAATGCAGTTCTACCTAATTCATACATCAATATTGCATTCTCTTTAGAGGCATGATTACGCCATAATGTCAGGTAATCATAATAAATTTTATAATCTTGATCAGTCATAATTTTTTTAAAAACTTTACATTGTAAAGAAATTAAATTTTCATCAGCTGGAAAATATTTTAAACCTTTTTCAATTTTTCTAATTGCATTGTTTAACTCCTTTAATTTCAAGACCTCATCGTCAAACTTAACGGCATTATAATATTTATGTAAAGCGACTAAAAAATAGCCTTTAGACGATTTATAATTATCCCTTAATATTTCTATATATTTTTGGATCTCCGTTTTGTCATCGATTTCATTCCATATTTTTATTTCAAGCTCATTTATTATTTCAAGATCTTCTTCGTTTAAATTATCTTTAGCTAAAGTAGAAATTTCCAATGCCTTACCAAGATATATCATTTTATTATCATTATTATTTTCTGCGACTGCTTTTTTAAACCACATATATGCGTGGCTATGATAAGCATGACCGTTTGGGAATTCTCCATGCTTTGCTTTTTCAAATACGTCTTCGGCTTTTTTCAAAAAAATATCCGCCTGTTTGTTATTATTTTGTTTTAATTCAGATATCCCCTGATTTGAATATAATGTACCCATAGTAGTTAAAATATTTTGATCGGATTCGCCTCTATAAGCTTCAGTAACATTCTGAAATTCAAGAGCGTAGTTTAAGAGGGATTCGGCTTTATCGTAGTTTTGTTCTTTCATTTCTAACAAACCCCAGTGATGATAAAGACTTTTTGTAGGAAAAATTTCACAGGCAATTTTAAATAACTCTCTGCGTTGGGCAATGGAAAAATAGCCAAATTTTAAATGTTCAATAATAAGATTTTCGCATAGTAAAAGTTCTTTTAGATTGCCGGAGTTTACGTTTTCAAATATTTTAACAAAAATTGAATGCTGTTGCGTTGCGTCAGGGTAAAAAATATCCAAAGTTTTTTCAGCTATAATATTATGGTGCGCTTTAAATAAAAGATTGCCGAACTCATCTTTTGCTTGAAATATTATCTTTGAAGCGTCTTTCTTAATAATATCTTTAATAAATTTATCATAACTACACTTTAATATGCGAACAAGCAATTCAATATTAATAGAACTATTAAACTGACTAAAAGAGCAAACATAACTATAGGCATCTTTTGCAAGTTGACTCAATTCGCTATATTGATCTTTAATTATTATATCTAAAGGTTTTTGGGAAGGATGGACTAATGAATAAATTGTTGCAAAAAAGGAATGATTATATCGTTCTTTAATAATATTTTCCCAGTTGATATTTTTTGTTGGCACATATTTTATATTATATAAATGTTCAATGATTCTTTTTGATTCGGAAGAATTCAGCCCTTCATCTATTTCATAAATATTTTTTTCTTCAAATTTATCTTTGTAATTATCATTATTAGTTATTTCATTCGTTCTATCAATAGCCACAATCAATGCGGTTCTGCCTCTTGATTGCAGCCAATTTTTTAGTCTGAAGATATGAGGCGTAGAACGACAAAAATCATCAAATATAATTATTGGCTTACAGATTTGCGAGTTGTCTTTACCGAGTTCAAGTTGATTATTTATTGTTTCAATAAATGTTGAAATAACTTTATAATCAATTGTGGTAAATGAGTTGTTTATAAATATTACAGGGTAGTTTTCGCTTGAATAAAAGTCAAAAGCTATTCTTCTTCCTAACATAGACTTTCCGCAACCGGGCATACCGGATATTGCTATAATTTTCATTTTCTTCTTATCTTTTAACTCTTCTTTAATTCTATTTTTTAAACATATTTTTTTATCACCGGCGTTATTATCATCTATGTAAATATCTCTCAAAAAGTCCCATCCTAAACGGTATCCTCCCCAGCAATCAATCTTTCCTTTAAAAAAATCATCTTTTTCACATGGTTTCTGATTTATATTATCCTCATTCAAATACTCAAAGTTTGACGAAAACAATTTATGCTCGTCCTCATTAAATTCGATCTCTTTTGAAAGTATTTTTAGGGTCTGTTGACAATTCATAAAGGTAGCCAAAGGAAAGCGCGAGCCAAAGCGAGCATAGCCTCGAAATTACGTTTCAATTTATCATATCTTGTCGCTATAGCTCGGAAAT
>JAFDMD010000118.1 GCA_019306185.1 Deltaproteobacteria bacterium
TCTATCATAATGTCGAAAAAGAAGAAACTGCTTTATTATTCGACAAGTTTTTATTATTTTTACAATTAATTTTTTTTGTTAACAATCTTTTTTCGTTTAAATTCGGCGCGGAGAGGTTCGGTTTGTTTGCTTTTGCTTGTCGTCTCGGATTTTCGGCTTTGTTTTGTCTTAACGCAAAACCAAAAGTTTGCATTTTAAACTTAAACTGTTTTGCCGACGCCTGAAGTTAAAGTTTAATAAAAGATATAAAAAATCAACCTGTTATTTTACGGCTTTGTTATTACTTCCTTGCTTTTTATTAAGGGATTTCTCCTCTCTACGCTCGTCGAAATGACAGGCAAAGATAACGTTTGTCCAAATACATGGTAAAAAAATGTTCGTCCGGAATAAAAAATTTGTCATTTCGACGAGTAAAACGAGGAGAAATCCCTTAATTATCACCTTTTGCTCTTATCCTTTGAGCCTTTGTACAAATCTTTTTGCGATTAAAAACCTTTTTAAGAATCGGAGTTTTCTCTCAAAATTTGCAAGAAAATATTAAAAGCAATATTAAAATATATTACCTTCTCTTTTTTAAAATTTATAATAATCACAACATCTATTATACTTTTCCAGCATCGACCATTTTGATTATATTTTTAGTAAAATAGGATGATTAAGAAAGAGTTGTGTTTATTGAAGCTATAAAGCGGATTTTAATCGAAATATTTAAAATAAGCCGAGCATGTTCCCTCGCTTGACACCATGCAAGGTCCTACAGGATTTATAGGATTGCATATTTTTTTATAAAGCGGGCATTCCGGCGGACTCATTATGCCCTTTAGAATTTGTCCGCACGAACACCCCTTTGGCTCTTTTATCTTATCCGTTATTTTTATATCAAACTCTTTTTCAGCGTCAAAACCTACAAACCGGTTCCTTATTTTAAGCCCGCTATTCTTTATTATCCCTATTCCGCGCCATTTTGCGTCTGTTTTACAAAAAACTTTTGCAATCATCTCGCGGGCTTTTTTATTTCCTTCATAAGATACCGCTCGCTTGTAAGCGTTTTGAAGTTCGGGTGAATTTGTTTCTATCTGCTTTACAAGCATAAGAATGGCGTTAAGAATATCGACCGGCTCAAAACCGGCTATTACCGAGGGAATTTGATAATGTTTAAAAAAAGGAAGATACGCGCAAGCCCCTATTGCCATAGATACATGTCCGGGAAGTATAAAACCGTTAATATTTGCATTCTTATCATCCATTAAAGCAAAAAGAGCGGGCGGAACCGTTTTATGAGCCGAATAAACAAAATAGTTTTTAACGCCGGCATCTTTTGCAAATATTATGGAGCCTGCTATTGCGGGAGCGGTTGTTTCAAACCCTACTCCGAGAAATATAACCTTTTTATTCCGATTTTCCGCAGCGAGATTAACAGCGTCTATAGGAGATGATACTACTTGAATATTTTTGCCTGCGGCTGCCGCTTTTTGAAGCGAAGATTTGCTTCCCGGCACTCTTATAAGGTCTCCGAAAGTCGCTATAATAACATCTTTTATATTTGCAAGCTCTATAAACGCGTTTATTTCGTTTACGGGAGTAACGCATACGGGGCAGCCCGGTCCTGATATAAGAGTTATCTTATCCGGCAAGACGCTTCTTATTCCGTTTTTAAATATGGATGTCGTATGGGTTCCGCATACCTCCATTAGCCTGATCTCTTTTTTAGATATATTTTTGATTTCGGACGCTATTTTTTTTGAAATTTCAGGATTGCGGTATTCTTCTATATATTTCATTTTATATTTATTTTAGCAATAAAAACGGAATGTTATTCGGTAAATGACATTTAAGATTTTGCGCTAAACTACTCCTATTTTATAAAGTTTTTTATCTCTATTCCCTTTTTTGCTATTTCGAGCAAAGCAGGCAAAACCCTTAACGAGCCAACTTAACCGTAACATAATAAAACTGCCTATCTCTTTGAATTAAAATCACTGCGGTATCTTTTGTTCTATATTTTATGACGGCTTTATAAAAATCCTTTTTATTATTAATGGCGTCTTCGTTGATCTGACGGATTACATCTCCGGGTTTTGCTCCTATTTTAGCAAGATGACAATTCGGATTTATTTTAACTATTTCAACGCCTTTTGCATTGTTTTTATTTGCAGTTTTTATTCCGAAAAGGGAAACTGATAGTTCCGGCGCAAGGTTTTTCGGGAAAATTTTTGTTTTTACGAATATGGTTTTTATTTTTTTATTTCGCAGAATTTCAAGCTTAATATTATCTCCGGCGGAATACTCCTTTATAAAAGAGGTATAATCAACTATTGAAGAGACGCTATTTCCGCCGATCTTTTTAATAATATCCCCTTCTTTAATTCCCGTTTTAAAAGCGGGGCTCTTTTTTTCCACTGCTTTAATCAACACCCCGTCATTTTTAGAAATTCCGAAATATTGCGCTGTTTCAAAATCTATATCCTGAACAATTATGCCCGTCCATGCGGGAATTACCTCGCCGTGAAGAATTAAATCCGAGATAATTCTTTTTGCCGTATTAATAGGTATTGCAAATCCTATGCCCTGAGCTTTTGCATAAACTGCCGTGTTTATTCCTATAAGTTCGCCGTTGATATTAAGAAGAGGCCCGCCGCTATTTCCGGGATTAATTGAGGCGTCGGTTTGAATAAAATTATTAAAAACTTGGTTGTCCGTTTTTATGCTTCTTTTTAAGGCGCTTATTACTCCTGTGGTAACAGTATGAGAAAATCCAAAAGGATTCCCTATTGCTATTACGGTTTCGCCTATCATAAGGTTATCCGAAGTTCCCATTTTAACGGAAGGAAGCGTATCTTTTGATTCAATATGAAGAACGGCTATATCCGAATCCGGATCAATTCCTATTACTCTTGCTTGAAATTCATACTTGTCTTTTAAAATAACCTTAATATTGCTTGTTTTTGAAATAACATGAGCGTTAGTAAGAATATAGCCTCGTTTTCCGTCTATAATCACTCCGGAGCCTACCGAGTTTCTTTTAAGGTTTTTATCAAATCCGGGTTCAAAAAAATCTTTGAAAAAATTATCGAAAAGAGTATCAAAACCGCCGAATCCGCCAAACGGGTTAGGTCTTGCCTTTACCGAATATTCTACGCTTATATTTACCACCGCGGGGCTTACCTTTTCTACGGCGTTTACAACAGGAGTTTTTCTTTCGTAAGATTGCCCGAAACATAAGCAAGGAGTAATAATGGTTAGAAATAAAAAAATGCCTGATAAAAAGTAAACGGATAAAAAATATTTTCTCTTTGTCATATTGTCATACTCGCCTTTTTATATTATAATTATTATTTGCAAAAACAAGCCTTATTTTGCTTGATTTCGGCGTAGAATAAAATTTTTAATACGCCTTGAATTCAACGGAAATAATTATAAAATGTTTATAATTATTCATAGATACAACAATTAAAAAAATCGAATATTAATAACATGATTGATAACAAACTTCAAGAAATACTACCTTTTGTAAAACAGCCTTCAAGATATATGGGCTCCGAAATAAATAGCGTAAAAAAGGATTATGTCGATATTTCGGCTTCTTTTATACTTGCGTTTCCGGACCTATATGAAATTGGGACTTCACATTTGGGAATACAGATACTTTATAATATATTAAATAAAAAAAAGGAGATTGCAGCGGAAAGAGTCTTTGCGCCGGATATTGATATGGTAAAGCTTTTAAAAGAAAAAAAGATTTTATTATCTTCGCTTGAAACAGGCAGGCTACTAAAAGATTTTGATATAATAGGGTTTTCGCTTCTTTACGAATTAAATTATACAAACATCCTTTTAATGCTCGATCTTGCGGGCATACCCTTTTTTGCCAAAGAAAGAAAAAATACCTTCCCCCTTATAATAGGAGGCGGACCTTGCGCGTCAAATCCCGAGCCTATAGCGGATTTTTTTGACGCTTTTGCAATAGGAGACGGCGAAGAGGTAATTTTGGAAATGACGGACGCTCTTATCCGATTTAAAAAAGAGGGAGCAAGAGATAAAAAAGAGCTTTTATATGAGTGGTCTAAAATAGAAGGGGTATATATACCCTCTTTTTTTAAAGCCGATTATAAAGACGGTTTTTCCAAACTAACGCCCGAGCATTCTCATCATAAAAAAATCCGGCGGGCAATTATATCCGATTTTGATAACGCGATTTTTCCGGAAGCGCCCATTATTCCTTACGGAAAACCTGTACACGATAGATTAAAAATAGAGGTTGCAAGAGGATGCGGCGCCGGATGCAGATTCTGTTCCGCCGGAATGATCTATAGACCCGTTAGAGAAAAAAGTTTAAAAACCTTATCCGAAATATCCGCGAAAAGCGCGGCTTCAACCGGATACGAAGAATTATCCTTATTATCTTTAAGCATAGGAGATTACGGTTGTTTAAACAGCCTTATACAACAGACCGTGAACTTTTTTGCGCCTCAAAAGGTTGCGGTTTCGCTTCCTTCTATGAGGGCGGATTCTTTGACGCCGGAAATGATGAAGCTCATTAAAAAAATAAGAAAAACAGGCTTTACCATAGCTCCGGAAGCAGGGAGCCAAAGACTTAGAGACGTAGTAAATAAAAATATAAGCTACGAACAGATAGAAAATACGGTTTTAAACGCTTTCGGGCTTGGATGGCAGTTAATAAAACTCTATTTTATGATAGGGTTGCCTACGGAAACGGACGAAGATATTTTTGAATTAATAAAATTAGTAAAAAAAATAAAAGCGGTTTTAAAGGAGAAAAAATATCATAGAGGCAATATTAACGTAAGCGTTTCTAACTTTGTTCCAAAAGCGCATACACCATTTCAATGGGAGGCGCAGCTATCTATAAGCGAAGTTGAAAGACGTCTTAATATTATAAAAGACAACCTTAATATATCGGGAATACGGGTTAAATGGCACGATCCTAAAGCCGGAGTTTTAGAAGGATTATTTGCAAGAGGAGATAGACGCTTGTCTCGCTTGCTTGTTAGCGCATATAAAAACGGTTGCATATTTGACGGATGGAGCGATTATTTTAATTTTAATCTTTGGCAAAAAGCTTTAAACGAAACAGGAATAGATCCGAATTTATATATTTATAGACAACTTAAAACAGATGATCCTCTTTGCTGGGATCATGTAGATACAAGAGTTGAGAAAAAATTTTTAATAAAAGAATTAAATAATGCGCTTGCGGAAAAAACTACGCAAAACTGCAAAGATCATAAATGTTCCGAATGCGGAGTATGCGATTTTAAAAAAATAGCCCCCGAAATATTTACGGACTGCGCCGAAGATTTAAAGGAAAAAAAATCCGCGGACAAATCCGAAGAGCCGATTTATAAAAAATATAGCCTTCTATTTTCAAAAAAGGATAACGCAAAATTTTTCGGGCATCTTGAAATGGCAAAAATATTTTTAAGAGCGTTAAAAAGAGGAAAAATTCCTTTAAAATTCTCTTCCGGTTTTCATCCTAAGCCTAAAGTCTCTTTTGAAGACAGCTTACCTCTTGGCATGGAAAGCGAATCGGAAACTATGAATATAACGGTTTTAGACGGAACAACACCGAGAGAAACAGTTAAAAGCTTAAACGAAAATTTGCCGGACGGGCTTTTTATTTACGATTGGAAAGAGTATGAAAAAAATATCCGATTAAGCGAAGAAATTTACGAGGTTATTCTTAAAGAGGAAATATTTGACGAATTAAAAATTTTAGATTTTAAAAAATCGGATAGTTTCATAATAAAAAAGATAAATAAAAAAGAAAAATATAAAGAGATCGAGTTGAAAACAGTTGTAAAGGAGATCGAGTTGAAAAGCGATAATAAATTAAGGCTTGTTTTAAAAGCTCATTCCGGCGCAAGGCCGGGTTTGATTTTAAAAGAGGCGTTCGGCTTGTCCGAAAACATAATAAAACTTGCAAAAATTATAAAAAAACGGAGTTAAAAACGGCTATGAGCAAAACCTTTAAAGAGATAAAATGCACTGTAAATAAAGAGGAGATAATCTGCAACATAGAATACGGAGCATCTTTGCAGGATATGTTACGAGAAAACGGCTATACAAGCGTAAAACAGGGATGCGGAGTAGGAGAATGCGGAGCGTGCACCGTTTTGCTAGATAACATACCAATAGACGCCTGCATATACCTTGCGGTATGGGCGGACGGAAAAACAGTCCGCACCGCAGAAGGAGAGGCAAAAGGCTTAAAACTTTCGCCGGTTCAGAAAGCTTATGTGGATAAAGGGGCGGTTCAATGCGGATTTTGCACTCCCGGCTTTATAATGACCTCCTCCGCATTTGTAGAAAAGCATAAAGGGGAAAAAATCAACAGAGATATAATAAGAAAAGAGCATGCAGGCAATTTATGCAGATGCACCGGGTACGAAGCAATTGTAGAGGCGGTTGAACATGTTGCGGGGAAAGAGGGATAATTTAACGGCGTTAAATTGTTAATATTACGCCTTTAAAAAATAAAGATTGAAAAAATATCGTCAACATGAAATGGTATTTACCCTTTAAAATTTATTCGGATAAAATTAAAATATATATAAAGTGTTGATATGTTTAATATAAAAGAATTTTTTAAAAAAAGAGACTTTACTTTTGGCAAAAAGGATTCGGATATAAAACCGAAAAAAATAATCCTTTCCGAAAACGAATCTCTTAGTAAAAAATTAGAGGATAAAGTATTTGTTTATGACTCCCCCCAACATGCTTATACCTCCTTTTATCTAATCAATACGCCCCTGTTGCAAGAAGAATTATTTCAAATAAAAAGATATATATGGAATGAAAATAAATACGACCTGTATTTTACATTAGAAAAAAGAAAAAAATCTTTTATTGCGACACTCTTTTACGCTAAAACAAACCCGAAAGAAAAAGAGATAAAAATAGCCAGTTTTAAAGGAGACGAGCAGGATACAAAGCAAATAGAAAAAATTGACAAAGGGCAGTTTAAATCCGGCTTGTTTTGGCTTAATTATTCCGAGCTTTTAAATAAGATAAAAAAAAGTAAAAGCATAGATAAAAAATTAATCAAGACCTTAAAAAATTTAAGAGATCAATTAACTACAGAATACAAAAGAACCGAAATAAAAAATATTCAAACAACCGTTCAAGCCCTTATAGAAAGAACCTTATTTATAAAATTTTTAGAAGATAATCATATTATCAATTCCTATTTTTATAATCATTATTTTAACGATTCCAAAACCAGTTATAAAAATTTTTTAAATAATGATGAAACCGATAACATTATCGTTTTATTTAAATCAATAAACGAAATTTTTAATAATATTCTTTTTAAAGAGCCTATTAATAAAAACCGATTAACTCATAGCGTTTTAAAATCAATCTATGATATGATTTCTCAAAAAGATTTTAAAACAGGGCAGTTAAATCTGTTTGATTTTCAATTTAATATTATGCCTATAGAATTTATAGGACGAATTTATGAGGTTTTTTTAGAAAAAAAACAGCTTAACGCGGGCATCTTTTACACTCCTCAAAACCTTGCTCAATTAATTATAGATTACGCCATTAAAAAAAAAGGCTCAATTCTCGACCCTTCTTGCGGCTCCGGAATATTTTTAAATTTTGCCTTTCGGAAGCTTTTAGAATTAGAACCGCCAAAATCGGATATTGCAATTGAAATTATCGAACATAGAAACAATTTAATAAAAAATTATATTTTCGGCATCGAAAAAGAGGATATTGCCCGCAGAACAGCCCTTTTTTCCTTATATTTGGAATTATTAA
>JAFDMD010000020.1 GCA_019306185.1 Deltaproteobacteria bacterium
AACGCTTAAAGCTTTGCTTTAAGCGCCCTTGAGCGCAAACCCTTCGAGGTTGTTCTATGGTTAAGTTGTTAAATCTTAATTTAACATTCTTTTTTAGAATGTAAATTTAACAACAAAAAAAAGGAGCAACTTATGAAAACCGAAGAACACTTTAATAATATTTTAGACGATATTATCAGTAAGATAGAAGATGAAAAATTATTGAAAGATTTTTTTAAAAACATCGGCGAGACTATAACTTTTGGCAAGCAATATTCTTTTTTAAATATTTTATCTATTTTGTCTCAAAAAGAAAAAGCAATTTATACGGAAGGGTTTCATACATGGAGAAAAAAAGGGCGGTTTCCTAAAAAAAATACGGGAATTAAAATCTTTGCGCCGGTTTTTAAAACTATAAAAAAAGAGGATGAAGAGGAAAATGAGCAAGAGGAACAGGACGAAAAGAAAAAATTATTATTAGGCTTTAAGCTAATTACTGTTTTTGATTATACTGATACGAAAGGGGAAAAAATACAAGAGATAGAAGAAAAAATTATAAAAAGAAATCTGTATAAAAAAAACGCTTTCGGCTCGCCTTCCGAAACTTTTGAAAAAACAAAAAAATTAATGCGGTATGTTATACGTCAAGGATATAAATTAAGATTTAAAGATACGGGAGACGCTGGAGGGTTTACGAACGGAAAAGAAATAACAATAGATAAGAGTTTTAAAAAACAAAGTCTGGCTGTTTTATGTCATGAATATGCGCATTGTAAGTTACATTTTAATAAAAAAGCTCGCTCGATTGATAATATACAAAAAGAAGTTGAAGCAGGAATCGTAAGCGCTATTGTTATAGCAAAAGCAGGCTTGAATATTAATAAAGAAGCAGGATATATAAGCTTTTATGCTCAACAGCAAGATAAAGAAAAAAAACGTAAGTTAATATTTGAAGCATTTAAATTTGCTTTGCCGGTTGCGAAAGAAATTTTAACCAATATTTAGAAAAGTTACAAATTTTTATGAAATTTTATTATCTTTTACTTGACAAACTATTAAATATTTATTTATAAAATAATTAATAGGTTTAGCTCCCAATTCTGGGATTTAAAGCGGCGGTTATCTTATAATTTTTTGACCCGATTTTTAGGGGATTGAAACGTAAAATAAACCGATTTCGTATAAGATAACCGTAAAAAAAAAGCCGGAGGTTACCAAAAACTTCCGGCTTTTTTTTATTTATTCTTTTTACAAAAAACTAAAAGTTTTTACTTGACATAAAAAGATTAAAAGGCTATATATAAATCAAACAGAGGGAAAAACCTTAAAAAATAAATCAAAAGAGGATATTTTAACAATGAAACAAACAATAATAAAAAAAACGGCAAGCGGCCTTGAAGTTAAGTTTGAAGTAGGATCAGAAAGCGGGGTTATTTCCCTTGCTTTTCAGTTAAACGGCAAAAAACATACTGGGTACTGTTTTGTAAACGCCAAATTAGAATATCTTAAAGAACAAAATATTAAAATATTAAAAATTAAATTGGATCAAGAAATGAACGGCGAAAAAAGCGCAGGTTTGACAATATCAGAATCCGATTTTGATATTGTCAAACGTGCTTATTATCGTATTATCGCCGAAAAAAAAGAGGCGGAAAAAGCGGAAAGCGAAAAGAGAGAGGCTTTTTTAAAATTAAAAGGGTATAATTGCAAATTAGTTTGCAATTACGACGAAACAGCAGACGAGCAAACGGATTTAGCAGGACAAAGGTTGAGCAAAGAAGACCTGCAAAGCTACAGATATTTTAAAAACGGAAAGATGGTTAAGGAATATGAAAAAGAATTGTTAATAAAAGAAGGTTATTTTGGAGAGCAAGTAAAAGCGGAAAAGGCTCAAGCAAAAGAGGAAGCGAAAAAAATAGCGGCGGAAAAAGAAAGCTTAAAAAAAGAGATTGAAACTTCCTTTGAAAAAGCCGAAAAGCCGGAAAAAACCGGCGGAAATTTTATAAAATTGGAAATCGGTAATATATATTGCGATAATAGCGATATTTACGGATGCGGGGGGTATTACTTCATCGATGAAAAAAAAGCGGCTATTTGGCGAGTTAATCATAATGGCATGGACGGTGATGACTGGAGACATAATAACATTAAAACCGGAGGAGCGGGAGCAATAGGGATACGTTTACCTTATTCCGAGACGCTTGCTAAAAAA
Organism: Deltaproteobacteria bacterium; assembly: GCA_019306185.1. Classification (GTDB taxonomy): domain Bacteria; phylum Desulfobacterota; class Desulfobacteria; order Desulfobacterales; family JAFDMD01; genus JAFDMD01. The sequence goes on from JAFDMD010000020.1 coordinate 2,192, forward strand.
ATTATAAAGCTTAACGAACTTATTAAAAAGTAGCCGGACTTAAACAAATATCAGTTGTTAAGTAATCCTTAACAACTGATATTATCGGAATAAAAGGAGCCTAAAAAATGTTAAAAAAAGTCAATCAAGAAACCATAAAAGATTATATAAACAAGCATTTTAAAGAGATTGTCGAAGAAGCAATAAAAGATCAAGAAAAAATAGCCGCAAATAATTTTGATATAGATAATACTCAAGAGCCCGGACAAGAGCATATAATTTTTATAGAATCCTTAAGCGAGGACGGTTTATCTCTAAAAGATATAAATACTAACATAGAAAAAAGCGCAAAATTTACGGAGCTAAAAAAATTAGCTTCACGATTTGAAGATTTAGAAGAGGGTTATGACGAAGACGACGTAGAAACCGTAATAGTCGAAAGCTTTGTAAGTATTTTAAACAAAAAAATTGATTTTTTTGCAATTAATAAAAAAGCCGCTTTGGCAAGCGGCTATAAGTTATATACTGCATATAACACAAATACTCATAGAGACGATTATCTTGTAGAAACTACCAAAACATACGATAAAACAGAATATAAAGAATTTGCTTGTTATGATAATCAAACTCGTTTTTGTCTTAATGAAAGCGATTACAGGTTTAAATCCGGAATTATTTATTACAATCCGGCAAATGAGCAAATAATAGAAGAAAAAAGCAGGTCGGAGCTTAATGCTCAACATTCTTGCTATAGTCGTATTAAGCGCACAGTTGAAATTTGCAAAGAAGACATACAAAAGTATGAGCAAGAGTATAATTTTGAAATTACTGATAGTTCCGTTTATAATATAATTTTTGCAAAATAATAAAAAAGGAGAATTTGAAATGAAATTTGAAATAAAATTAACAATTAATGAACCCTATACTTTTTCGAGAAAAAGTTAATGAAAAACATAAAGATAGTAATACAAACAAAAAAGTTTGAAGCGGAACTTCTTGAATTATCGAAAACAAGAGATGTTTATATTAGTATTCAAGATTTTGCCGAGTTGGAAGGGGTAACAATGCCGGCAATTCGTCATAGAGTTCTATCTTCCAGTATAGCCGCTCAATTCGATATAATAAGAATGACCAAAGAAGCGATATATATTAAATTTAATAAAAAGACGCCGAGAGGCTCCATTAAGTCCGGTCCAAAAACATAATTACAGATCGTTTTTTAGAGCCTCCGGCGTTTCTCTCATTTATCCCCCGAAAAGCGATAAACCTGCGGGGGTTTGGGGGCGGAAAGCCCCCATTTAAAATAAATTCCGAATCCCCCCACATTTAACAACTTTTGAATTTTTTAACTATTTGTTTTTTTTACAAATTACATTTAATCGTTTTTTAACCTTACAAATTACAACCGACTTGCCTCAAATTACAAATCAAATAAGCCGAATTACAATCAAAAATAGCGGAATTACAAGCCTTTTTTGAAAAGCGTAATTTTGTATAAGAAATAATGCTCATTTCTTATTGGCAGGATACCCTATTTGTGCTACGTTGTAGCCCAAATAGGCAAAAAGCTAAAGCTTTTTGTCCTGCCGCCGTTGAAAACGGCGGAAACTGGCGCTTTGCGCCAGCCTCGCAAGCGAGGATTTAAGACTGCATTTTTTACGAAAGGTTGAGAAAAAAATGAGCGGTATTTCTGATAATCCGAGCATTCGGCTAAAGGAATTATATGAGCCGGTAAATATTTTTTTAAAAGAATCCGGCGTTAACTTTTCGGTTCTGGTCCGGACGGCGTTAAGAGATTTTTTGCGTAAGCAAAAAAATAAAAACGCCGGACTTGATCCGAAAACGCCGGAGGAATTAAAAAAATTACGGCTCGATTTGGCGAAGGTAGGCAGCAATCTTAATCAGATTGCTTATTATCTTAATATTGATTTTCCTGCAACTCCGCTTGAGATTAAAAAATCTCAAGCGGAGTTGCAGGAAATATTTAAACGTATAATTGAGTTGTTAAAAAGATTAGAAAATGAGTTTAAATTATAATAATACGGATTTTGACATTGCGGATGAAAAACATCAAAAGCCGCAACGCGGAAAATCCTCCGGAATTTCCGGTTTATATTTTAAAAGGCTTGCGAATTCTAACTATATAAAAGATGCTCATACAGGAACGAGACCGCAAGCAGTTTTTAAAATTGTTTCGTATGCGAAGGGCGCACGGGTTAAAAATCTTATTTCTTATTTAACTCGCGCGAAAGAAGAAGAAAAAAAACAAGCCGCGGTTGAAACTCAAGACGGCGTTTTTTATGAGGCTAAAACGGCGGATGAAGAAATATACAAGGAGTGGAAAAAAGATTTTAACCGGAAAAAAATAAAATCAAAAAGAAATCCGCGGCATGCGGTTCATATGATTTTTTCAAGCGCTGTTAAGAATACAAAAAAAAATACAAGAAAAACCTTAACCGCCGCAAAAAATACGGCGGCGGAGGTTTTCGGAAAAAAAGGCTATAAGTATGCAGTAGTTTTACATGAAGATACAAAACACCCGCACGCGCATGTTATAGTAAATATGAAGAGTTCCAATCCAGAGCAAAAAAAGTTAAAGATTAATAAGCCGGAGCTTTTCGGAATAAGGCAAAGATTTACGGAAAATCTTAACAAGCTTGATCTTTATCATTCCGCAACGCTCAAGCAAGACCGCCCGGGCTTTGTTGCGAAAGTATCTAAAGATCAAGCTATAGTAATTGAAAATCGTAACTGGTTTGAAAGTAAATTTAAAGATTTTAAAAAAGATGCAAAAATTATGCGTCTCGGTTCTACTGCTGATTTTGAAAAAAAAATTAATTCAAAAATTAATTTAGCGGAACAGGACGCAAGAAGGTTTTTAAAATATTTAAAAAATTTTAAAACGGCTAAAAGTCCGGTGGCTAAAAAAAATTCTTATGCGGTTCTAAAAAAAATGAGAGAAAATATTTATAAAAGTATTGAAACCGCAGAAGATATAATTAAAGATGTTCCGTCTTTTAAAGAAAAAAACAAAGCGCTTAATTCTCTTGAATTGCATAAAAAGCTTATGCAAGGGAAAATTAAGCTAAAGGACGTTAAAACGGTTCAGGAAGATATTAAGCGATCAGTTACAAGATTTCAAAGATTTCATAAAGAAATTAACGAAAAATTGAAACAAAATATAAGCCCTTCTCAAAAGTTATTATTCAAGAAAGAATTGGAGCGAAGGCAAAATAACCATTTGCAAGATATTAAAAATTTTAAAAAAGAAATAATTGTCTCGGCAGCTCCGAAAACGGATAAGATGAACGCTTTAAAATATGTAGCGAGTTATCAGAAAGTTTTTGATAAAAAGCTTGGGGTAGGGTTGGGGAAATAAAAATAATAAGGTTGTCTTGACGACTATATATTGTGTATTAATATATTTAAAATACAATATATGGTATTGTAACATCTTTTTAATTATTATTTATATGGAAGGATTTAATTATGGGAAAAAAATATTATGTTAATGATAATGACCAAGCTAACGGCGATCATGAAGTGCATACCGAAGATTGCAAATATTTACCGCTAATTGAAAGCAAAACATATTTAGGCGTATTTTATAGTTGTTCTGACGCTGTTGCAGAAGCAAAAAAACATTATCCTCAATCAAATGGCTGTTCTTATTGTTGTCTGGCATGCCATACGAGCTAAAAGAACAAAAAAAGCCGGAAGAATTTTAAAAATTATACCGGCTTTTTTTTCTGGTTCTACGCTTCATCCGTTTATTCTTTCCGAGTGTTTCCTCTCTAATACTCTTATATTCCTATTTTTTTATTTTTAAGCAAATTCGCCGGAGACTTTTTATCCGGTATATTTTTTAAAATTCCTCCGAGCCAATAAAGTTTGCCCCAATATCCATAAAACACTTGTTTTTCGGACTGTATTTTTACCAGTCAAAAAAGATGGTATTTTTTAAAAAAACAGTCTATAAACTTATCCATAAATTAAACTCCATAAATTTTAAAACAAAAAAGGTTTATAGACTATGCTTATAGGATACGCTCGAGTGTCGACAGACGATCAGACCCTTAATCCTCAAATAGACGCTTTAAAATCCGCCGGATGCGAAAAGATTTTTACGGATGTAGCAAGCGGCGCCAAAACCGAACGTCCGGGACTAAAACAAGCGCTTGAATTTTGCCGGTCAGATGATATTTTGATTGTATGGAAGCTTGACCGGATGGGACGCTCTATGTCTCATCTGATTAAAACTATCCAAATGCTTGAACAAAAACAAACCGGATTTCAATCATTAACCGAAAAAATAGATACTACTACGGCAGGCGGACGTTTGATTTTTCATGTGTTCGGAGCATTAGCAGAGTTTGAAAGAGAATTGATCCGGGAACGTGTTAAAGCAGGGTTAAAATCTGCCCGCTCAAGAGGACGCAAGGGCGGACGCCCTTCGTTGTCGAAACAGACTAAAAATATGATTGCTACGTTGGCATGTAATAAAGATTTATCGGTTAAACAGATTTGCGAAAAACTAAATATAGGAAAAAGCACTTTTTATAAATATGCTAAAATTACGGATGACTTTATTTAAACTTTTTTATGATAATTTTTAATATATTTGCGATGTGCCGAGTTAGGTAGAGAATTATCATAAATTATTTTTATAATATGTTTTATTTCCTCTTCGGTTAAAATCACCTTTTTAAATGATTTGATATAATTTATATAATCCATACCTTGTAAAACATTTTCGGGCATTTGAGTTTTAAAAACAGCGCCCCAAAAAACTATTACAGATATAAATTTACTTTCTGAAATTCCTGTAATGTTTTTAAGCGATTTAATATGTTTGTAATTTTGATGCAACGGGTTTTGAAAAGAATTTTTTATTTTATATAAAACCTGCGTCCATTTTGAAGCTTTTTTGCTACCAAAAATCCAGCCTTTATATGTTTTTATTTCAATAACAAATATTCCGTATTTTGAGATTACTATTTGATCAATCTGAGTAGTTCCAGTATAAGCTTTTGTGATTTTATCATAAGCAGGAATAACTATATCATTTTTAACAATAACTTCGTTATTCTTTAGAAATAAAAAGGATAAGACTCCAAGTAGTTTTTCGCCTAAAAAGCCTTTTATTCGCGCTTTAAAACTTATCATAATAACTCCTCGTTTATATTATAAATTTACTCAAAGTCTTATCTTGAAACCATAACGCCGGTTTTGCGAGAATCGGCGTTTGAAAATTATTTTGTACGAGTATCAGCACTTTGTCTTTAGGCAAACTCATGATTTCTTGAGGTAAAATAAGCGGAATTCCTTCTTGTCCTTCCTGAACGCTACCAAAAAACTTTGTAGCCTGTTTCGATTTACTTTTACGTTTTCGAGTTTTTTTGCCGATACTTTCGGAAATATCGCGAGCAATTTGCGCTTCGTTTTGCGTAAAAATGCAATGATAAGCGCAAGTATTTTTTAGCTTGTCGGCGCCTTCTTTGCTGTATATATCTATTAATTGCGAGATAGATTGACAAACAAAGACGGCGTTAATGCGATATGAACGCCCAATCGCAGACATTTCAAGAACTTCTTTCATCCGCCCGAGTCGGACAAATTCATCAATAAAAAGCGTAATACTTTCTTCATCCGGTTTGGGTTCATGATCGAGCGCGGCGAGAGTCGCCGCCTCAAAAAATAATGTTAAAATTGGTTTTAGTCTTGTTTGATCTGCATTTTTTACAGTTAAATATATTGACGTTTTTTCTTTTCTTAAATCCTTTAAAGAAAAATCGCTTCTGGACAAATTTTTTGCAACGCGAGAATCTGAGAAAATGTTCATATAAGATTTATAGGTTCCAAGAACGCCGGAAAATTCTCGCTCTGCTTTTGCAATTAATGCGTTGCCTTCGAGAGTTACCCTGTCCGGTAGGATTTCTTTTTTTTCTTCTATCTCAAGAGCAATGACGCTTTGCAGATCAGGCGCTTCATCAAGCGTAAGAGATTTTTTAAAAATTTCCGGAAAAGATGTTTCTCCGTTGGTTGCTATTAAAAATAACGCCCAAAAAATAAACATACTCCGAGCTTCTCTGACCCACATGCTATCTTCTTTATTTTTTTCTGATGTAAAGAAAGAGTGGGCTATTTGAGAAACTATTTTTTCTATATCCGGCCACTCTTCCGGCAATTCTTTTTTTGAAAGCGGGTTCCATTTTGCCGAATCGGAATCGCCCGGAGAAAATTTTATTATTCGAGAGAATCCGGCGCGATATTTTGACGTCTTTTCAAATAATTCCGATTTCGGATCATGAGCAATCACGGAATTATCGCAAGAAAGCAAAGACGGTATTATTATACCCGCTGTTTTGCCAGTTCCCGGAGGCGCATATACAAGCGTTGAAAGAGGCGCATCAGTTCTTATATATTTGCCGAACTTTTCGCCGAGTATAACGCCTTGTTTCTCGTATAATCCAAATTTTTTAATTTCTCGCGATTGGGCCCAATGGGCGCCGCCGTAAATTTCCGATGACCGCCGGAAAGGGTTAAAAAGCAAAAAAATTAAAAGATAAAAACAAAAGCCTATCGATATATATATAAACCAATTAGGATATGGGAAAGAGGTATATTTTGCGTAAAAAAACGGCGCTGCTATATGAAACGAAGAGACGCTTTTTATTACAGTAATTCCGCAAAATATTATATATCCGGAGATGACTGATATTATATCCCAAGCCAACGATTTTATATTTATTTCATTGTCCATTTTATTTTATCTTTTCGGACTTTGCTTTAAATTTACGCCCCGGCAAGCGTTCTATAAATACGATAATATCGATCGCTTGTAAGGCGTATTGTCTTATCGCTTCTATATCGCCGAGTCCGTTTAAACGCGCATTTAATATGATCGCTTCTATTGCTTGTTTGGCCCCGTCCGCGTGAATCGTTGACATGGAACCGCCATGCCCTGTATTGAGCAAACGTAAAAACGGGACTGTGTTTTCAATGTCTAACTCGCCGAGTAGTAGCCGATCAGGACGAAGACGGACGCAACTATTAATAATGTCTTTATAGCTTATTTTCGCTATGTCTGTGCCCGTTTTTGATTTTATCAAACGAACTACGTTATCATGATTGTCAGTGATTAACTCTTTTGTGTCTTCTATGACAAGCAATCGAGTTTCTTTTAATATATAACAAATAAGAGAATTAAGAAAAGTCGTTTTACCGCTTCCAGTTCCGCCCGCGACTAATATCGTTTTATTGGCTTCTACGGCTTTTTTTAATTTTGTTGCTTCCGTTTTAGACATGTAATCGATTAATTCAAATTTTCTTGCTTGCGCTATTCTTATTGATATTGCAATACCGGATTCGCTTAATGCCCCGCTTACAACTTGTATCCTGTAACCCCAACCCGGAATTGAAGTTGACAAAAGCGGGATATTCTCGGAGAATTTTTGTCCTTGATATGTGGCGAGAACCTGCGCGAAGTCGTTAAGATTCTGCAAAGACATTGAGGGGTCTTTTTTCTTTTCCCAACCTTGCGCAGTTTCAAGCCATACCTCGCCCGGTTTGTTTATAGATATTTCTATAATACCCTTCCGGGAGAAATATTTTTCAAAAGGTTCAATATGTCTTTTTAATAATGCACTCATAAAATTATACCATATGAAATAATTAGTATATTTTTATTTAAAAAAATAATTTTAATAAAAATAAGATATTACAAAAATAAAAATTCGCCGGCGAATCTGATGAAACGCCGGACATGAAAAAATAAACGGTATAATTTTATTCGCTATGCGGATCATAGATCGAACCGTCTCCGCGTTTATATTTTGTTTCATAATAACGTATTATAACCGATCCGTTTCGGCCCGATCCGCCTGAACCGCCGGGGCCACCGCCTTTTGCGATTAGATCGCCAAATTGCGAATCGCCGCCGGATTCGTCAGAATCGAATTTGCCTTTTTCGGCGATTTTAAGCGAAATTACTTGATTGCCGGTTACGGTTAAAGTTTCGTTTTTTTGCTCGCCCGCTTTGCCCGTAGAGCCCGAAATAATAGAACATTCTTGTTTAGGCGGTCCTTGATCGCCGCCGGTTCCTGGAATGCTTCTACATTTTTCTTGATCAGCTACTCCCCCGCCGTCGGCGCCTTTTACAATTAGATATATTTTATTAATCCCTGCCGGAACTGTAAAACTATATTTTCCGGGCGTGGTATATTCTTTTGTTTTTTCTGTAGTATCAAATGGGACATAGGCAACCGGCGAACTCTGATCTTGACATTCTGAAATATTAATAACGCCGTCCGGAGTTTCGATTTGCCGAAGACTGCGAAATTGAGTTTGCATTAATTCATCGTTATTTGTTACGCCGCACTCTGCGGTTTCAAAAATATGAGAAAAAGAAGCGGAGGAACTGCGCGAGCATTCGTTGATTTTATTAACTTTGCCGAAGCCGTCAACGTAATAATCATATGTTTTATAGTATGAAACGTTGTTGATAAAGTCATGCTCAAATTTGTCATCGCAAAAATTTTCTCTTATTTCATATTGATCAGTTTCCGAAGCCCGGCAATCTGAAGCGTAATATTCCATGTTGCCGATTTTGTATGCGATTCTACTTTGCGGAATAACAATACCTTGAGCGGAATTGATTGAAGGGCTACAGCCCGCTTTTGTTTCGTATTGCGGGTACTTCAATTTAGAGTCTTGACATTCCGTTAAGTATATTATGTTCTCTACGTCTCTATAAAATAATTTTTCTTTCTTAATAGAAACGTCAGACGAAAAATCATGCCGAAATCCGCAACCTTCAAAAGTTGCCTCTATTGGTATTGTTCCGCCGTAATCCTCACAAAATCCTTCTTCTCTTGTTCCGCTTGAGCCAGTTTCAATTTTTTTTGCTTGTAAATATACAAGTCTTTTTTCAAAATCAATTAACGGGTCGCAAGGTTCCCAAGAGGTCGAAATTAAATTTGCGGAAAAATCGCTATCCGTATCGCCGCCGGAAGCGGATGAAGAACCACCGCTTCCGGAATAATCAGGCGAAAGATCGTTATTGCTTGTATTATCCTGTACCTGTTCCGTTGTTTTTTCTACAAGATGTTTCGGAGTCTCATCTTGTTTTAATAATTCAGCAACGTCCCGCAAAAGAGATTCAAAGTCGCCAGACGCGGATAATTCTATAGGTTCTACCCTTTTATCAGACGTTGAAAATTGAGAAAAAAGAGGCAAAGTAAGGGAACGGGTCTTGTCTTGAGTCCCTTGTCTTAATGATATTCCGTTCCAATTAATTTTTGTTCTTGTTTTTTTGTCGTTAATTTTTTCGTAACTAATTTTGCCGGTTAAAATTATTTTATTTAAATTTAAATTTATAGCTTCGTCAGTAAGTCCGACAAATTTTGATTCTGCCGAAGCTGTTTTTTCTATTTCGAAAGGTAATATTGTTTGAATTTTTAATATTTTTTTTACCGGTTCAGCAGCGTTTAAATTAAAAATATTAATAAATATTAATAATATTAAAAATATTATTATTTTGTGGGGGGATTTCATTTTTTTGTCTCCTATTGATTTTTACATATTCGCCAAATGCCTTGAGTTTTTTTTATCGCTTGCTTTTCTAATTCGTTATATTGTTGCAATTTATCATGATTATATTTTTTAAGAGAGATAGCGTAACCGTCTTGAACCATACTTGCGCCTATATCTTGATTATTTATATAAACATATCTTAATAGTCTGCCGTAGTAGCCTTTATTTTTTCCAATATTTGATTTTACAAGATTTACATTTTTATTTAATACGAGTTGTTTCATCCGTTCGGTTGCTTCAGAATAAAAACATTGTCCCCTTTCAGGTGTATCAATGCCGACGATGCGAACTCTATATTTTTTATTGTCATCAATAAAATCGACAGTATCGCCGTCAACTACGTTTATAATTTTAACAATATTTTTATTTTTTAGCTCGGCAAGTTCCGGCGTAGCTTCCGCGTATATTTGCCCCGCTTGCGCTTCAGGGAACCAAATGTCTCGACTTGCCGTTATCAAAATACGAGAACCGGCAGGAATTATAATTTTAGGCCGGATTTCCATGTGTTCATCTAATATTTTTTTTGCAAAGCTTTGTTGTTCCCGTCCGAAATTTTCAATAACAACCGCTTGGGCGTTTGTTTTAACAGGCATAGCGTAAGCGCTCATGGAGCCGATTACAGACGTAAAAAGAGCTAATCCGTATCTATCCCAGTATCTATTATCAACCTCGCCGGAGATGCCCGATCTGCCCATTTGATCGACCATTTCCGCATCGCCTGTATGTATATTAATGCCATCAGGCGTAATAAAGCGCTGCCATAATATAGCCATGCGTTCGCTTCCTACTTTTGAGATCGGATTATAACGACCGATCGCTTGAGTTCCGGCCGGAAACAATATTTTTCGGCCATGCGCTCCGTAAACGTTCTCTTCAATTTGCGCTATAACTTTCCCGGGTAGCTCCGAGTTAATTTCGTTAATCAAATTTGCTTTTATAAAACGATTAACAGTCAAGATACGGGACATATTTAACGGATAGCTTGCATGATCGCGGGCCTCGTTTGCCCATGTTTCTTTTTTTATTTTCGTTTCGTTTTTTTGATTATTTGATTCATTAATAAAAACAGCAGTTGAAACTTTTACTTGAGCGGCGCCGTATCTTGCGTTGTTAATCGCCGCCGCCGGATCAATTTTTACCGGTTTTATTTGCGGTTCTTGTAAAACAAAATATCTTGCCGGATTTGCCGGATTAATTTTATTTACCGGTTCCGTAACCGGCGCCGGTTCTGTTTTTACGGGCGGGGCCGGCGCCCTTCGAGCCGGAAAGGGATTGAAAAAACTCATGTCATTTTTACCGGTTATTATTTCAACTGTTTTTTCTTTTAATTCTTTTTTATTGTTTACAAGATAAATAAAAAGAAAAATAGCAACTATAATCGCTATAGCGCCTATTATCCAATAAAATAATTCAGATCTAAAAAAAGAATTACGAGGCTTATCTATCTTTAATTTTTTATCTGTTCTGATTTCATTATTTTTAACCATTTGGCAACTTTTTCCCTGTTAGTTTTTTGATCAGTATTCCAGACGCAAAGATGAGCCTCGCCCCGCCGTAGCGTCCATTTTTTATTTATTGATTCTGCTATTATATAGCCCGCTCTTACGCGAGAATTAACAGGCGTATCATAGCCGTCTATAACTTGATAAATGACCGGCAGTTTTGTTTTATTAAGATTCTTGCCGAATTTAAAAAAAGTAAAATATCCATCGTCAAATATTTTTACAGGAGCAAGCGCAACGTCCCCGCCTTTTATGTAATAATCGTAATTTCTTTTATCCGGCGTAGGAATTTCTTTAAGATAATCATTATTAGTTTTCGCTTGCTCTTGCTTTTTTTCTTTTTTTTGTCCGGCGTTTTCTTTTTTTATTTTAAGAATAGGATCTTTAATATATACGACAAGATCGGGAACAAGCTTTGATTTTACGCTGTCGGCAAAAAGATAAAAAGAATAAATATTGCCGGACTTGCCAAAAATTAATAAGTTAGTGTCGGCGCCCGGATAAACAGGCGAAACCGTAAATATATTTTTTTGCCGGTTCTCTATTAACGAAAAAGAAAAATTATTAGAGTCTCCAAGCGCATAGGAAAAAATTGTTTCCGGTTCAGGCAAAACAACCGTAGTCGTCATATACTCGCGCAATCTTATTTTATATGTCTTATCTTTTGCGTAAGTATAATTTTTTGTATTTGCATTCTGATCGGATTTTTTAAAAGCTTTCTGTGTGTTTTTTAAATTGATAGGCATTTGCAAGCGGGTTGAATTGCTATCTGTATTTATTTCGTTGCTTATTTCGTCTGTAATGTCCGCAGCATTCGCGGTTCCGAAAAAAAACGCGAAAAATATTATTATATTTATTAATTTTTTCATATTTTTTATATTAATTAATGTTATTAATGTTGATTATCCCCCGAAAAGCGATAAATCTGCGGGGGTTTGGGGGCGGTAGCCCCCATTTAAAATAAATTCCGAATCCCCCACAAAAGCGCCCTTAATTTTTTTGACTACTTTTTTTGCGGGCGGTGATTGTGTATTCTTTTATTAACAACCCTGCAGGGTTCAAAAGACGATCATCAAATGCTATGTTTTTTTGTTCTACAAATTTGTATTTTATTGTTATTATCCAGTCTGCTTTTTTTATATTGTTAAACTGATCCGTGTCGGTTGTTTCAATTTCTATTTGATGAATACCTTTAGCGAGTTTATTATCTCTTATAATTGCAACAGCGCGTTTAAAGCCTTTTTTATAATATAAAGAAGTTTCTTTGTTGCCGTAAATGGCTTGAAATTGAGCGTAAAGGTCTTTTGTAGAAGATGCTCCGATACGCTGATAGCGAATCGGTTCAGTAGTTTTATCTACTGTCTCGCGATCAATTACATAGCGTCTTAAAAAATAACTTAAGAGCAGATCATTATTTTGTATGTTTTCATTTGCTTTTGCGATTTTTACAAAATTATTACCGGAAGAGCTAAACTCAACATAAATGGGTTCTATAGTTTTCAAAGGCGTTATAACGATTATAGCTATTGATAATAACAAAATACAAACCGCCTCCGAGATTGCTATTATCATTAATATCCAATTGTTTTTTATTGCTTGCGCCCAGGGCAAGCTTATATTATCGCTCATTTCTTTAAATCCTAAAATTAGAAACTAAAGCGCAAGGAGATTTTTTTAACCCCGTTTTACTTTGTTTAAGAGAAACGCAACCGGAACCGGCTAAAAAAATTAAACATATTATTAATAATATTATTTTTTTCATTTGTTTATATTTTTTTCCATTTTTTTTATATTTCTATCGCCGGATTTTTTCGCTGATAAATGCGCAGATATTACACCGCAGATAACTAAAACCGGAGCAACAATAAGACCAATTCCAAAAAAGATTAAAATAAAACAAATTACGTCTAATACGATAAAGATAAGTCCTTTGACGTAACTACCGCAATATAGATCGCCTAAGCCCGGAAGGAAAAAGGAAAGTATCATTGCCAAAACCGAACTTTTACCTTGAATACTTCTTTTTAATTTTTCTTGTTCTAATATATTACTTTTTTCTTGTTTCGTAAGACTCATGCTATCTCCTCCTATTTTTTATTTATTTTTTAATCCCATCAGACTTGAGTATGCTTTAGCTCCCATCCGGCCTGCAGCTTTTCCTCCTGCCTTCGCTCCTTTGACAAGTTTTCCGCCCGCATAGCTCGCCCCGCCTACTGCTGCGCCGCCCAAAGTGCTCACTGTCCGAACAATATCAGACGTTGACCCTGCCATACCGCCCGAAATCGTTGCCGATAGGTCGGGAACCTTGAGCAACATTATAAAACAAGCAACACACCATAAAACCAAAACTAAAAAATCAATAGTGAAAAATATCCCCGCGCTAGCGGCATTTTTAGCAAACGTATCAAGGCTTGCTTCGATTGCAAATATACATAAAGACATAACTATACTTGCGAATATCATTACCAAACCTTGATTTGCCACTGCCTTACACCAAGCCCAACATAAATGCCTTGTTCGCTTGAATGATACGAAAAAAATCATTATTCCGCCTATTAAAAAATAGATATGAAGGGCGAAGGTTGCAATTATAAATATTGCGAGAAATGCGATATATAAAACTGCGTATATCGCAATTAAAAGCATAGAGCCAATTTCAGCCGCCACCTTGAATAAAAATTTATTCCATATACCGCCGTCAAGCTGTATATTTTGCAGCGTATGCGTTATTGTATAAAACATTGAATCTAATTTTAAAAAAAGAGCTTTATAGCCCTTAAGGCTTGTACCAAGCGTATCTTTACTAGATATTTCTTGCACAAAAAAATCGCATAAACTTGTAATTTGCGCTAAAACCGGATTTACAACCCAATTGAAATATTGATTACCGTCATACAAAAATGGAAAAAATATTGATACTAATATTATGCTAATTCCAACTTCTTTTGTTTTGCTAACATTGCCATATGCCCATCCGATCGCTACGCAACAAATTATTAATATCGATACAGCCCGCACAAGATTGCCGAATCCGCCTGACAAGTTGGGATAAAGAACATGTAAAAATGTATTAAGTTTAACAAAAATTTCTTCATATATTTTGCCAGATATGTCTATATCTTTTAACATTTTACAGCTTGATAAAAACAATGAAGAAAGAACTATTAATATTATATATCTATATTTTTTCATTTTTTATTGTTCAAGAAATTTGCGAACTGCTGGCGACATCTTTTGTTTTTTCATACGCTCTATGTCTTTATCCATCCACGCAGTCGGATCGCGATACTCGTTCTCTAATCGCGCTCTTTCTGATTTTAGCATAAAAAGTTGACGTTTATATTTTTGTATTTTTTCTTTTTTTTGCTCTACTGTTTCAAAGTTCTTGTCTGATATTTTTTCAAACGATAATATTTCTGTAATTTCAGCATTTGCGGTATCTATTTTTTGCTGTATATTTTCTTCATGTTTTTTTATTTGACTTACTTTTTTTACATCTTCTAATTTTTTTTTAATCTCTTTTTCGTCTGCAATTGCAAAAGCAGATAAAAAAAGACAAAATATTATTACTAAAAAAATCGTTAATTTTTTCATTGCTTACTCCTTTTTTATTGTTCAAGAAATTTGCGAACTGCTGGCGACATCTTTTGTTTTTTCATACGCTCTATGTCTTCTATCATCCATCTTGTCGAATCTTCAGCTGTCCTTTTATTTATTTCTTCTTGCTTTTTAATTCGTTCTGCGGTTGTCGCTTCGTCTGCGCCCTGATAGCGCAATATATTTTCCGCTTGATTGACTTTTGCGCTAAAGCTTAACATTTCCAACAAGACTTGTAAAATTTCAACAGATATTCTATTTTGTAAGTCCATCGCTTCTTTTACGTTTTCAGTTTGACTTGACTTTAAAAGCAAGTCTTGCACTATGTCAAACCTCGTAGGCATAGCGTTTAATATGCTATCTGCGTCTAATATTACGTCTTCTATCGCTGTTTGTTCAACTTGATAACGCCGTTCCGCATCTTCAAAAACGCTTTCGGGGTTTTTTCTTGCGTCTTTAAATATGTCTCGCATTATCTCTTTTGCGTCAACAAAATCAACGTCCCCATCTTGCGCTTTTTTTCTATATTTATCTACCGCAGAGCCGATTTGCTTTGCAATTTCTATTTGCTCCGAAAATTCGTTTATAGCCGTCTTACCTGCCTGATATACGCCTTTTAGCTGATTAAGCGTTTCATTATTTGTATCGTAGATTTTTTTAACGTCTTGCGCTTGTTCCGTTGCGATTTTTAGCTGTTCTGTCATTTTTTTAATCTGATTGACATAATAACTATAGCTTGTCGGATCAGAGACTACGAGCGCAAAACTTGAATTAGATAAATTAAATAATATTAATAATATTATAATATTTAAAAATATTTTAATTTTGCAAATATTCATTTTTCCAATTTTCACTCGCTTTGCGGTATTTATTCATTTTGTTAACGTCCTGAACCGAAGAAGAAAATATTTTTAAATGGTTATTAAGAGGAGACAAATTAACGTCTAATATAACCGATTCGCCGCTTTTGCGCTTTAAAAGCATTTGACGAGGGTTATCCTGCTTAATCCAGTCAAACTCCCTTGTATTAAGCCCTAAACCGTCTATATAATGTTTTTCTTGAGCCTTTGGCTCCGAAAATATTATATAGCTTGCAGTGTTGTTAAGTATCTTTGAGCTAATGTCATGATTTAAAAATGTCCCGGCGTCTTGAACGGCTCCGACAAATACGCCGTTTGTCTTGCGAATTTCTTGCAAGAGCATTTCAATTTTAGGAACAAATACGGCAGAGTTTAAATAATTTGCAAGTTCGTCTATAAATACTATGTAGCCGCCGTCTTTACGAGAAATTTCAAAAATACGATGAAAGATATAAAAAACCATCGCGCCGAGAACGTCCGGCGTATCAATGAGTTTAGTCATGTCGAATGTCGTTAATTTGTTAAATTGCAAAGCGTCTTTTTTTGACGTAAAATATTGACCGTTTGAGCCGCCCGCAAGCCATTTGTTGAGAGCATTTCTGATGGTTCCCTCGCCTGACAAACCAAAAGCGCTTGAAATTTCTTGAAAGTTTCTATCTGTTTTTGGCAATGTCATAATCTGACGAATTGCGTCGTCGATTATAGAGATTGATTTTGTATCTGTAAAATTCGGCATTAACATTTGCAAAAATTGCGATAAAAATGTCCGGACAATTCCGCTGTCTTCTAATTGAAACGGATTTAGCTCTACATCATCAATAAAATCTATATAACCGCCGTCGTGAAAACGTGTGAAGATTTCTAGACCATGATAGCGATCAAAAAGAAATGTTTGAAAGTCTTTATATTGAAAGCATTGACTAATTAAAAAACTTGCAAGGGTTGTTTTGCCGGAATTGGAGCCGCCTATTATGATCGTGTTGCCCAATGCGGTTTTTTCCGGAGTAGCATGGAACGTAAAGGAATATACCCCGCCGGTAGCTGTTTTAAATTCTGTTATGTTCCCGCCCCAAGAACAATTTCGTAAGCCTTCGCCCACTGAATCCATTGAAATATAGTCTGCCGCGTTTTCAGACGTTATATTTCGCGTTCGAATGTTATTGTCTTCCAGTTCAGGAATGCGAGACCAAAACAGACCTTCGCAATTTATGCTTTCCCTTCCTACTCTATAGCCATAATATTCTATATGATTTTTTATTTCGTTGATTGCGGTTTCTAAACTTTCCGGACTGTCGCCGAAAATTTCAAATCCTAATCCATGCAATATAAGAGAAATTTCATCTGCTTGAACTCTTATTGCCACTTCGTCTAATTCGATTTGTATTATGTTGTTAGCGGTTATATGTCCTGTATTCTTAAATTTATCGTTAATAAAAAACATTGCTTTGTCTTTATCAAACGCGACGAAAGTCTGATATATGCTAAAATCATATTGCGCTTGCAAAAGGTTTGAAAGCAAATCAGGCCCGCTTTTTACCGCCGGAGCTTTTATAATAAGCCAGCCGGAATATCTGTTTTTATCTGCATTTTCGTAAATTTGATATTTTTTGTTTCGCGGGAATAATATATTAGCGCCGTATAGCATATCATCAAACAATCCGTTTTTCGGAGATTTTTGATAAACAAAACGTCCGTTAACAAGAGACGCCCAATATGAAGCGAGGCTATCGCCTGTTAGCACAACAGGATTATAAGACCGAAAACGAACAAGCGCATTATTTTTTATATCTTTTAATTTTTCTCGCAAGTTAACCGTCAAAGCTTTTTTTTTGTTTGTCTGAAAAACAGACAACAACGAATCAAACATATTAGGAGCAGTCGAAAATACTAATATATGTTTTGTTCTATAGTTATTCGTAAAATTTTTTTGCCATTGCTCTGATATTTCTTTTGCTATCGGTATATCGTATTTTTCGATATTGCCTTTCTGAGACGCTAAAAATCTATGCGTATGGCTTGAAACAGTTATACCCGGAGCAAGCTTTTTAAAAAACATTTCCCTTACTTTATAAAAAGCCGATATTGTCTCATAATCCATGCCGGAATAATCTTTGCCTTGTAACTCTATTACATAAGCTAAATTACCCCCGCGGGTTATTGTGAGCCCGTTAGGCTCCATGCCTACAAGACTGCACTTTTCGGATATTGTAGTATATTTATTACGCATAATATATATTGCCTTTGCTTTTGCCTTTTGTCTTGCCTATTCGAAAGATTTTATTCAAATATACAAGAAAAAATTCCGGGTCGGATTTTGCGCGAAAATATCCAAAAATAAAACCGATTATTACAACGCCAAGTCCCCAAAAAATATTACCAAAACCCAAAAGAGCAAAAATAGCGTTAGAGAGCCCAAACAATAATATTAAAAATAAAACAAAGTCTCGCGGAACCCCTTTTATTGCAATAGGACGCCATAAAAACGGATAATTTATGTTTTCTCTTTTCATTTTTTTATTACCCTAAAAAAAATTTCGATATGCCTCCGGCAGATACTACAAGAAGAAAAAATCCTATAATACGCCATAGCCACATTTTGTTCCCAAAATTGAGGGCAAGCCCCATTCCACATACAATAATAACAAGCGTTCCTATTCCTATCATAAGATTACTACTTGTCAGATAGTCGGTTAAACTCGTTATTTTTTCAGTTGTCGGCGCAAACGGATCGTCCGTTGCAAACGCCAAAACCGGCGAAATAAAAAAATAATATATTAAAAAGTTTCTTAATCTGTTTTTCATTAATACCTCCATTCATTAATTTTTTATAATTTTACATTTTTTAGTTCTGGCTTTTCGGCTACGAATGCCAAAGCCGTAGTTATTATTTTTTTTTTAACTCCGTTAAACTCTGGATAAAGCTCTATGATATTATAATACTCTTGAGCTTTAGGACTTATTTTTATCCGGACAGATTTTTCATCATCTCCGTTGTCATATACTTTTTTAGGGCGATAGCCTAAAACAAGATAAAAAAGTCCGATATTAACAGCGTTTTTATATTCTATCAACTCGACCGGTATAGCTATTACCATATTTCCACTTTTCATAGCCCTATACCTTTGCCTAATTTTAGACTTTTTTTATAATTATATATTACCTGTAACGCCTGTTTTTTTTGCGCCGATGTCGCCGATGAGCGGATTATTGCCCGCTCGTATGATCTTATTTCTTTTAAATTATTCGGCTTTAAACGATCAAAATCCGACATTATTTTTTTTATTCCGGTTTCGGTTCCTCCGAAATTGAGAATAGGCCGAGTTTGTATTCTCTCAGAAAATCTCTCATTATTTTTATTTCCTGTTCCGGCGCTTGCGTTCCTTCCGGCTTTTGTAGTTCGTCCCATATTTGCAATAGTTTTTCCGTAAAATAACCTTTGTATTTTTCCGGCAATTCTGTTTTTTGCATTTTTAGAACCTTTCGCCTTTATCATTTGTATTAAACCGCCCGCTTCCGCGCGAGTTAAAGCCATGTCGTTTATTTGTTCACTCGAAACAACGCTTATATTTAAACTTTTTAATGCTTCGTTTAAACGGGCTTGTGTTTTTTCATCTACTCTTAATCTTTTTTCTCCCATCAAAGCTACGACGGATCTGACTTTTATATTTTGTTTGTTTAATGTCTTAACTAATTGAGCAACAGAACCCCCGCTTGTTAAAACGTCATCTATAAGTATTAATTCTTTTTTACCTATGTCTTTTTTTAAGTCTTTTTCGGTTAATAAATATTTTCTCGGAGAAAAAATACGTTCATATCTTTTAATATATTTTGAAGCTTGAGAATGAACAGAATCAAAATATTGATCGCCTACAAAATATTTTGTTTTTAATGCGGTTGATAATTTTTTTGATAGTTGAATTGGAATTGCATTTTTTCCGGACGTACTCGGAACAGTAAGCAAAATTATAGAAGAACCGGCATGCATGCGCTGCAACTGATTAGTTTTTTTCGGGGTCCAAACTTGATTTATTACCTGATTGGCAGCGGACAAGTCAAAGTTTTGTTTTGCGTTATGCCAATCTTTCGTTCCTGTGAGTTCTGAAAGATATCGAGAATAGCCGACTAAATTTTTATCGTTTTTGGGTAGCATAATGTATATTACCAGCAAATCTAAAAAAATATCCGAAGTCGAAGGTTCGGACTGGACTTTTTTTTCTTTTTCTACTATTTGCTTTTTAGCCATTTGTGCTACTTCTTTTAGCCATCTGGTTAGGAGCTTCGCGGGTTCCGTGGGGGGACCTGCGGGCTCCGCTTCTTATAAAAAGAAGCGAGTTAAAAAAAACGATAACAAGTCTTAATTCATTTTTTGAATTATTGCGATATTACTTGTTTAATAATTATGTTGTCAAGTTTTTTTATATATATCTATATTAGCCGTCTTGGCTATTCTCGTTACTATTTGCGTAAATGCTGCGCCTTTATTGCGAGCATGCGACATGTCTGCTTTAAATTCTGAAAGCGCTTGCATAAGATCATGTTCTTTATCTGCTAATATAAAAGCCCATGCGACTTTATAATAAAATTCTTTGCTTTTTTTGTCGCCGGTTGCTTTTATTATTTCATCAACAGCCATTTCAACTTTTAGTTTATTGAATTTATATTTTTTTTCTCGTTCGTCTTCAGGAAATAAGAAAGGGAGTTTTTTCTCTTTTATTTTAATATCATCTTTTTGAAAAATAAATTTTATTCTATCGACTTTTCTACTATTTTTTTGCTCGGTGAATTGGAAAAAAAAACCGATTTTGTGTAGTTCCGCTTGCGCAGGTTTTAATATATTTTTTTTTAAATCGCCATACCTTGCGAATTTTGTTCTTATTATTTTTTTGCCATCAAGTTCAATTAAACCGAGTTTTTTTCGCAAATCATCAATTTGTATAACGCGAGTTTTATGTTCAGTATTCTCATATTGTTTTAAAAGTTCATATATTCTCATTGAATATAGACTTTTAAGCTGAATTATTTTTTTTATCGAATAGCGAGTAAATTCTTTTTGTAACAAAAGCAAGTAAGGCTTCAAGCGAGGAGAAAAATCAAATTCAACGTAACCTTCATTGTTTTTATATTTAGCAGCTGAAAACCAATTGACATATAAAGCTCCGTCCGGCTCATTGATTGTTAAAGCTTTTGTTAATAAATTTTTTGTGATTTTTTGTAATTCTGCATAATAGCTATCACGTCTAATATTTAAAAAGTTTGCGATTTCCGCAGCTTTTAAGCGATATGTTTTAAAATCCGAATCATTCTTATCTATAACAGAAATTAATATTAAAATTAAACGCTTCTCTTGTAGTGTCAATCTATAAGCCGCTTCGATTAGTCTGTTCGACTGAATCACGTTATAAGCCTTATTTTTTTTATTATCTAATCTGTTCATAAATATTTTTTTATATATAAAAAAAAGAGTTGTCAATATTGTTTCACATTTAAGATTTATTTAACACCAAAAAACTCACATTTAAGATTTATTTAACACCAAAAAACTCACATTTAAGATTTATTTAACACCAAAAAACTCACATTTAACACCAAAAAACTCACATTTAACACCAAAAAACTCACATTTAAGGTTGAAATTTTTAATAAAATCAATGGTTTTATGATAGCTAAAATATTTAAAAGTATTAAAATAAGAACCGTTATTCTTTTAATATAATATGTACTTAGAAGCTATAGGACGAAAATATTAATTCCAAAAATAACGGTTTTTATTTTTTTAGATTAAATCATTCTCTTTTAAAATTTTATATAAAAAAGCAGAGCGTGGAACCGCCAAACGGCTTTTTTCAAATTTATCAAACTCCTCTCTATTTAAATATACGCTTACAATTTTATTTTTTTTTTTTTTATCCAAGATAGGATTTCTACCTGCCTTCTTTATTTCATCCTCTTTTAATAATTTTTTGTTTTCTCCTGTAAATTTGCTTAAATCTATACCTTTACCCATTTTTTTACTCCTCTATATATTTTATTAATTTATCAAATTGTTCGTTAATAACTTTATAGTGATATGCTTTCAAACCGCCTTCTTTTGTCATTTTGCCGATTGATTTTTGTTCTCGAAATATATTTATAAACGCTTTTGATTTTTTTAATTCAAAAAGAGGATAATTAAATTTACAATCTCGGATAACTTTTTTTATATGTTTAATTTCGGATTTATGAGTTCCGTTGCCAATTATAATTATTTTGTTATTATATATTTCTATCTCTAATATAGCATTAATTGTTACCTTTAAGCTTAAAAAATCCGACAGTGTAGGTATCAATATATAATCAGATTTTTTTATTATTTTTATAGCTCGTTTGTCTATATGGCCGCCGAGATCATATATTATATTTAGCTTTTTAGGTATATCCGGAAAATCCTCGTCCGGTTCTACTTTGATATATTGTTTTTCAGACAAAACACTTTCAAGCGGACTATATACGTCATTTGTTATAATGCCGTATTCTGCCGTAAGCGCAAAATTAAGCGCTATACTTGTTTTACCAACACCACCCTTAAAATTATAGATTGTTATAATCAAAATATTCACTCCTTTTTAATATTTAATAATATTTTTAATATTATTAAATTATTTAAATTTGTCAATATTATTATATTTTAAAATATTATTAAATTTCTTGACTTTTTAAAATTTTATATATTATTATAATTACGCTTGCGCGGAGGATAAGGCAATGCTGAGGAGCAACCCGAGCGCCGAGCAAGCGGGGATAATAATCTCTTACGAGGCAGAGCAAATAAGCCCTGCCTCGCCCCCCTTTTTTTCAATATCATCATGCTTCATTAAAAAAAAATATTCGCTACGCTTTAATTTTTTTAGCTTGACATTAAAAATATAGAATGGCGACCGGATCGGGCTTTTATAAGTTTATATGATTATATGAAAAATACGAAAAATAATTTGCAAAATAATATTGAAAAAGAAAAAGTGAAAGCAGACAATAAACAAAATTTTGAAGAAGTAATGTTACTACTCTTTTTATTTCTTACCATTCAAATTATTTATATTGTGTCCTGTGTTTTTTATAAAAAAAAAGGTAATTCAAGTTAAAACGCCGGAGTTTTTTTTAATATTTATTATTGAAGGGGGAAGTCTCCCCCTCGCTTCAAAAAAACACCTCGCCGGACTTATATCCGTAATATTTTTTATGATTTGTTTACACGTCATCATAAAAAATAAACGGCTATAGGCGCCGGCAAACTATTTTTTTTACGCTACCCCCTCTAATACTTTAATGTATTCGCTACGCTCAAACTTCATACTTTTATAACCCCTTCGGGTTTTAAGCGTTCAAGGGTCAAGATGAACGCTTAAAGCTTTGCTTTAAGCGCCCTTGAGCGCAAACCCTTCGAGGTTGTTCTATGGTTAAGTTGTTAAATCTTAATTTAACATTCTTTTTTAGAATGTAAATTTAACAAC
>JAFDMD010000119.1 GCA_019306185.1 Deltaproteobacteria bacterium
TATCCCTAAACTTCGACCATTTCTCATTATTGAGCATTAGTCGAACCATAGCAATCTCGTTATTATTTTTATATGTAAAAAAAAATAATTTACAAAATCGCGATGGTATTTCAAACTGTTATTCCGAAAATGTCAACAGACCCTAAGTTATTAAGTATATTATTAACTAAATTGATATATAGAAACATTATATGCGAATCGAAAGCCTTATGAAAGAACAAATAATTGACTTTTTATAAAAACTTAAATTAAATCCCGATATTATGAATCTGGGAGAAATGGCTATTAGAACAGGGATATATTACAAAAGCTCGGTTGGATTACGTCTGCGATTTCGAATGAGGTTGTTATAGAGTATAGTTTTGCAGGCGGACGCGTTGACTATTGTCTTCAACCCAATAATTCTTCCGAAGTATTTTTGGAAGCAAAAAAACCATCCGAAGATTTAAATTGTCATCAAGATCAAATTTTAGGGTATTCGTTTCGACAAGGGGTTAAATTGGCAATTCTTTCAAGTGGAATGATCTGGTACTTCTATCTTCCATTGAAGGAGGGAAAATAGGAAAATCGTCTATAGATATAATGAATCAAGATGAAGGAGAGATAGCTTCAAGATTTGTTGACTTTCTTTCAAAACAAAATATTATCTCCGGAATTTCGATTAAAAATGCTGAAAGGTTACTTAATAGAAAGCGCAAACAAAAAATAGTCGAAGATACGCTTCCTAAAGCATAGAATAGGATTACTACGGAGCCTGATTTGCTGCTTGTTGATCTTATGACAGAAGAAACTCGAAAATTATGCGGCGTAGAACCGGAAATTGATCAAGTAAAAAAAATTTTTAATAATAATTCCGATAAGTTTCAATCGTTGCCTCAAAATTATTTGCCGAAAGCCCGCCAAAAGACAAACAATAGTTATTATTCCGATATAAAACGGCAAACCAAAAAAAAATCACGACAAGGAGAAAAAATTACTCAAAAAGAGCTTATTCCGTATATATTGCAATCTATTAAAAATCATGGCGGACGAGCGCGCAATAAAGTAGTTAAAGAAGATATATATAATAAATTAAAACATATTTTTGAGCAATCTTGGTACCAAGAAACCGTTACAGATTTAAATGTTCCAAGATGGGGACATCATATTGACTGGGCAAGAAATCTTGCAAAAGATAGGGGCTATATAAAAAAACCTGAAAGAGGCGATCGCGGATTTTGGGAAATATCGGATTTAGGCAGAAAATATTTAGATAGTAGGTAACAATATGAAAAAAAGCTTTAAATCTTGATAAAGCGCTTGGCATTATTGTAGAGTATCTTGAAAACTTGGGTATGTAATTTATAAAGAAGCGCTGAATTTTGTTTAAGTTAGAGTCGCCGAAATTTTTTATATAACCGGATATTTGATATAATTATTTATATTGAATATCCGGTTTTTTATTTTGCCGTTAAAACAAAAACTACCCCAAAATATTTTTTTTTGCCTCTTCAAAAGAGAAGTTTTGTTTTGATTTTGCCTTTATTATTTGGATATGCAAATAATCCAAATAATCTTCAAGCTTTTCGGTATCGGATAATAGGTTTTTAATGTTAGTATATTCTTTAAAATCTATTATGGCAAATTTAGGAGCGTTATTTTCGGTAATAAATTGAGCTTCTTGTAAAAATATTATGAATTTATCCTTTTATATGCTTTGCTTCTATGTAAAATATCTATAATGGCAATAAGTTTTTTGCTATGGTCTTGTTCAAACAAAACTTTGTATTTGCCGATTATTAACCTATAAGACGGGCTAAAATTTACAAGCTTTTTTACGTTATTCAAGCGTTCCGGTTTGGTTGAGGATAACAGTTGGATTTTACTTAATATAAGTTTTTTATCTTTTTGCGAAAGCTTTTTTTAATTTTTTAAAGCAATATCGGTAAATTCTATTTTATACATTTTTTATTTCGGATTATGTTATCCTGTTTTTTTATAACTGCGCAACGTCGGTTAACTTATCAATACTTTAGGCGTCGGTAAAATTGTTTATGCTTAAAATGCGGGTTTTTAGGCGTTGGCTAATTATGCAAGGAGGTTAATTATGGAGGGGATTAAATATTTATACGAGTTATGCGAAGCTTTGCCAAGAAGCGGACCCGCGCGGGTATAATGAAGGTACAAAAAGGGCGTTTAATTTTATACCGCAGCGCTTTAAACAACCGTTTATTTTGGATATCGGATGCGGGCAGGGGATGCAAACAATAGAGTTGGCAAAAGTTTCAAACGGCAAAATAGTCGCCTGGGATAATCATCAGCCGTTTCTTGATATATTAACGGAAAGAGTAAAAAAGGAGGGGGTTGAAAAGAATATAACTCCTATAAATATGTCGATGCTGGATATGGATTTTAAAGAGAAAAGCTTTGATATTATTTGGGCGGAGGGCTCATTATACATTATGGGGTTTAAAAACGGGTTAAAAAAATGCGGTTTGTTTTTAAAAGATAACGGTTTTTTGGCGGTAACGGAACTTGTATATATTGCATCGGATCCGCATAGCGAGGTTGTTGAATACTTTAATACCGAATACCCTGATATTAAAGATGTGCGGGAAAATATTGAAATAATAGAAAAAGAGAACTTCAAATTAATATCAAATTTTACGTTGCCTAAATCGGCATGGTTGGATAACTATTATTTGCCTATGGAAACAGAACTTTTTGAATTGAATAAAAAATATTCGGGAGATAAGGAGGCTTCGGCTATGTTTGACGCTATGCAAAAGGAGATAGATCTTTATAAAAAATTAATAAATGAGGCGTCTTAATGTTTAAAAATATAAAATTTAATCGGTTGGTTTTAATGCTATTTTTTATTATTACGGTATTATATATAAACTGTTCGGCGGTTGTAAATGCGAATTGCCTTGTAAAAGAAAGATGGTTAATTAAGAATTACGATTATAAGGTTAAGTATTATGAAATTAATAATATTCCCACCGATTTTTTTCTGCTTGTTTATTCAAATTCGGACAATTTTTGTAGATATCAGAAAAGGAGAGGAAATATTTTTGATTATTATTTTCAATGCTTGTCGCCGAATGAATTCGGTTGGGTAATTCACGGACTTTGGGGAGAATCCGAGTGGGCATACGTTACGGGGAGAAATAAACATCCTCGTTGCTGCAAAGGAGATTTGGAACCTGTGCCTATTAGGGTAATGAAACCGTATTTATGTATGAGCCCCGGCACAAAGCTTTTGCAAGGAGAATGGGAAAAACATGGGGCTTGCGATTTTGATACCGCAGAAGATTATTTTGAAAAAACGCTTGAGTTATATGAGCGGTTTGAAACGCCTCCGGTTGAAATTAGCGCAAAACAGGCGGTTAGGTGGATGAAAAAGAATAATCCCAAACTAAAATATAAACGATTGTATCTAACGAGGCATGAGTTCGGGATATGTTTTGATACTAATTTTAATTTAATTTCTTGTCCGTATAAAAATAATTAGTTTATACTGAAAAACCTATATTCTATTCACAATCAATCAATTAGTCGATGCTGAAAAAACTGTATTTTATTCGCAAGCGATTAATTATCCGGTTTGTTTAAATTCAATGCGGCGGCGTCCGAGTTTGTTTGCTACGTTTTTTGCTTGCCGATTGGTATTTTTAACTTTTTCAGCATCGACTAACTATGTTTTCGTTTAATATTATAGAAAGTTTTAATATATTCAAAGATATCCGGTTCTCTCGGTTACGCTGATTACCAGCGCTCATTCAACAGGTTAAGCGCCATTATTAAAAATATTTAATTACAAAAAAACATGTTTAATTTTTTTGTGTAGCGGCTTTTGTCGATGAGGAAATCATTTTTGACAAGTTTTGCGCAAAAAAAATGCGAACTGTTTGAAAGCGAAGCTTGAGTTTTCGCTTTCTTTGCAAAACGCAGTCAAAAATCAGAAGCGACAAACAAAATCGAATATATCCGAAAAAATTAAAGACGTTGTAAACAGCGTCTTTACATAATCTACTTTTATTTAATCAACCTTAAGATAGCCGTTTGAAAAAGTCTGTATTTTATACTGTTTATTTTTTTAACAGCGGGAATCCCATCTTTTCTCTTTGTTTAAGATAGGTATGAGCGCAGCTACGAGCTAAATTTCGTATGCGTCCTATATATCCGGTTCTCTCGGTTACGCTGATTGCTCCGCGCGCATCCAACAGATTGAATATATGAGAACATTTTAAGCAACATTCGTAAGCCGGCAATACCAAATTTTCTTTTATTATTCTTCCTGCCTCTTTTTCATACATACTAAAAAGTTGTTGCAGCATGTCAATGTCCGCTTTTTCAAAATTATAGGTTGACTGCTCAACCTCCTGCCTATGATGAATCTCTCCGTAAGTTATTTTATCGTTCCATTTTAATTGAAAAACATTATCTGTTTTTTGCAGATACATAGCGATACGTTCAAGCCCATATGTTAATTCTACGGATATTGGTTTTAATTCTATACTGCCCGCAAGCTGAAAATAGGTAAACTGGGTTATCTCCATCCCGTCAAGCCATACCTCCCAGCCGAGTCCGGAAGCTCCCAGCGTTGGGGATTCCCAATCGTCTTCCACAAATCTTATATCATGATCTTCCGGTTTAACTCCAAGAGCTTGTAAACTTTCAAGATATAACTGCTGAACATTTTCGGGGGACGGTTTTAATATTACCTGATACTGATAATAATGTTGCAATCTGTTGGGATTTTCTCCGTATCTTCCGTCTGTAGGGCGTCGCGAAGGCTGAACATAAGCCACATTCCAAGGCTCTGGCCCAAGCGCTTTTAAAAGGGTAAAATGATGAAATGTTCCGGCGCCTACTTCTAAATCATAAGGTTGGACAAGTATGCAGCCTTTTTTGCTCCAAAATTGTTCCAATGTTAATATTACATCCTGAAAGTTCATTTTTTTTCTCCTTTTTAAAACCTTAATTCTTGCTATGTTTAAATTTAGTTAGGCAATTGTACTCGTTGCAATAACAAACGAAAATAACATCCGTGAAATAAAAAGTAAAAACATTACTTGCCGCTGTTTTAAGAGAAGCGAGAAATTCTTTTATTATTTTAATTGCCTTTTATAATCCATTCTTTTTGGGGTTTATCGCCCGCTTTAATCGCAGTCAATCATATTTGCCGCAACTCCGGCACAATCTATTCCGGTATTTAATATATAAGCGTTATCAACCGGTTCGAGAATTTCTTCCCATTTTTTACGCAGCTTGATAATATTTTTTACTTCTCCTATAGCCCATAGGCAACCGCCGCCTCCGGCGCCTGTAAAACGAGCGCCGCATTCGGCTTTTCTTGCAGCTAAAATCATTTTTTCGCCCGTACTATTAAAAAGCTTTTCGGTTATTCTTTTTCTTAATTCCGTTTCCAAATTCATAAGTTCCGCTGCTTTGTTCATGTCCCCATTTGATATTGAAGCGGCAAAATCATAAGTAATATTGGCAATTTTACGCCATATATCAATATTTTTTTTTTCGGAAAAATCTTTTATCCATTTTGAGTTTATGCTTATCGAACTATGCTCTATTCCGGAGTATGCAACGAGAATACTGTTTTGAAGACTACTTTTATCTGTTACAATCTCTTGTCTTGTAAAAGGACCCGAGTTTTTCTTTCTATTCCATTCCCACAGATTGACGCCCCCGTATCCCGCCGCAAGATGATCCTGCATTCCGCAAGACAGGTTTAAGGCTTTTTCTTCTATTTGATGAGCAAGCGCTACCGTATCATATGTCGATAAGTTATAATTTTTAAGCTTTAAAAGCCCGTATATTAAAGCGACTATTGCGGCGGAAGAGCCGCCGAGACCGCTTTTGGGAGGAGATGCGGAATCTATTTTTATATGTATCCCTTTGAGATTAAAATGGGTAGCTATAGAAAATATAATGCCTAACGGCGCATCGTAACGAACCTTGTCATAAAAAAACTCCATCGGCTCAAACCCTCCGGAACTTACCCTTATCTTATTTTTTTGATAAGGTTCTATAGTTACTTTCGTTCGTAAATCAAGCGCTATATTAAAAGTGGCGACTCTTTTGTTTTCAAGCAAATTATGGAATATTTTAATATCTAAAGTTCCGCCCGTATCAACTCTGCATGGAGCGGAAGCTTCAATTAAAAAATCTACCGGTTTTATCATAATCATCCTATTTCTTTTAAAAATTTAAGACTTTTAAACTCTTTTGCGACATAATATCCAATAAACCGTTCCATAAAATCGGTTGCCTGACGCAAACAGTATTCTGTAAATTTTATTTTTAAGGCTTTTTCAATTTCTTTGTCTTGAACCCATAAAAGCTGTTTTATGGTTCCTTTAAAAAGCGGAATATTTTTTTTATCCCCTCCATTGCAGGCTTCGCAAACAATTGCGCCTTTTTCAATATCAAAAAAAAGTTTTTCCCCTTTTACGCCGTTTATTTCCCTTTTACATAAGCAACAGTTTTTCAAATCGGGTTTTATTCCGACAATATTGGCAAATCGTATCTGAAATATTATGTTAGCCGCTGTTTCGGATATAATATTTTTATCTATCAGGTTAAGGAGTTTATAAAATAGAGCGTATATCTGTTTTTCTGTTACCGAGTTTTCAATCGATTTGTTTATTATTTCTGTCCAATAGCTGGCGTAAGCGGTTTTCAATATGTTTTTTTTTATTTCCGTAAAGGAATGCGATAACTGCGCTTCGGTTAAAATTAATAATTCTTTGTTTCTACCGGAGGTCATAACTATATTTAATTCTCCGAACGGTTCTAAAACAGAGGCAAAACGTTTTTTACTTTTTTTGGCATATTTTGCTATAGCAGTAATTTTGCCATGATTTAAAGTGAAGAACGTAATTATAAGATCAGAATCGCCGTATTCGATTTTTTTTAATATTATTGCCGGTGAGCTTATTGTTTTCATATGGTTTTATAATTAAGATGCAAAGAACCAAAGCAGGCGGATGCATCTCTGCCTGTTTATTCCTTTTATATTGTTACTATCAAATTTTTCCCGCGAGAAATTTTTTTTATTACTTTATTTATTTTTTCTTGATAATCATATTTTTTTCTCGTTATTGATTTATTTGTCAAACAAACTCGTGTCAAGTATAAAATCGTATAAAAAAAATGACTTGAGAGAAATGAACATACCTATTTGAATCGTAAAAATATTTGCTGCAAATAGGCTTGTTTACTATAATGCGCTCAAAAGTCAAGATAATCAAATTGTATTATTTGTTGTATGTCCGTCAAGCGACCTTTTTTAAAGATTTTACGCTATAATATATTTCATCGGATCTAATGTAGTCGATACTGGACTTCCCCCGAAAAAGTAGACAATAGATAATGATAAATAATATAAGTTAAAAGAGAAAGGGGAAAATTATCTCAAATATTAGATATACGAAAGAATTTAAAGAGGGGACCGTACGTTTAATGCGTAATAGAGCCGAGAGCGTTATCTCGTTATCAAAGACACTACGCCGCGCTTATATAGACGGGATAAAGAGAGGCGTTAATAAAAGAGAATAAGCGATTAATAAAGGCTTTAAGTCT
>JAFDMD010000120.1 GCA_019306185.1 Deltaproteobacteria bacterium
TATACGAGCCTTCTCTTTATTACTTCTTCTGCTTTTTTTTATTCTACCCCCCTTGTTGTTTGATTCGCTTACTTCCTATTTGAGCATATCTCCTCTTTACTGTCCAATTTTTTGGGCGCAGTATAGTCATCCCCGTTTTCGCTGATTCTGTTTTCGCTTGCAAGCCACGGATTAGAATCTATTAAACTTTCAATTGTTACGCCGAGTTTGTCCGCTATGCCGGATATGCTATCCCCAGCCTGAACAGCGTAGGTTGCGGTTGTTATTGACGGCAGGTTTATATTATCTCCTGTGTTTATATGATTGGAGTCTGTTATTTGCGGATTTGCAATAACTCGCTTAAACTTATATTTTTGCTTTCGGCTATTGCGGATAACGTATCGCCGGATTGAACCTTATATGAGGATATAGAATCGGTAACTTTGGTTTTTATGCTATTTATTTGATCTATTTTTAAAACGCCATCAAGATTTTTTATAGCTTCGATAGGGCTTGTGTCGGATACGGAGTTGTCTATATTTATTGTAAGGTTATTGTCTTCTGTAAACTCAAAGCTTGTGTTGTCGTCAAGAGATATTGCTTTGCCTAAATCGTTTTCTACGCCTTGTAATAGATAGCTTACTATACAGGGCTTTTGTAATAAATAATATTCGTTAAACATAGAGGCGTTTGTATCGTCTTGATAATATTCAAATATAGGGCTTATTCCATTCATAAAATCGTTGATTTGTTCTTGTGTGGTAATGCCTTCGGATAAGAGAATTTTTAGGTTGTTTATTACATCGGTAATAAAATGAGAAGAACAGGGGATTTTAAACTCTTTGCCCAGATCGCCGTCTATATTATTATCGCCGAGATTTGTTATAAAAGTTACTCCGTTTATTGCTGAAAAATTTTGTATTTTGTTTTCCATGCTCTCTTTATTTGCGTTAAATACGTCAAAATGAGCATAAGTTTTCGGCTGCCAACCCCAAAATGCCGCTTGATTTTGATTGATTTTAAGGTTTGCAGCGCCCGGAGAATTATGGCCTATAAGGTCGCTGAAAGTATAGCCGCCGCCATCTGCGTTAAAAGCCCGCCAAGCGTATAGTTAAGTTGTCGCTTTCCGTTATTTTACCGGCTGTTATTAATCCGTCTATAAAATCGGTCAGCGCCTTATATTGTAAAACCGGGACTTCCTCGTTTTTTCTATCTTATTATATACTCATTAACTTTGTCTACTTTTTTTGGGGAAGTCCATTTTATCTTGGTATGTAAGACAGCAGAAATTATTAAGGGATTTCTCTCTTCGGTCGAAATGACAGTCCAAGATTACTTTCTGTTATTTTACATAAGTTGTTTTTACTTGTTATTTTGACGAGCAAAGGGAGAAATCCCTTAATTAAAAGCGATAAATAATAGATAGCGGCAAAACCGTTTACGTTTAAGATGCAAATTTTTCAGCATTGACTAAATAACCTTATTTAAAGGATACTCTATTATTCCCTCCGCCCCGTTGTTCATAAGCTTCGGAATAAGTTCTCGAACGGTTCCTATCTCAACTACGGTTTCAATAGAAAACCAGTTTGTTTTATACAGTTTAGCCACAGTAGGCGCATTTAAACTCGGAAGTTCGCAAATTACCTTATCTATATTGTTTTCGGCGACGTTCATTTTTAAACCTACCAGTTTTTCGCCCAAAAGCGCTCCTTTTAACAAAAGAGATATCTGATCCAACTTTATTTTTTTTTGATTATCTTTTAAGGAGTTTTTGTTTGCTATAAGTTGGGTATTGGTAGTCATAAGCTCTTTAATAATTTTTAACCCGTGCGCTTTTATAGTGCTGCCTGTTTCGGTCACCTCTACGATTGCGTCCGCAAGCCCGGATATAACTTTGGCTTCGGTAGCTCCCCAAGAAAATTCCACTTTGACCGATATATTTTTTGCTTTAAAATATCCTTTGGTAAAATTAACAAGTTCAGTTGCAATTTTTTTGCCTTCAAGGTCTTCTATTTTTTGTATATCCGAATCAATAGGAACTGCTAAAACCCATTTTGCAGGTTTTCTACTTACTTTGGAATATATAAAATCGGATATTACTTCTACTTCGGAATTATTTTCGGCAGTCCAGTCTTTTCCGGTAAGCCCGGCGTCAAGAGTTCCGTTTTCGACATATCGGGACATTTCTTGAGCGCGGCATATTGTGCATTCTATAGCTTTGTCGTTTATAGTGGGAAAATAGCTTCTGGAATTATTTGTCTCTATTTTCCATCCGGCTCTTTTAAAAAGAGTAATAGTAGAGTTTAAAAGGCTTCCTTTGGGTATTCCGAGCTTTAATTTATTCATTTTTATATTTTTCCTTAGGATCAAAAACAGGTTCGCTTATAATTGTTAACGTATCATTTGTTACTTTTCGGTAAAAACAGCTTGGATGTCCGGTATGACAAGCCGCTCCTCCGATCTGATCAACTTTTAAAAGGATAGCGTCGTTGTCGCAATCTATTCTTATATCTTTTACTAACTGAGTATTTCCGGAAGTTTCTCCTTTTATCCATAGCTTTTTTCTGCTGCGGCTGTAAAAAGTAGCCTTGCCGGTTTGAAGAGTAGCCTCCCATGCCTCTTGATTCATAAATGCAAGCATTAGAACCTCTTGGGTTTTATAATCTTGCACAATTGCAGGTATAAGGCTGCCGGATTTTTTAAAATCAAGCTTTATTCCGCTCATACTCCTCCTTTTTTTTGTAAAAAACATGTAAGCTTATTATATTATTATTTGCAATTCTAATTGTAGTTATTTTTTTTGGTTTGTTTTTCCAAAGCTTTACCTTTTTACAAAAAAGGGAAATTTTGTCAATTAATTTAGGAGGCTATTTTTATATGTTTTACATTCAACTGCAAATAGCTTATAGAGTATCTCCGAAATATTTTTCATAATCAGGTTCATCGGCGGGACGAAAAAATAACCGTTTGGGTTTTAATTTTTTTGCCGATAAAGTCGCTTTTTTACAAAACAATAAAATATAAGCCTTTTTCCGCAACCACTCTAAGCGAAATCGAATTTATTGCTATAAGAACGGAAGCGTCTTTGCGAGACAAAAAAAATTGGTCGGCTCTTTGATATGCGAAAATTTTAACGTCAATTATTGATAGAATTAAAATTTCAGGATAAAGTATAATTTTTTATATGGCAACTTTAAACGGAGTAATAATAATGAATACAACAAAGCTTGATTGTAGAGGTTTGGCATGCCCGGAGCCTGTGATAGCGGTTAAAAAGAGTATAGAAGCTAACAATATAAATCAATTGACCGTAATAGTAGATAACTCTGCGGCAAAAGAGAATGTTATAAGATTTTTAAATAAGAACGGCTATAATGCCGAAGTAATTCAAGATAATACGGATATTATAATAGAAGCGTCCAAAGATAAATGCGCATGCGCGATAATGGATAATGAGGATTTTATTAATAAAAAAATTCTCATTTTAATAGGCTCGCAATATTTCGGGAAAGGAGACGATAAGCTGGGAGAGAAATTAATGATTAATTTCATTAACACATTAAAGGAATCGGAAGACGAAATATGGAGGCTGGTATTTTTAAACTCGGGAGTTCGGCTTGCCGCAAAAGGCTCGCCGGTTATTGACGCTTTAAAATATTTTGAAGACAAGAATATAAAAATATTGGTATGCGGAACATGTTTGGAACATTTTAATCTGTTAGAAAAAAAAGAGGCGGGCGAAACCACTAATATGCTTGATATAGTTTCGGCTATAAGAGTCGCGGATAAGGTAATAGATATTACATAACAAAAAGTGGGAGCATCTTTTTTTATTTTGCCTATTTTCCGGTTAAGCGCTTCGATTGTAAGTCTTGAAATACCCCTTGTATTTTTCCGATTAAAATTTTTGCATATCTTGCGACAGAATATTTTTTTGTATAGATAGTTGATACTGAAAAAGTATAATACATATTGTAATTATTATAAATTTTAATAAGAATAAGGTAATATATTTGCAAGGAATTAATATTTATTTTAATATTGTTTTGCAAATATTAAAATAAAATCCCCATTATTAAAAAAAGGTTTTTAATCGCAAAAAGATTTGTACAAAGGAACAAAGGATAAGAGCAGAAGGCGCTAATAAAGGGATTTTTCACTTCGCTATAGATTACAGTCTTTTAATAAAGGGATTTCTCCCTTCGGTTCGAAATGACAGGGTAAATTTAACATAAGTTATTTTTGCTTGTCATTTCGACGAGCAAAGCGAGGAGAAATTCCTTAATAAAAAGCGATAAATAATAGATATTGGCAAAACCGTTTATGCTTAAAATGCAGATTTTTCAGCATCGAATAGATAGATTCCAATAAAATGATTGCCGGACTGAGTAATAAGGGTATGCCGCTTTAAATCAATTCGGCTATGTCCGAGTTTGGTTGCTCCGCTTTTTGCTTGTTGTCTCGGATTTTCCTCGACAACAAGAGGCGCTACGCAAATCAAATAAAAAAGAGGGTTATGAAAAAGAAAAAACCGTTTTTTTATAAAAAAGAGATAATATCCGGCAGCTATCAAATAGATTGTATCGTATTAATATTTGCCGCTTTTGTAATAATATTTTCTTTAACCGGAATATCGGTATGCATCCAATATGAATCTTACGCGCAATATAATTGGGCGCCTATTCTTCTTATTATATTAAGCTTTATACTTATGATTCCTTCAACTTTTAGAATATTAAAAAGAATAAAAAACGAAACGAATGATAATTAGCCGATACTGAAACAGTATAATATATAATGATTAAATTCGTACAAAAGGTTAAAGGATAAAAGCAGAAGTCAATAATAAAGGGATTTCTCTCTTTGTTTCGAAATGATGGGGGAAATTTAACATAAGTTGTTTTTGTTTGTCATTTCGACGAGCAAAGCGAGGAGAAATCCCTTAATAAAAAGTGAAAAAGTAATAAGTTGATTTTTTATATCTTTTATTAAACTTTAACTTCAGGCATTGGCAAAATAGTTTACGCTTAAAATATAGCTTTTTCAGCATAAACCAAATAAATGGATTATCGCTTTTTTTGTAGTAAGGTTAAGTGATTTTTTTACTTATTATTTTAACGAACGCGGCAAGAAAAAAATTTATAAAAAATATAAACCGATTAAATAAGGAGAAACATATGCCCGGATTTGAAATTTTCGGAGAAGAAGAAAAACAGGAGATAAATGACGTTATTAATACCGGCGTTTTATTCAGGTATGGTTTTGACGCTCAAAGAAAAGGAGTATGGAAAGCCAAAAGTTTTGAAGCTTATCTTTGCAATTTATTAGACGCTCGATTTTCTCATCTTTGCTCAAGCGGAACAACCGCTCTTATTACCGCGTTAGCGTCGTCCGGCATAGGAGCCGGCGATAGGGTAATAGTTCCGCCTTTTACATTTATCGCTACAATAGAGGCGGTTTTATCCGTAGGAGCGATTCCTGTATTTGCCGATATAGACGAGACATTGTGTCTTGATCCGAATTTATTGCATAAGGCTTTAACCGATAAAACAAAAGCGGTAATTCCCGTTCATATGTGCGGTTCTATGGCGCAAATAGATAAAATAAAAGAGTTTTGCGATAAGGAGAATTTAATTTTAATAGAGGATGCATGCCAGTCTATCGGAGCAAGTTTTAACGGAAAAGCAATAGGAACTTTCGGCAAGGCGGGGGTTTTTTCTTTTGATCCCGTTAAAACCATTACCTGCGGAGAAGGAGGCGCTTTAATAACGGACGACGAATCCGTATATCTTGCCGCAGAAGCCTATTCGGATCACGGACATGATCATATAGGGGACGATAGAGGCAAGGAGTCTTCTTTATGTTTGGGAACAAATTACAGAATAAGCGAGTTAAATGCCGCAGTAGGATTAGCCCAGTTGAAAAAGTTAGATTTTATTTTAAAAACGCAAAGAGAGAATAAAGGTTATATCAAAGACGCTTTATCAATTATAAGCAATATAAGGTTTAGAAGCGTTCCGGACGAAAAAGGGGATTCCGCTACGTTTTTATCATTGTTTGCGCAGGATGAAGCCTCCGCGGTTAAAATTACGGATAACATTAATAAATCCGGCATAGGCGGGGCTTTTTACTGGTATCCGAATAATTGGCATTATATAAAACAATGGGGGCGGCTCAAGGGGTTTAAATCTCCTAATAAACTAACGTCGCATCCGGAAAAGTATCCGGATTACGCGGCTCTTGATCTTAAGGTTTCGGACGATATTATGAAAAGAACCATATCTATTCAGATAAAGCTTGGATGGAGCAAATCGGAACTTGCGGAATATGCGGATAAACTTGTCAAGGCTATAAAAGCCGTATAAAATTTAATTAGTCGGCGCTGAAAAAGTTAATAAAAAGCGTAAAAAATGAACCGTTCGGTTAATTATCCGATAATTCAATTTGGCAGTATCCGAGTTTGTTTGCTTCGCTTTTTACTTGCCGTCTCGAATTTTCGGCTTGGTTTTACTAACAAAGCAAAACCAGCCGAAAATTGTTTCATAGACAATTAGAGCCGCTATGCAAATAAACTTCGGACATATCCTTTTTTAAGCATTCTTTATGGCATACTTTTACAATCAATTTATAGTAATCAGGCTATATTACAAAAAGAATGATTAGATTTGTACAAAGGAACAAAGAATAAGGACAGACGGCAATAATTAAGGGATTTTTCCCTTCGGTCGACAAGACAGGCTTTTTATTTTTGCTTGTCATTGCGACAAACCTTTTTTTACCTTTGTTATTTCGACGAGCGAAGCGAGGAGAAATCCCTTAATTATATTTTGCCTACGATAATATCCGCCATTTGTTTGCCTGTTTTAAAAGCGCAATTAACTTTTTCGCGAAATTCGGATTCCGTAATTGAGGTTTCATGCGTTCCTTCTATAAGTTTAACGTTCGGATATTTTTCTTTTATTATTTTTTTATATTTTTTCAAAAACGGGCAAAGAGCAGTCATGCAATATGTAAAATGAATTGAAGTTGTTCCGAAATATATTAGGGTCTGTTGACATTTTCGGAATAACAGTTTGAAATACCATCGCGATTTTGTAAGTTATTTTTTTTTACATATAAAAATAATAACGAGATTGCTATGGTTCGACTAATGCTCAATAATGAGAAATGGTTGAAGTTTAGGGATATAATGACAAAAAATAAAATATATGCCAAGCCTAATCTTCGATTAATGGTAGAAGGGATTTTA
This sequence comes from Deltaproteobacteria bacterium, assembly GCA_019306185.1. Lineage (GTDB taxonomy): Bacteria > Desulfobacterota > Desulfobacteria > Desulfobacterales > JAFDMD01 > JAFDMD01. The sequence goes on from JAFDMD010000120.1 coordinate 7,229, forward strand.
TAT
>JAFDMD010000121.1 GCA_019306185.1 Deltaproteobacteria bacterium
ATTATATTAGACCCGATGAAATATATTATGGCGTAAAATCTTTAAAACAAGTCGCTTGACGAGCATACAACAAATATTCCATTTTCATTGTCTTGACTTTTGGGAGCGCTATAATCTCCTTTTATATTTTACGATTTCCTTTATCCGTTTATATTTTTCGTCCTCCCTTTCTTCCTCTCTTCCTTACTTAATTATTGACAATTTTAATAATTTAAATTAATAAAAATAAAAAAATTTAAATGTTAATTTCAATTAATTTAAAGGAAAGGCTTAATTATGAAGAAAAAACTATTTTTACTTGCAAGCGCCCTATTTTTTGTAAGCTTTTTTATCTCTGCCAGCCTTTTTGCAGACTCCACGGTTGAAGACGTAATTAAAATGGAGAATAAAGCTTATACCGAACACAAAAAAAGCACATGCGAATTTCAGCATAAAAAACATGCCGAAGAACGCGATTTGAAATGCGGAATTTGCCATCATGACGATAAGGGGGAGCCTCTTGAATTAAAAATGGGAGACGATGTTCAAAACTGTATAGCATGCCATAATAAACCCGGAGAAAAACCAAAAGGCAAAGACGCTCCGAAACTCACTCCGGCACAAAAGCTGGAATATCATGCCGAAGCTATGCATAAAAAATGCAAAAAATGCCATAAAACTTACAACAAAAAGAATAACACAAAAGCGGCGCCTACCACCTGCAAAGGTTGTCATCCTAAAGCCGGTTAAATAAGATAAAAAAAATATTCCAATAAAAATAGGAGAGCAAAAAATATATTTTGCTCTCCTATTTTTATTTTTAAAATCCTTATTCTTGCAAAACAAAAAAATTTGTTTATTTTCACAAGGCTTCCGTAAATTTGAAGCGCAGGGATACTTAAAGCGTTGCGAGTATTAAAATTTGAGTAAAATAAAAAGTTGTGGAAGCATCTTATTTTTTTGAATAGTTTGCCGCAAGTTTTACCATAGATTCCGCCCAAACCGGATTTCCGGCAGAATGTATATGAGTATATGTTCCAAGAACATTTTTGTAACATGCGCCGTCTTTTTTATTAACTAACCCTACCCCTCTTGTCATATCAAAGGCGAGCGTCTCGTCGGATCCGCTCCATTTTTCAATTTTTGAATAATGGAACTCATGACCTCTTATTATCATTCCTTTTTTAAAGTAGGGATTATTTTTTTGAACCTTAATTATAGTATATCCGTGAGCCGCAGGCCTTTTAGAAAAGGAATATTGGATAGGCAAAACGCCGGTCATAGGATATAGCGCGTCCTCAATTCTAATTGATTCGCTTAAATACATAAGTCCGCCGCATTCTCCGTAAATAGGCATTCCGGCTTCGGCAAACAGCTTTATCTTATTTTTAAATCTGTTATTTGCCGCCAAGTATGCGGCATGAGTTTCCGGAAAACCTCCTCCTATATAAAGAGCCGATATGTCGTCTGATATATCGGCGTCTTTTAAAGGACTTATAAAAACTATATCAGCGCCATAAGCGCAAAGAGCGTCAAGATTCTCCTGATAGTAAAACTGAAAAGCGGAATCTCGTATTACTCCTATTCTATGTTTGGAAACGACTTTAATGGGATGGGTTTTATGTTCAATGGTATTATCTATGATTAGTTTTGATGTATCTTCGGCTATAGCGACGACTTTATCAATATCTATATACTTTTTTACAATGGAAGAAACCGCTTGCGCCGAACTTTCCGCCCATTCATGTTCATGCGTAGGCACAAGCCCCATGTGGCGTTCCGGAAACGCCTCGTTTTTTAATTTTGGAATTGCGCCGAGTACCGGAATTTTACAATATTTTTCAATCGACTTTCGAATGATCTGCTCGTGTCTTGCGCCCCCCACTCTGTTTAATATTACCCCTTTTATTTTTAAATTCGGGTCGAACATCAAACAGCCGTAGAGAACGGCGGCTATGGTTCTGGTGGTTTTTGTGCAGTCAAGACATAATATAACAGGAGCGTCAAGCAGTTTTGCAAGCCCTGCGGTGCTGGTGGTGCCGTCCGTATCAAGTCCGTCAAAAATGCCTCTATTGCCTTCGATAATAGCTATATCGGCATTAAGACTATTTGATATAAAAGAATTTTTGATCTGATAATTTGGGATGAGAAAATTGTCGAGGTTGTAACATGGCTTATCCGCGGCAAGCGCAAGCCATCCGGCGTCAATATAATCCGGACCTTTTTTATATACTGCTACTGATTTGCCGCTTTCTTTTAAAGCTGCGGCTATGCCTACGGAAAAAATGGTTTTTCCGGATCCGCCTTTAAGAGCTGCAATAATTATTCTCGGAATAAGAGCGCTCTTTTTTTGCAGCTCTTCGGTAAGGTTCATTTATTGTTATTAATCTTCATGCTCTGCGGCAGCCTGTTTGCCGGCTCCTTTTTTACCATACAAAGTGGTGCTTCCGCTTGACCAGTATTCAAGAATCTCTTTTTTTACCATATTATTAGCCAAATTTTTAACTGCGCGAGGCTTGTCTTCAGGGAAAAGAGCATTGAAATCTTTAAGATAAAATTTTGATTTTGATTTTGACTTTTTTTCAAGAAACTCAAGAATTTTTTTTTCTCCGGCTTCTATATCCATTTTATTTATCTCCGTTTATTAAAATATATAAGCCGGAGTTTTTATAAAACCCCGGCTTATAATATATGATTAAAATTTAAACTGTGAAGTTTGTCTCCAAGTATAATATGCAGGATCGCGGAAATCGTCAATTAGATGATGCGTAAAATCAATTTCGCATTTATCAAAAAATCTTTCCCATCCTATTCTTTCCGCCCATTCGCCGAAACGCTCATATTTATTTGCGTCTTTAGCATAAACATCTACCATCCTTTTAATAATTTTGGTAGTACTAGGCCATCTCGGCGCTTCGTTCGGAATAAAAGCGACAACCACTTTGGAAAACTTAGGAGCGCTAATTCTATTTGAAACTTTACCGCCTACCATAAGAACTATACCGTCTCCCACGTCGTCAGCCAATGGCATAGACGGACACATTGTATAGCAGTTTCCGCAGAACATACATCTTTCATTCTTAACCGCTACGCTTTTTACGGTTTTTCCGTTTGGCAATTCCACTTTCGCGGGTCTAATGGCAGCCGTAGGACATGCCGCGATAGCCAAAGGGATTTCGCACATTTTATCAAGATATTCATGATCTAACATCGGAGGTTTTCTGTGATAGCCCAAAATGGCTATGTCTGAACAGTGAACCGCTCCGCACATATTAAGGCAGCATGCCAAAGATACGCGCAGATGAGCCGGTAGTCTCATGCTTTTGAAATCGTCGAATAAAACGTCCATAGCCGCTTTTACAGGACCTGATGCGTCTGTAGCCGGCGTATGGCAATGTATCCAACCTTGGGTATGAATTATATTGGTAATGCCCGCGCCTGTTCCGCCTACGGGAAACTTAAAGCTTCCGCCTGCAAATTTTCTGCTTTCAAGGTCTTCTTTTAAGGCGTTTGCCTTATCAAGACTATCGGTCATAAATTCGATATTATTTCTTGTCGTAAAACGAAGATGTCCGCCGCAGTGTTTATCCGCTATATCGCATATTTCGCGGATATGGGTTATGCTCATAAGACGAGCGCCGCCGCATCGGACGGTAAATACTTTATCTCCGGTCTCCGATACGTGAACCAAAACTCCGGGTTCAAGAATCTCATGATATTTCCATTTGCCTTTATTAGCTTTGATTATCGGAGGATAAAATTCGTCATATTTTTTGGGTCCGATGTCTGTAATTCTGTTTTCCATCGGTTTGTCAGGATTATAGCCTGAAGATATAAATGCCATTTCTATTATCTCCTCTATCTTTGATGGTGTTTTCTGAATTCGTTAATATCGCGATCCCATCCGCCGTCCACTTCATCTTCTTTCCAGAAGATATACGGATTAGATCGCGGCTCTTTTACATGCTGTGGCATTGGTTTGATACCGGTAGCTTTAAGCAGCTTCTGGAAGCCCTGTCGTTTTATCAACTCGCCAAGTCTTTCGCGGTTTTTGCCTTCTTCCATCCACCAATCCCAGATAGCCTCTATAACCTCTTTTATTTCGTCATAAGGTTCTTCAACCTTTACAAAAGGAACAAGCAGAGATCCCATTTGAGCTCCGTCTAAAATAGGAGCTTTTGCGCCTACAAGAATTGAAACTCCTCTATCGTTTCCTATTCTTAAAGCCTGAGGCATAACATTAATGCAGTGCATACATCTCGTGCATTCTTTGGTATTGATAGAAAGTTTTCCGCCTTCATAACGCATACATTTGGTAGGACAAAGATCAATAACCTCTTTTACTATATCGAATTTACCCCAGTCCCGTCCGGCGTGCGCGCCTGCATTAGGAGGAATTTCTCCGCCTACATAAGCGGCTACCGCTTTTTCGTCTATTCTTATATCGTCTTTCCATGTTCCTATAAAAGACATATCCGAACGCGCAATTGAGGCTACACAACAGTTGGGGCAGCCGTCGAATTTAAATTTAAATTTATATGGAAATGCCGGTCGATGAAGTTCGTCCTGATATTCCATAGTAAGATCATAACATAAAGCCTGAGTATCATAGCATGCATACTCGCAACGAGCCGCTCCGACGCAATCGGAAGGCGTTCTTAAGTTGGAGCCTGAACCGCCGAGATCCTGATTCATATCATGAGTTATGGTATGAAAAATTTCTTCCAACTGCGGAGTAGTTGTTCCGAGCAGAATAATATCGCCGGTAGAGCCGTGCATATTAGTAAGTCCGCTGCCTCTTAAATCCCATAAATCGCATAATTCTCTCAAAAATTTTGTATTATAAAATTTGCCGCCAGGCTGATTTATACGCATAGTATGGAAATGAGCGACTCCGGGAAACATCTCCGGTTGATCGCAATATCTTCCGATAACTCCGCCGCCATAGCCGAAAACTCCCACGATGCCGCCATGTTTCCAGTGAGTTCTTCCTTGTTTAAAAGAAAGTTCCATTACTCCCAAAAGGTCTTCGCATACGTCCTGAGGAATTTGATACTCCACACCTTTTTCATTCTTTGCTCTTACTTCAGCTTCCTGTTTTAAATCCGAAACAAAACTGGGCCAAGGACCCGATTCGAGCTGATCTAACAAAGGCGTTGCATGTTTTGCCATTATTTACCTCCCTTTAGATTAATAAAATTACCAATATTTCTTAACGATGAATATTATCTTATTTTAAAAAACCGGACAGTAAAAAGGAAATATGCTCAAATAGAAAGTAAGTAAAGCAAACAAAGAAGCATAGAATAAAAAAAAGTAGAAGAAGTAATAAAGAGAAGGCGCATATAGCAATAGAAGCGCTAAGAGAAGGCGGACTTCCCCCGAAATTGTGGAGATAAAATCAAGTTACAGATTGTTTTTCAAAATTTTTAGGAATTAGGAATCCGATATAAATATGTTCTCGTTTAACATTATAGAAGGTTTCAATATATTCAAAGATATCCGATCTAACTTTATTACCGGTTTTTTATAATTGCTTATTAGCTATGAATATATTAAGTATTTCGCTTATTCAAATTTAATCGTAACGCTGTGGCAAAAGCCTTTTTCAATTAGAATTCGAGCAATTTAATAGAAAGCTATAAAATGATATAATGATAACCATACAAAATATAACAAAAAGTTTCGGGGGAAATATCCTGTTTGAAGATACCGGATTTAAGTTGAACCGCAAAGAGAGAATTGGGCTTGTAGGCAGAAACGGAAGAGGAAAAACAACCCTGTTTAATATGATTACAGGATACGAAACTCCGGATAAAGGGGATATAAAAATCCCGAAAAATTATCGCATAGGGTATGTTCGGCAACAAATAGAGTTTACAGAGGATACTCTTTTAAAAGAAGGCGTAAGAGGGCTTAATCATAATGAGAAAGACAGCGTTTGGAAAGTGGAAAAAATACTTGAAGGGCTGGGATTTGCTCAATCCGATTTCAATAAAGATCCTTATCAATTTTCCGGCGGATTTCAGATTCGTTTAAATCTTGCAAAAACCATTCTTTCGGAGCCGGATTTGCTTCTTTTGGACGAGCCTACAAACTATCTTGATATTACTTCGATAAGGTGGATTGAAAAATTTTTAAACAACTGGCCTCGCGAACTTATATTAATAACTCACGATCGCAGTTTTATGGATAAGGTTATAACTCAGACCGTAGGAATTCATAGAAAAAGAATGCGTAAAATTGACGGAGATACCGAAAAATATTATTATCAAATAGCGGCGGAAGAGGAAATATATGAAAAAACAAGACAGAACGAGGAGAAAAAAAAGCGAGAAATACAGCTTTTTATAACCCGCTTCAGAGCAAAAGCAAGATTAGGCGGGCTTGTTCAATCCAGAGTTAAAACCCTTGAAAAACAGGAAAAAAAAGATAAGCTTGAATTAATAAAGTCCCTTGAATTTACTTTTAGAGAAAACCCGATTAAATGCAGATATATTATAAGAGCCGAAAATATTAGTTTTGGTTACGAAAAGAAAAATCAGCTTATTAAAAATTTAGATTTTAGTTTATCTCCGAACGAAAAAATATGTATTATAGGCAAAAACGGAAGAGGGAAAACAACTCTTTTAAAAATTTTGGCAAAAGCCTTAAAGCAACGGGAAGGAAAGATTACATATAATCCTAAAGCCGCAATCGGATTTTACGAACAAACAAACATAGTAAATCTTAATCCCCACAGAAACGTTATGGAAGAGATATTATATGCGGGGCGGGATACGGATCAGCAGACCGCGCGTAATATAGCCGGCGCGATGATGTTTGAACAGGATGCGGCTTTAAAAAAAATCGGAGTTCTTTCCGGCGGCGAGAAAGCAAGAGTAATACTTGGCAAACTGCTTGTTACTCCTTTAAATATTTTATTATTAGACGAGCCTACAAATCACCTTGATATGGATTCGGCTAACGCTCTTTTGGCGGCTTTGGATAATTTTAACGGCGCTCTAATAATGGCGACTCATAATGAAATGTTTTTAAATGCAATAGCTCAAAAATTAATAGTGTTTCAAGATGAAAAGGTTTTTTTATTTAACGGAACTTATGCCGAATTTTTGAAACAAGGAGGTTGGAACGACGAAGAGAACGGGGCAAAAAAAACCGATTTTAAAAACATTACGGAAACTCAAACCGAAAAAATAGGAAAAAAAGAGTCTCGCAAGCTTCGTTCCGAAATACTTGCCGAAAAAATTAAAATTTCAAAGCCTATACAAAAAAGGATAGTTGCTTTGGAAAAGAAGATAGACTCCGTCGAAAAAAAAATAGCCTTTATAAACAACCAAATTATAGAAGCCTCTAAAAAAGGCGAGGGGAGCGATATTGCCAAACTTTCTCGAGAGGCGGGGCTATGCAGGCAAGCGGCAGATGATAGGTTCCAAGAATACGAGAAATTAACTTATCGGCTTGAAAAAGCCGAAGAGAAATATAGAAAAAAAATTTCGGGGTTGGAATTTTAAGATAAAGCCAATTTTTATAAGTTATTCTTTGAATTATATCCGTTGCCGGTCTTTGATTTTTCACTTTGATTTAAAATTTTTTATAATATTATGGTCGCCGCTAAAAAACCTACATTTTAAGCGTAAACGGTTTTGCCGATGCCCGAAGTTAAAGTTTAATAAAAAATATAAAAAATCAACCTGTTATTTATCGCTTTGTTATTACTTCATCGCTTTTTATCAAGAGATTTCTCGTCGCTCTCAAAATGGCAGGCAAAAATACAATTTATCAAAATAACAGAAAGTAATTTTTTCCGCCTCTTCGTCAAGAGTTGTTTTTGTTTGTCATTTCGAACGAGCGAAGTGAGGAGAAATCCCTTAATTATTGCCTTTTACTCTTATCCTTTATTCCTTTGTACAAATCTTTTGGCGATTAAAAACCTTTTTTTAATAATGATGATTTTATCTTAAAATTTGCAAAAAAATATTAATTCCTTGCAAATATATTAATGAATCTATTTTTTTACTCTATACTCCTTTTTTTTACTTTCTTAATACCTGATCATATCTCCTCTTTAATGTTCGGTTTTTTGGGCGCAGTATAAAATCCCCGAATTATTTTTGCCCCTGTCATTTGCGGCGCTTTGTTAAATGCCTCAAATTTATTTAATTTTATAGCCGAATAACTATGATAATTTTTACCTGTCAAATTATAATGATTCGGCTATAGTTATAAACAAAGTTGACTTTTTATCTTTTAAAATTTAATAGTATCGGTTATTTTTTATAAAAACCTATTGCGGGGTTAAGATAGAAAAAATAATGATTATTAGAATATTGCGCATATAAGGACGATTATCTTAAAGAATAAAGGGGGTTTTTTGCTTTGCTCGAAATAACCGGCTTTTTATTTTTACCGCGTTATTTCGACAAGCGCGACTATAAAAAACTTAATAATTAAAATATAAAAAAATTTAATGCCCCGTAGAAACGAAATATTAAAACGCAATTCAACCATAGAAAATTCGATTGGATAGAGGAAATAATAATAATATGAACGCTATAGGCAAATCGATTAAACGCTTGGATGCGGAGGCAAAGGTTACGGGCAGAGCAAGATATACGGAAGATTTTAGAATTCCGGGCGCAAAGCATGCGGCGTTCGTCCGAAGTCCCATAGCTCATGGAATTGTAAAAAATATAGACGCTTCAAAAGCAAAAAAAATTAAAGGAGTTCGCGCTATTTTTACTTATAAGGATGTGCCGGACATATTTTTTGCGACTGCGGGGCACCCTTATAGCGACGATAAAGATCATAAAGATGTGGCGGATAGAAAACTGCTTACGGATCATGTCCGATATGTAGGAGACGAAGTCGCCATAGTAGCGGCGGATACCGAGATTACAGCTCGCAAAGCCGCGTCCGCGGTTGAAGTGGAATATCAAAACCTTGAACCTTATCTTACGCCGGAACAAATTCTTGCGCCAAACGCAAAGCCTATACATAAAAATGGCAATATAACAGGCGCTCATAGCTTTTCCGTAGGCGGAGATATTGACGAAGCGATAGAAAAATCAAAACATGTCGTCTCCTCCGAATATAAAACCGCAATGGTATGTCATTGCCATTTAGAAAACCATATAACTTACGCTTATATGGAGGATAACGAAAATATCATTATAGTATCCTCCACTCAAATACCCCATATAGCAAGACGTATTGTAAGCGAAGCATTAGAGTTTCCTCTTGGGCGCATAAAAGTAATAAAACCTTATATAGGAGGCGGTTTCGGCAATAAACAAGATGTGGTATTAGAGCCTATGGCAGCTTTTCTTACTCTTAAATTAAACGGCGCGCCCGTACAAATATCTTTGACAAGAGAAGAATGTTTTACCTGCTCTCGAACAAGACATCCTTTTTACGGCGCTTTTAAAGGAGGCGTTTCAAAAGAGGGAAAACTAACCTTTCTTGACATGGAGATAGCATCTTTAACCGGAGCTTACGCTTCGCACGGGCATTCCGTAGTAAGCGCCGGCGGCGCAAAATCATGCACAATGTATCCGAGAGCCGCAATAAAATTAAATGCAAAAACCATATATTCCAATATGCCGGCTGCCGGAGCAATGCGCGCTTACGGAACGCCTCAGACCGTATTTATGATAGAGGCTCTTATAGAAGAACTTGCAAGAAAATCGAACATAGATTCGGTTGAATTCAGGCTTAAAAACGTAGGAGTTCCAAACGACATTAATCCGCTTGGCAATCAGCCAATTCTTACGAGCGGATTAAAAGAGACTCTTGAAAAGGGCAAAAAACTCATAGACTGGGATAAAAAAAAAAGGCTTTATGCAAAAAAGACAAGCAAAAATATCAAAAAAGGTCTCGGAGTGGCCTGTTTTAGCTATGCTTCCGGAACATATCCGGTATGCGTAGAAATAGCCGGAGCAAGATTTATACTAAATCAGGACGGTTCGGCTATCATTCAGGTAGGAGCTACGGAAATAGGGCAGGGTTCGGATACGGTTTTTGCTCAGATGGCTTCCGAAACTACCGGAATAGATATTGAAAAAATAAAGGTTGTTTCAACTCAGGATACGGATACTTCGCCTTTTGATACAGGGGCGTACGCTTCAAGACAAACTTATGTGGCGGGGCAGGCGCTTTATAAAACGGCGGCTTTGTTTAAAGCAAAAATATTAAGATATGCCCAACGTATTACAAAAATAAACGCGAGTCTTCTCGATATAAAAAATAATAATGTAGTTTATAAAAAAGACCCTGATAAATTTGTTATCTCCTTAAAAAATCTTGCCAAAGACTCATATTATCATAAGCAGAGAGGGGGGCAAATTACGGCGGAAGCGTCATATAAAACCCGAACAAACGCTCCTTCTTTCGGCTCTACTTTTGTAGATATTTCGCTTGATATACCATTATGCAAAATAACTATAAACGAAATATATAATATTCATGACGCCGGAATAATTATCAACCCAGCGCTTGCAAAAGGGCAGGTTTGCGGCGGAATGGGAATGGGAATTGGAGCGGCTCTTTTTGAAGAGCTTATAATAGACGATAAAACCGGCGGAATCTATAATAATAATTTATTGGATTATAAGATGCCTACTATTATGGATATAGGCGATTTAAAATGCGATTTTGTAGAAACAAACGAGCCTACTTCAAGCTACGGCAATAAATCTTTGGGAGAGCCGCCTATAATATCGCCTGCTCCGGCTATTAGAAACGCAATTTTAGACGCCGTAGGAATAAAAATTGACAGCCTGCCTATAACAAAACATGTTTTATTTAAAAAGCTTAGAAAAGCCGGATTAATATAAAAGAGCATGGCATAACTTCCAATTTTGTCCGTTTTTTGTGTTATGCTCAAATTTTAATCCTTGAAATGTTATTATAAAAAAATTATTTAATATTAAGAGGAGAAATAAAAATGAAAAAATGTTATTATAAAAAAATATCCTTTATAACCTGCGCTGCTCTTATTCTTTTTTGCTTATCAAGTTGCGGAACAGTAAAAGGACTTCCTTCACATGGCGGCGGCAAAAGATTTGCAATTGAACAGGAACTTATTTCTGCGACTGCAAGAGCAGTGGCAAAAGATTTAAACGTAGAAGCGTTAAAAGGAAAATTATGTTCGTTATACGTTATATCTATTGGAGACGAGGGAGCGGGATATTTAACCGGCGGACAGTATCTATTTTAAGAGGCGGTTATATAAACGCTCCTACTGTTAAAACAACAAGCCAATATCCTATTATAGATACGGTTACTACTACTACATCCGGCGCTTCCACAACAACAACTACTGCAGGAAATGCTCTTAACGCTCCGACAGTTCAAAAAACAACTCAAGGCGGAGGAACAATCCAATATAACGCAAGCGCAAGTTATACTGGGCCGGCTTATAAGGCGGAAGCTTTTGTAAATCCTAACGATACAAAATTTTTATCCGCAGCGCTTAACGAAGCTTTTGTTTTAAGAGGAGTTCGTTTGGTTCCGCCTGATAAAGCGGAAATTGATATTTATGTAACGGTAGATGTTTTCGGCACAGTTCGGAGCAGAACAGAATACCTTTTATATAATCAGGAAAAACTTTTGGCAAAAACAGCTTTGCAGGTTACGGCTTTTGATAGAAAAGGCAATGTTGTTCTCCCGCCCACAACTTCAAGCTTTGAAGCGGAGTATATTGAAAAATATATGTTATGGATGGGACCTATAAAAGAAGTTAAAAATATCAGACGTTCTACTCCGCAGTTGGTAGATTTCAAATCAATCTATAACGATACAAATATAGAACCTGCTCAAAACAAATCCGTTAAAAGCGATAAAGATATAGCTAATTCCGGGCAAAACAATATGAATACCCTGCAAAGCAACCCAAATCCGCTTGGTAATAATCCTGTCTTGGAATTTCCGAATGAAATCGCCGATCCGAACGCTTTAATAGGGCATCGTTTTAAAGTCTATGGATACGATATAGAAATTATTCAATATAAAGCTAATAAAGGGCAAAGTATCAGCACAATATTAAGCAATATTTCAGGATTTTCCGAAGAGGTGATTTATAATAAATTTATAAATATTTTCAAAAAATTGAATCCTAATATAACCGGAAACATTATTGCTGGACAGCAGATAATTTTACCTGTTTTGATTAATTAATAAAACAAACAAGGAGGGATTATGAAAACTATAAATAAGATATTATTTATTCTATTCTATTTTTTTATTTTTTTATCATCTTTAATTTATGCACAGGATTTATCAACCGATCCTTTTGTGAAGCAGGAGGTAGCGAGAGAACATTGGGAACCA
>JAFDMD010000122.1 GCA_019306185.1 Deltaproteobacteria bacterium
TATTTTCCTGAATACGCATGGGATGGTCAGGAATTTGAAATAATTTATACGGTTAATAAATATACGATTTTTATATTCGGGAAAAAAGATAAAGAGGGCGGAACAAGTATTGAATTGGATTATCCCGAAGAGTTGGCTTTGGCGTATAAACAAACTAAAGCCAAATATAAAAAATTTGTGGAAGAACAATACATAATAACGAAGTTTGATCAATTTGCAGCTGAAGCTAAAGTATTCAATAAAGATTGTGAAAATCTAGTAAAACCGCCGGTTTTTATTCCTGCGGGGCGTTCCTTTTTTGCCGCTTTACAAAAAAATATTTTTTCATTTTTAACCCTAAAGGATTTCAATATTGATCCGTTTATATTAGAATTCGGAGCAAAATATGAAAGAAGTAAAGAAGATTATAAAAAAATATTTGAGCCAAAAGATGATGATTCGGATAAAGAATTTAAAGTTAAGATAAAAAGTATAGCCGAATCTATATTATCAGGAAAATATAAATAACAGAACGGAAAAGATATTAATATTTCCCAAGCTTCGTCCGGGCAGCAGGAGGCGCTGCCTATGCTTATAATATTATCCGTTTTAGGCATAGATAGCAAATTTTTAGGCAAAGAAATAGGAAGACAATATACTTTTTTTATAGAAGAGCCGGAGGCTCATCTTTTCCCCGTATCTCAAAAAAATATTATTTCTCTTATAGGGAATATTTATAATAAAAAGGGACATAATTTTGTTATTACAACCCACAGCCCTTATATTTTAACCGCTTTTGACAATTTAATATTCGGATATGAAGTAGCGAAATCAAACGATATAGAGAAGATTAAAAAAATAATCGATCCGGATTCTTTGATAAATTACGAAGACGTAAGCGCATATACTATAAATAACGGAGTATTGGAAAGTATAAAGGATGACGAAACTAAATTAATAGGGGCAAGCATTATTGATTCGGTTGCAGACGAGTTAGACGAAACTTTTGATTCTTTAATTGAACTTGATATGAGCAAGTAGATTATGGATTTTAAAAAATGCAGTAAAATTAATAAGAATAAGGTTGTTTCCGCTTCCGAAAAGGGAAAAATTTTTAGAATAGAGAATAGAAGTTTAAGAAGAATAAGCAAGGTTGAAGTGGACGGATGTTTAATAACGGACGATAAAATACGTTGCGATTATCTTTTTGAAATTGATAAGCCTATAACGGAAGTTATATATTTGGAGCTTAAAGGGAAAAATATAAACAAAGCTTATCGGCAGTTAAAAGCCACAATCGGATATTTAAAAACAAGACATAGTAAAGTCGTTAAAAAATTTGCTTATATAGTAGCTTCGCGCGTTCCCAAACCAAGAGGTAATGTTCGGGAATTAAAGGTAAAGATGAAAAGAGATTATAATACTCAATTGTTTGTGCGTATTCGTAAAGCCGAAGTTACGGTTTAACTTACGGGCTTTTAATTTTTTTTGTATATTATTTTAACATAAGTTATTTTTGCTTGTCATTTCGACGAGCAAGGCGAGGAGAAATCCCTTAATAAAAAGCGAGGAAGTAATAACAAAGCGATAAATAACAGGTTGTTTTTTTATACCTTTTATTAACTTTTTCAGCGCCGATTAATCTTGATAATAGGCAAGTATAAAAAAAGGGACGTAAAATTAATTACGCCCCTTTTTTATTTTATTGTTTATTGTTGCGAGCAGCCTGTAGGGTTCTTGGAGTCTTTGGCATGGTTATACAGAAATATAAAAATGTCGTTTAATTCCTCTTTCGATTTTTTTTTCCATTCTTTTCCGCATTCTAATTCAACGTAATTCTCTTTTATAAATTGTTCTTTCCATTGCGCCTTGGATTTGCTCTTCGGGCTTAAATCCGGAGCGTCCATGTCGGAATCTCTTTTATGGCATGGTCTGCATCCCGTTCTGTAAAGATATCTTCCTTTATTATCATTTCCTTTGATTTTTATCTTTTGACTTTCCTTTTTTGTCTCTTTATTTGTATTTTTGCTTTCAAATGCAAATCCTACGCTTATAATACATAATCCGACTATGATTGATAATAATATAACCGTTTTTTTCAAGTAGCGCCTCCTTTTTTTATTTTTTGTTAAAATGAAACCTGTTTGGCGTATTTACTCATAATTTTTGTATGTTTTGCCTACGGCTTTTATCTTTTATAGCCTGTTTGCATGGGTTTAATTAACTTGCCATATTAACTTTGTAAAGTTTTCTTTTTTTGGCAAAGCAGGTTTTATTCGGTAAAAAATGTTTTCGGATAGCTTTGTAAAATGGTATTCAGCGGGCGGAATTATGTTTTAAAAAGAAGATTAAGGGTTTGAAAATCCGGGAGGCTATTTTTTTTAATAAAAAAAAGGGCGTAAAATTAATTGCGCCCTTTTTTGTTTTATATATTATAAGAAATTATTATAGGCATTTTGCCGGCGTCGGCGAGTCGCTTGCTCCGCTGTACAGATATAGGAAGATTAATCTTAAGTCCTCTTCGGATTTTTTTTCCCATTCTTTTGCGCATTCCAAGTCGCTATAATCCGTAAATGCTTCTTGCCAGTGAGCCATAACTTTGGAATCCGGGCTTAAATTGGGAGCGCCTACTTCGGAGTCGGCTTTATGGCATTGTCTGCATTCCGCTCTGTAAATAGATTTGCCTTGTTTTTTTTCTCTTTCGTCTATGTTATTTATATCTACGTTTACGTCTAAGGCAAAGGAGACGCCTATGGCGCATAGTCCGATTACAATTGACAGTAGTAGTATAGTCGTTTTTTTCAAGATGATTTCTCCTTTCTCTTTATTTGTTGTTATAATACGACGTATCGGTCGCATTCATCTATCATTTCGGCATTTTTTGCCTGAGTTACAAGATCTTTAAAGCCTACGCCCGGAATGTCTCCGGTTAGTTCCCTGCTTCTATAGCTTACGTCGCATACGCTTAATTTGGCTTGTCCTACTAATTTTGCAAAGTCTTTTTTTTGTGTTAAAAGCACGCCGTCTCCGGTAAAGAATATTTTTATATCTTTTCCTTTTTTATGGGCGGCTTCGGTAAGTTTAACCACATAATCCAGAAATTTGTCTGAATTTACCAAAATTCCTAAACTTTCCGCCATGATTATTTCCTTTGTTTATACTATATTGATATTCGGTCTGTTCTATAGATGTTAAAGTTTATTGTGTGCCGGATAAGGAAAGATTTATCTTACCACCAGCATATTACTTTGTCGTAAGAAAAGATATCGTCAACCAAACTATCCCAATTTATATCTTTTTCGGATAGAGAGACTATTTTTGCGGCGCTTTTATCCGGCGTAATAATCTCCATAAATTTGTTTGTTGTATCTTCCGGTTTGCTTTTACATATGTAAAGGGTCTTCATAATTTATTTACCTCGTTTTAAAAAGGAATTACAACGTCGGCCTCTTTTAAATGCCGTCCTATCTGTTCCATATCCGCTTTTTGAAAGCCGTGTTTTTTAATGTTAACAGGATTATTAGAGAAACGTTCTCCTTCCATTTCATCTAAAAATTCCATGTTGTCGCTGTAAGCTTCGTCCATATTTTTGATTTCGTTGTCTAAAACTATCATTTTAACTGCGGCATCTTCCAACAATGCGCCGAGACTTGTTCTTAGCCCTTCGTATTGCTGATAAGGCTCTTTTATAATAACCGCTACTTTTTTCATTGTTGCCACCTATTATATTTTTATAAGATATTTTGTATATCCGTCCGCAAGATCTTCAAGACTTAACAATTGATGTTTTCTTTTTTCTACAAAGCCGGGGATATCTTTTTTGGATCCTTCGTCCGTTCCCCATACTTCGAGTATTTGATCTTTTTTCATTGCTTTTAACTCTTTTTTTGTTTTTAAAAGCGGCATAGGGCAGGTAAGCCCTCTAAGATCTAAAACCTTATCGCTTTTAGTGTCAGACATAAGTAACCTCCTAATTTAGTATAGTTAAAATATTACGAATTTTTCCGTTTCTTCATTCCAGTTTGCGATTAGAACCCAAACAAGAAAAAACATTGCGTATAATGGCAGGGTAAGCCCCCATCCGAAAACTTTCGGAACCAGATACGCTTTTCCGAGCAAGGGATAAAGATCGAATTTGGTAAGCAGGTATCTGCTTACGGAAAAGCTTATGGACAGGCAGAATATGCCAAGCATAACTTTAGTATTTCCTTCGCCTATGCGCCATAGCGCGGAGCTTCCGCAGCTTCCCATTAATATCATTCCTATTCCGAAGATAAGTCCGCCAAGCAGGGTTCCGAGCCCTACCGGATGGCTTACGCCCATTGTGTCCGGCTGTAAGTAGCTCCATTTTATAATAGCCGCGCCCGCCGAATATATTAACAGGCTTAAACATACGGTTTTAACCATTTCCGCGTCTCCGGTCATTAAGGGGCATCTAAAAACCCGAACAAAACAGAAGCGGGATCTGTGCATTACAAGCCCTATTAAAACGCCTATAAAGCATACGCCGCCCATTACGACCTTTTTTTGTCCGGAATAGATATAAAATATTAGGATTGCGGCGGCAAAAACCATTATTCCGAGTATTGGTTGGATTTTTTTCCAGTCAAAGCCGTCGGTTTCTTTTTTTGTTGTTTGAGTTTTAGGAGGGGCAAGGTTGTTTATTTCCCAAAGAACTATTTTAAGCCCGATATACGCTCCGGCAATAAGTCCTATCATCATTGTAAAAGCGCCCATAGAAAAAGCGCCTACGCCGGAGTAAAAAGCGCCTCCTATACATCCGCCCGCCATGCTTATTCCTATGCCCAAAAGGGTTCCGCCTATTATTCCTTTAAGATATTCGCGAGCGGAGGAAATTTGCCATTTGAATTGTTTTCCCAAAAGAGCGGATCCAAACGCTCCGAGAAGCATTCCGAAATTAGATACCGATATGGGATGCAGCCAAGGCTTTATGGACGGAACTTTCTCTTTTATACTGGTAATGTATCCTAACCATTCTATCCAGTTAAGATAACCGCCGGTAACTCCCCAAGGAAAATTCCATAAAAAGAAAAGCAATACAAGTATTGCCATAAATATTCCGCCTAACCAAAGGGGCCATGTATTCTCGAAGATAAGAGAATATCCTTTTTTTATATCCTCTTTTACAAAACCCCAAAAACCTGTTTCGTCCATAATTGCGCCTCTCCTGTTTGTTTCGTTAACAACCTGATTTCCATATTAAAGATTTTTAGAATCTGAATGTTACTGAAAAATATAAGTTTAAAGCGTTGTCTATTACCGGAGCAAAACCGGTCGAGTAGAACTTGTCCAAAGGAGTCATTTCGCTTATTCTAACCGGCGCGCCAAGCGGGCTTCCGCTTCCGGTATATTCATAATCGTAATAGATAAGCCCGAATTTTGCAAAGAAGTTTTGATTGAATATCGGCTGAATGTAATATAGCTCGTAAGCGTGTCCTCTTGTGGCGAGTTTGCTTGCTACAAGAGAATCTTCGGCGTTTGTCATGCTAAGCCAGTATTTTGAACCCCAATTATATTCTAATCCGAGTTTTCCGTTATAAGGCATAGGAATTCTTGTTCCTATATAAACGCTGTATCCGTCTCGGTCTTCAAGTTTAGACTTATCATATACTCCGGAATTTAAAAGTCCCATTCCAAGCATTTCGTAAAAAGGAATTTTGGAAATATTTGTGGGCGTAGTATGACTCCAAGATACTCCCGTAAAAAAATCAATATCATTTTTTGTTTCAAAAAAATATTTGAAATTTGTTTTTAAAAGTAAAGAAAAAACGTCGTAATCGCCTATATTGGTTTGAGGCTCTACTCTGCTGATCCATCCATTGGAGTTTTGAGCAAATTCATATTCTTCGGTCATCGGGTTTTTGTTTACGGTCATGGGCATAAGGGTAAGCCCTGTAAATCCGTCCGTAAGCCCTGCGCCATGAGCATAAAGAGCGGTAAGGTCGGTAACTCCGTCGTCATATATAACGTCGATAAGCCCTAATACGTTAACATCGTCCACGTCCGGTTGGTTCATTAAAGAGTAGGAGTTGCCCCATCCGCTTTCAAATGCAAGTCCGTAGCAAAGCTTTAATACATGCCCGGGTATATTAAAAAATTCTTCAAGATCAAAATTTAAAGATATGCCGTCAAACTGCCAGTTTATAGCGGTTGCAAGAGCGGAGCCGCCTTCTAAGCTGTATTCTCTGAATTCCAAAGGGGAACCCCCTGTAGAAGGACGTCTTCCTACGGAAATGCTGCCGGGAACTGTTTTGCCGAGATTAAACTTATAATTAAAATAGGCGCGTTCCAAATGAATATTGTCTCCGGAAGGAATGCTTGCGGTTGTTCCGTCCAAATATACGTCTCCGAGACTTCCGTTATTAAATTTTACGCCGGAACTATCGCCCCACACTTTGTATGCGGCAAGTCTGCCTGTAAAATCAAGTTTGTCGTTAAATTTGGATTTTATATTAAGACGAAGTTTTTCGGTAAATATTGTGTTGTTGGAAGCGGAACTTATTTTATTAAAGGGGATTTTAAAGACATTATCGAAATTGGATGATAAATAGCCGTTTAATGTTTTTGGGGTAGTCATAAAATAACCGTAAACGTTATTGGACAAGGCATATATATCGTTATAATGTATAGATTCTACGTTGGATTCAAACTCAATTCCGAATGATATTTTATCCGTAAAGGTGTGAAGTTCCGTTTTTGCTATTCTTTTGGATAGCTTTTTTAACTGCTTTTTTTCATACTTTTTAAGATCCGAAACTTTTTGTTGAAGATTTTGAAGCTCTTCAATCATAATTTTTATTTTGTCGCCGACTTCATTATATCCTTTGCCGCTCGATGCGTCTTCGTCGGTTGCATCCTGATCGTATAGCTCGGAAGCTCCGCTGGGTTTGCTAATTATAATTTTATTTTCAAGAGTTGAATCTTGGGCATATAATGATGATACGCCGCTTAAAAAAAATGACAAAATTATCAGGGCAAGCCATTTCCGTATTTTTGAGTTCAAATCCTTTTTCCGTTGCATATTTCAATCCTTTTGTAACAAATCTTGTAATAAATAGAGTTAAAAATAGTATTTTTTTATTTAGGCTTTATTATCGGATTCCCCCTTGCTTTTTCCGTTTAACCTGTTCCGGTTTTTTGCTTGGATTTTTAAGAGAATTATATAAAAAAAAAGCAATATAAAAGCGGTATATAATTATAACTCTTTTATACGGCTATTTTAAATTTATAAGCCTTATATTAATATTAGTTTTTCAAGTCAAGTAAAAACAGGCGAAAAAAGGGGGTTTTTGGCTTTAAATTTCTATGTAATGTTAATAATTTTTTTAAAAAAGCCCTAAAACTGTTTTTCGCAATTCGGATATTTATCGGTTTTAACTATTCGGCGCTTAAAATACATTTTAAACATAAACGGTTTTAGCGCTACTTGAAGTATCGATAAGTTAAAGTTTAATAAAAGAGAAACCCGTTATTTTCCGGCTTTGTTATTACTTGCTCGCTTTTTATTAAGGGATTTTTCCCTTTCGGGTCGAAATGACAAGCAAATATAACGTTTGTCCGAA
>JAFDMD010000021.1 GCA_019306185.1 Deltaproteobacteria bacterium
CATTAGTCGAACCATCGCAATCTCATTATTACTTTTATATGTAAAAAAAAACAATTTACGAGATTGCGATGGTATTTCAAGCTGTTATTCCGAAAATGTCAACAGACCCTAATAAAGGAGAGTTTAATTTTAACAAAAATTTAAAAATAGACGGAAATTTAACTTTATACGGCTCTCTTATAATAGACGTAACCGATGCCTCCGCGGATTTTATCGATATTAACGGAACGGTTAGTATAGATTACGGCAAACTTATCATAAAAACGCACGAAAATTTAAATTTACTTGACGACTGGGTGCAGACAATATTAACAGCCGAAAATATTGATGGAAATTTTACCGAATATTCGGATGCCTCAAACGCTTATGACTTTTTGATTGGCTATAACGACAATAATATAACTTTAAAAGCCGTAAAACTCGATACAAACGGAACGGTTCCGAATCCGCCGGATGATATAGACGGAACGGATTCGGAAGAGGGTGAAATTATAGACTTTGTTACCCCCGCAAGTCTATGTTTGACGAACGCGGTAAACTCCATATTATATATGTCTCAAATGCAGGAGATTACCGCGTAGCCTTCTAATTTTTATATTCCTTTTTATAATAATAATTCAAAATTATGGTTTTCGATTATTGATAAAAGTTATAATCGGAACATTAAAGAAAATATTGAAACAATAGGATTTGATACAAATATATTCGATAATCTTTTAATAGGCGCGGCATACTCAAACGGAGATATAACAACCGATAATATAAAAATTGAAAAATCGGTTTACTCTTTGTATGCAAAACTGCAATACGCCGGATTTAACTTTTACGAGATTATTTCCATAGATAAAAATAAAGGCTTAAATAAAGGCGCGGCGGCATCGGTCGATAATATATCTAATTACCTCGGCGCCGATTATATGATGGATTTTAATATTTTTAAATTAACCCATAGAATAGGCTTATTAACAATATACAATTCGGATAGCCATATTACGCTTGCGGACGCCGGAGTTAAATTAAAAACAAACATAACCGATAATATAGATTTTACCGATGAAATAAAATTTTCCGAAGTTATTAAAAATAAAAAAACAGACAAGAATTTTTTTGACAATTTAATAACAAACGAAGCAGGTTTAAACTTAAGGTATAAAAAAATAACCGCAGGCTTAATATACGGCTTTTCAAACGGCGATAATATTTCTTCCGATTGAAAAAAATTTGGACTTCCCCCGAAGGCATGGACGCATAATTAAGTTGCAAATTGTTTTTCAAAGTTTATAGAACTTATAAAGCCGATATAACTATGCTTGCGTTTCTCTTTTATATATAATCCCGCCTGTTTACTGTCCGGTTTCTTGGGCGCAGTATAATTTCTATGGCAAAGTCAGGGCACATTAGTTCGCATTTTTTGCAGCAAATACAATCTTTAGCTCTTGCCGCAAAAACTTTGCCTTTTTTATCTACTTCCAATACTTTTTTAGGACAAAAAGATATGCATATGCCGCATCCTTTGCACCAATTTTTATTTATAAGATGCTCTTTTAAAATCTTTTTCGCCATATTATGTTATTCCTTATAAAAACCTTTTCGCAACTTTTGATTTTGTTTATTTTTCGGATTTAAAATTTTATCTCTTTTAGAATAAACAAAATTTTTTGTCGAGCAAAGTAATATTAAAAGCGGTTTTTTATTTTTGAAATATATAAAATAACCGAGTAAAAGCTTAAAAATAAAAGTTTGTAAAGATATGGGAGAGAGAAAGGAGGTAAGAATTATTATTCGTTATTAATCTCCGCTATTTCCTTTAAGGTAGGAAGTTCTTTTAAGCTTTTTAATTCAAATACCTCCAAAAAACGTTTTGTAGTGCCGTAAAGCATAGGTTTTCCCGGAATATCTTTTCTTCCTATTATTTTTATAAGCCCTTTATCCAATAAATTTCTTATTATTCCGCCGGAGTCGACTCCTCTTATATATTCTATTTCCGCTCGAAGTATAGGTTGCTTATATGCCGTTATAGATAAAGTTTCCAAAGCGGCTTTGCTCAACCGGGAATATGGGGAAGGTTCTAATAATTTTTTAATCCACTCGCCGTATTCCGGTCTTGATTTTAACTGAAACCCTCCGGCAGTTTCTTTTAAATGGAATCCTCCTTTTCTTGTTTCATATTCTTCGGCAAGTTCATTAAGCGTTTTGATTATTTTTTCCTTATTTTCCAAAGAGAGTATTTTTTTTAACCGGCTTATCGTAATCGGTTCTTGCGCCGCAAATAAAAGACTTTCTATAATATTTTTCATTTGATCCATTTAATTTATAGGCTATATTTTAGTTATTATTTTTTTGTCCTTTTGTAATGACGGACGCAAGCTTATTTATTGTAGTTATCATTCCGAATTTGTCTTTTTGAGACGCTCCGGCTATCAAAACGTAAGATTTATCCGCCTTTCTTTTAATATGTATGCAGATTTTTTTATGCGGCAAGAAAAATATTATAAAGCACCCGATAATTATTAGGATGAAACCGGTATATATGCAAGGCACTCCGGGGTCTTTTGTAATCTGCAGTCCCGTATAATAATGTTTATCGTAATTTTCGGCGGATATTATAAAAACGCCCTGTCGCATTCTATCAAACCGTTTGAATTTAAAAGGAATAATTGCAGAGTATTTTTCTCCGGTATTTAAATTTACGGATAATAGAAAAGCTTCTCCTATGTTTTTGCCCCCGAATTTATAAGAGGAGGTAAAAGCTTTTACCGTAAATTCGCCTTTGTTTTCCGGAAGCTGGGCGGGTTTGTTTATCTCTATTTTTTTTAAATAATTTTTTTTGGAGTTTTTATTAAAAAAATTAAGAGTTACGGTTTTAGGATCAAGCATTCCGTAGCTTGCCTGAAAAATGTTTATGCCTTTATATCTGAGAGGATCGTTTACTATAATATTTTTTTGCAAGACCTCTTTATTGTTTTCAATAACTCTTAAATCGGATTTATACTCTTTCGGGGCGCCGTTTTCATAAAATTCAACCGTAAAATCGTTGCATTTTAAGGCGAAATCAAGTTTTTTTATTTCGTTTTTTTCGGTTAGTCGAACTTCGGAAGCAATTTCGCCTTCGGCAAGATTCATAAAACCGTCAAAACCGAATATCGAGCCTATAAGAGTGCCCGTTAGTAATATGATAATGCTTGCATGAACAATATATACTCCGAAAGCACTTTTTCTTCCTTTTTCCGCAAATATTATATATTCGTTTTCCTTTTTTTCGGTTTTAGAATAGGAGAAGCTTTTTGAGGTTATCTGTTTATATATGTTGAATATTTCGTTTGCAGGTTTGTCGGAGGTTATCTCCTTTTTATTTTCCGATTTTAAAAAGAAAGAAAGATTAAATTTGGGATGTTTGGAAAAAAGTTTTTGTTTGTCTTTTATTAGCCTATTTATAGAACATACGGTAATGTTTACGCAAAGAAGGAGCTCAAGGGCGATAAACCAGCTTGAATGATACATATCCGTTAAGTTGAGAGCATAAAATATGTTTGCGGCTGTTTTGCCGTAGTTTTGTATATAAAAGGCGTGAAGTCCGTTTTGCGGAATAACGGTTCCTATTATCGAGGTTGCGGCAAGAGATATTAGAATTATTATCGAGAGTTTTACCGAAGCAAAAAAATTTAATAGTTTATTTGATAATCCGTTTTTATTTTTCACAATGTTATATTATTCCTGTTTTTGTTTTAATCGGTCAACTACAAAATTTTTTTACTAATAGCAAGCCTGTTTTTAAAAAAGAGGATTTTAAAAACCGGACTTCCGCCAAAAAAGCAGACAAAAAATAAAGGCGCTATTAAAACAAAAAAAGAGCCGAGATTTGATTATACTCCGCCCTTTTTTTGTCTGTTATTATAGGCAATACCGAAAAAGTTAATAAAAAGCGTAAAAAATGAGCCGTTCGGTTAATTATTCGATGCTGAAAAACCTACATTTTAAACTTAAACTGTTTTGCCAATATTTATTATTTATCGCTTTTTATTAAGGGATTTTTCCTCGTTTCACTCGTCGAAATGACAGGCAAAGATAAAGCTTATCGAAATGGCATGATAAAAAAATGTTCGTCCGGAATAAAAAGTTTGTCATTTTTAGCGAGGCAAAAACTAATTAAGATATATTTAATTTTGTTTGCGTAACGGCTTTTGGCTCTTGTAAAATAGGCTTTATCCTTATGGCTTTTGCAAATTAAAAATATTTTTATCCGAATTGTTTAAAGATTCCAAGCCTTGTTTTGCGACAATGCAAGTGTTTTCAATTCCTACGGCTCCTATATTTTCAAATACCGCTTTAGGTTCGATTGCTATTATCATATTTTTTTCCAGGGGCATTTTTTGCCCTTTTGCCAAAAAAGGATATTCATCTAATTCCAGCCCTATCCCGTGTCCTACAAAAGTAACGCTATTGGAATCTGCCCCCATAAAATTATTTTTAAATCCGAGTTCTTCGGCTTTTTGAAGAGCTATATTATAAATATAATCTGCAATAACTCCGGGTTTTGCCTCTTTTTTTATCAAGGCTTCTATTTCTAACATTGCATTATGGGCTTTAATAAGCTTGTCCGGCAGTTTACCGATAGATAAGATACGCGTTTGATCCGCGAGATAGCCTTTGTATGCAAAAACATAATCTACTACTATAGGCTCGTTTTTTACGATATTTTTAAAGGAGGCGCCCTGAGCGACTGCCGGATTTAAACCTTCTCCGCCGGTAGGGGAAGCAAGATATGTGGGAACTCCGCCGGATGCGCCGGATAGAATATGTCCGTAAAACATTTCGTTGCCCCAAAGCCTCATTCTTACTATTCCCTGATGGCCTAACTGTCTCATATACAATTCCATTTCCGCCGAAAATTCTATTTCGGAAATTCCTTCTTTTAATAATCCCGTTGCATAAGATACGCTTTTATCCGATAATTCGCAGGCTTTTTTTATTATGGCAATTTCGTATTCTGATTTTACGGAGCGTATAAGACGGATATAATGGGATATGTCCATAATCTTTATTTTATCGAAAAATTTTTTATAGTTAAGATACATGCCAGCCGTAATTACGTCTAATTCCATTCCTATGGTTTTAGGCTTGGGATAGCCTTCTTTGCTTAATATGGAAAAAAAATCTTTTAAACTTGAAAAAGAAACTATTTTTTCTACGCCGGATTCGAAAACGGCTCTTTTAAAATTTCTTTTAACCATTAGTATAGGGTCGCCGTAAGCTGGTATATAGAGATGCGCCTGTTGAATTGTTCCCGCAAAATAATAAAGATCGGTATTTTGAAGTATTAAGCCTGCGTCTATATTTTTTTTTATAAGATAAGCCTGAATTTTTTTTATTCTGCTTTCAATCTCCGTTTTTGGCGTTTTATTTTTAGGGTTATACATTATAATCTCCCTTGTTATGCAGCGAAATGCAATTCTTTGTTTGTATTTCGAGGTATAATTTTTTATTTAGTCGGGTTGATGGCGCTTTGCTTAACCGGACTTTTTTGTTTTTAATATAGCGCGTCAAAAAGTCAAGATAATGAGCTTGAATTATTTGTTATATTATCGTCAAGCGGCTTTTTTTAAATTTTATGCCATAATATATGTAGCGCGCTCAAGCGTCAAGAGAAACCAAAATACCGGAATAAAAGGGCAAATCTGCTTGCCGTAGAGGTTATAGATAGATTCCAATAAAATGATTTAAAAAGATTTGTTGGACTGAGTAATAAGCGTATGCCGATTTAAATCAATTTGGCTATGTCCGAGTTTGCTTGCTCCGCTTTTTGCTTGTTGTCTCGGATTTTTGGCTTTGTTTTTCTAAAAGCATGAAAACTCAAGCTGCGCTATGCGCAGCTCTCAAACAGTTCACACTTTTTTACGCAAAACCAGCCGAAAATTGTTTCATAGACAACAAGAGGCGCTACGCAAATAAACTTCGGACATATCCTTTCTTAAGCATTCTTTATAGCGTACTTTTACAATCAATTTATATATAGTTTCGACATATACGCTTTGGTTTGATAAAATGAAGCTAAAATAAACTCTTGCTTTTAATAAACAGACATTAAAAAATCCAATCAAAAACAGGTTGTTTTTTCATCAAATTTCTATTATTAAAATACGCCATGAAAAATTGGAAAAAAGAGATAAAAGAGATACCTTATAAAATATTCGACAAGCTTATGGCAAAAAGGGTTAATGAAATACTTCTTATTTCAAACCCTTACGATGCTTTTATTATGGAAGAAGACAGCAGGATAGCCGAAAGAATAATCGCCGAATATCAGGGGCTAAACCTTACCAAACCTCCTAAAATAGTGTGGGCGTCAACGGAAGGAAACGCTTTAAAAACTCTTGCCGATAATAAAAATATCAATCTTATCCTTACAATGCCGAGATTGGAAGGAACAAACGCTTTTGATCTTTGCCGAAAAATAAAAAAACGTTACAAAAAAAGAGATCTTCCCTGCTATCTGCTTACTAACGATACCGGCAAGGTTATTACGGAAAAGATAGAAGAATACGCCGAATATATAGACGAAACATTTGTATGGAGCGGCGACACAAACCTTCTTGTAGCAATAGTAAAAATTACGGAAGATAAAATGAATGCGGATTTCGATACGAAAAACGCAAACGTTCAAATAATAATACTTATAGAAGATTCCCCTAAATACTATTCTTCGCTTCTTCCGCTTCTTTATAAAGAGCTTGTTACTCAAACGAGAAAAGTAATGGACGATTCATTAAATCAGGAGGATAGAATAAGAAGAATGCGCGCAAGACCTAAAATTCTTCACGCAAAAAACTATGAAGAGGCTCTTGATATTTATAACAAATATGCCGATTATATTCTTTCGATATTTTCAGACGTCAGATTCAAAAAAAACGGGATAATTAATAAAGAAGCCGGCATTCTATTTCTTTCGGAACTATGTAAACAAAAACATAAAATACCGACTCTTGTTTTAAGCGCGGAAGAAAACAACCGCATAAAAGCGGAAAAAATATCGACGGCATTTATTAATAAAAATTCAATTTCGCTTCATACGGATATAAGCGCTTTTTTAAAAAATAATCTCGGTTTCGGAGATTTTATATTTAAAAATAGCAACGGAACCGAATTCGGACGCGCCTCAAGCTTATTGGAAATGGAAAGAATGCTGTCGGATATACCGGACGATATAATATACAAGCATGCGGCAAAAAACGAATTTTCAACATGGCTTATGGCGCGATCGGAAGTATATTTGGCGTCCAGAATCGCCCCGTTAAAAGCCGAAGAGTTTGGAACCGGAAAAGCAATAAGAAATTCTCTTGTACAACATTTTAAAGAGTTAAGAAAAAATCGGCAAAGAGGCATAGTAAGCGACTTTGCATCCGATTTTTTCGATCCGGATTTCGACTTTATCAAAGCCGGAAGCGGCTCTTTGGGCGGCAAAGCAAGAGGATTAGCCTTTGCTTCTCATCTTTTAAATCAAAGCGATTATTTTTCCGAAAAATTTCCGAATATAATCGTAAATATACCGAAAACTTTAGTTATAGCGACTCAAGGATTCGACGATTTTATAAAGGAAAATCGGCTTGATAAAATATACGACGAGAATATGTCGGATGAAGATATAGTAAAAAAATTCTTAAAGGGTAAAATTTCCAAATGGATAGAAGATATAGCAAAAAAATTTATATCTTATGTAAAATATCCTTTAGCGGTTCGGTCTTCCAGCCTTTTGGAAGACGCTCAAAATCATCCGTGCGCCGGAGTCTATAAAACTTATATGATACCAAACTCGGCGGCGGAGCCGCAAAAAAGAATTAAAAGACTTACGGACGCTATAAAACTGGTTTACGCCTCCACATATCTTGAAGCGTCCAAAACATTTATTAAAAACTCTTCAAACAGAATAGAAGAGGAAAAAATGGGAGTAATAATACAACAGGTAATAGGCAAAAAATATAAAAGCTACTTTTATCCGGCGATATCGGGAGTAGCTCAGTCTTATAATTTTTATCCTGTTTCATATATGAAGCAGGAAGAAGGCATCGCCTTTATAGCCGCGGGTCTCGGAACAATAGTGGTGCAAGGAGGATATTCTCTTAGATTTTCGCCGCGATATCCGCAGATGCTGCCCCAATTTTCCACTGTCGACGATATTCTTAAAAATTCTCAAAAATATTTTTACGCCCTTAATATAGATAACTTCCCCGATATGTTCGGGTCTGCGGAAAACGCCTCTTATAACCTTGACGACGAAGCCGTTCTTTCAAAAATAGAAACGGATGCGGACGCCGAAACGGTACCTGATAATTCGCCGATAAAAAAATTATCAAGCTATTTTATCCCTCAAGACAACAAAATAAAAGACGGCTATTCTGCGGACGGATATCCTATATTGACATTTGCAAACATATTAAAATATAACCTTTTTTCAATCCCGGAAATAATAACTCGGCTTTTAAAAATAGGCGCAAAAGGAAT
The DNA here is from genome assembly GCA_019306185.1 of Deltaproteobacteria bacterium. Classification (GTDB taxonomy): domain Bacteria; phylum Desulfobacterota; class Desulfobacteria; order Desulfobacterales; family JAFDMD01; genus JAFDMD01. The sequence continues at coordinate 8,497 of JAFDMD010000021.1, forward strand.
GGGATGCCCTATAGAAATAGAATTTGCCGTAAATCTGCCGGATAATAGCAATCAAAAACCGTTATTTGCTCTTTTACAAATAAGACCTATGAGCGGCGCATTTACCGAAAAAAAATTTTCAATAAAAGAAGAGGATATAGAAAACGGATTATGCTACAGCTCAAACGCTCTTGGAAACGGAGAAATATCAGATATTGAAGATATTGTATTGGTAAATCCAAAAAGCTTTGATATAACCAAAACTTTGGATATAGCTTCGGAAATAAAAGAGATTAATAAACGACTTATTAAGGAAAATAGAAAATATCTTTTAATAGGACCGGGAAGATGGGGAAGCGCGGATAGGTGGCTTGGGATACCCGTGAAATGGAACGATATTTCAAATGCAGGCGCCATAATAGAGACCGAATTTGCCGATTTAAAAGCGGACCCTTCTTATGGCAGCCATTTTTTTCATAACATAACATCTTTGGGAGTCGGTTATATGACGGTTAAAACTAATAACGAGGATTTTATAAGATGGGAAAAAATAGATAAAATGCCGATGTTAAAAACAGACCGTTTTATAAAACATATAAGATTGAAAAAATTTTTAACAATACAAATTGACGGCGCAACTTCAAAAGCTTTAATAGGATTGTCCGAATAATAAAGGGATTTCTTGATTAGCTCGACAAGACAAACTTTTTATTTTTATCCTGTTATTTTGTCGCGCAAAGCGAGGACAAATTTTTTAATAGTAAATAAATTATAAAAAGGCAGACGAAATAATTTAATTATAAACAAAGGTGATTATAAATGGAAAATTCGGATGCATAACAAACTACGAAGTTATGCATCCGAATTCTAAAAAGGAAAAACAAATGAAATCTATTATAGAGCGCGTAAAACAAAGAGACCAAAACGAACCGGAATTTCATCAAGCCGTAACCGAAGTAATGGAATCTATCAAACCTGTTATGGATAAAAACCCGGAGTATAGAAAAATAAAAATACTCGAAAGAATAGTAGAACCGGAACGGGTTATAATGTTTAGAGTTCCTTGGACGGACGATAAAGGCGAAGTTCAGGTAAACAGAGGCTTTAGAGTGGAGATGAACAGCGCCATAGGACCATACAAGGGCGGCTTAAGGTTCCACCCTTCGGTTAATCTCGGAATATTAAAATTTTTGGCGTTTGAACAGGTATTTAAAAACGCTTTAACCACTCTTCCTATGGGAGGCGGAAAAGGAGGCTCCGATTTTGATCCGAAAGGCAAATCAGACGCCGAAGTTATGAGATTTTGCCAAAATTTTATGGCGGAACTTTTTAGACATATCGGACCTAATACCGATATTCCCGCGGGAGATATAGGAGTAGGAGCAAGAGAAATCGGATACCTTTTTGGGATGTATAAAAAACTTAAAAACGAATTTACCGGAGTTTTAACCGGAAAAAGCTTAAATTGGGGCGGGAGCTTAATAAGACCCGAAGCCACAGGATACGGAAGCGTATATTTTACGGCGGAAATGCTTGCAGTTAAGCGGGACGACTTGCAAAATAAAATTTGCCTTATATCAGGCTCCGGCAATGTAGCCCAATATACAATCGAAAAACTTCTCGATCTGAATGCAAAACCTGTAACCTGTTCCGATTCTTCCGGTTACATATACGACGAAGAAGGAATAAACAGAGAAAAACTTGAGTTTATAAAACGTTTAAAAAACATAAAACGAGGCAGAATAAAAGAATATGCCGAAAAATATAATAATGCGGAATATAAGCCGATAGATCCTGACGCGGATTATAACCCTTTGTGGGATCATAAAGCAGATTGCGCGTTTCCGTCTGCGACTCAAAATGAAATAAACGGAAAAGATGCTCAAAATCTAATTAACAACGGAGTTAAAGCGGTTTCCGAAGGAGCAAACATGCCTACTACTCCGGAAGGCATGGATATATTTATAGATAATAAACTGCTTTACGCCCCGGGTAAAGCGGCAAATGCCGGCGGCGTTTCGGTTTCGGGGCTTGAAATGAGCCAAAATAGCATGAGATACGGATGGACAAGAGAAGAGGTTGACGAGCGCCTTAAATTAATAATGAAAAGCATTCATACAAGTTGTATAAACGCATCCGAGCAATACGGAGCGCAGAGAAATTACGTAATAGGAGCTAATATTGCAGGATTCGTTAAAGTTGTGGAGGCTATGACCGATCAGGGAGTAGTTTAATAACCGTAATATATAGTCGGCGCTTTTTAAAAGAGCGGACTGTAAAAAACATAATAAAAGTTCGCCGGATAACAAAAAGCATCGCCCTTTTTTAACGCAAAAAACAGGCGTAAATAAGTTAAACGGCGAACTTAAAACAGAGGAAAATAATATTATTAAAAAGGAGTAAACATATAATGTCTGAACATATCGCCAAATTAAGAAATATAGCTTTAATCGGACACGGAGGATCCGGCAAAACATCCATAGCCGAAGTTATGCTTTTTAAAGCAAAAGTTACAAAAAGAATCGGACGCGTGGAAAAAGGAAATACCGTAATGGATTTTGAACCGGAAGAATTAAAAAGAGGCAATAGTATAAGTTCTTCATTCTATCAATTTGAATGGGATAAAAACACTATAAACCTTATAGATACTCCGGGAGATCAGAATTTTTTTTCCGATACTAAGTTATGTTTGGAAGCGGCTGAAGCGGCGATAACTGTTATAGACGGGATAGACGGAGTGAAAGTTCAGACCGAACAGGCTTGGGAATTTGCAGATAAATATCAAATACCCCGTATAATATTTATAAATAAATTAGACAGAGAACATTCCGATTTTGAAAAAACAATAGAAGATATAAAGAAAACATTTCCGCAAAAAATAGTTATTACCCAAATACCGATAGGAAAAGAAGCCGAATTTAACGGAATAGCGGATCTTATCACAAACAAAGCCTATATGTATAACGACGACGGAACATTAACAAAAACTGAAATTCCGGACAACATCAAAGAGGCTGTAACGGCAGCTCGCGAAACCTTTATAGAAGACATAGCCGAAGCCGACGATAATCTTATAGAAAAATATCTTGAAGGGGAAGAAGTTACGGACGAAGAGATAAAAAATGCTTTAAGACAAGGAACGGTAAATAACCTCTTTGTTCCGGTATTATGCGGCTCCGCAATCGGAAAAACATCGGGAATAGGCATAGAGACTCTATTAAACTTTATATCTTTAAATATGCCCTCTCCTATAGATAGAGAAGGTAAAATCGGAACATGGGAAGAAAAAGAAATAAAAAGAGAGCCGGACCCGAACGCTCCTTTTTCCGCCTTTGTTTTCAAAACAATAGCCGATCCTTATGCAGGCAGACTTAACCTGTTTAAAGTGGTTTCCGGAACGCTGGGAAAAGACGGAACATTTTTAAATACTACAACAGACGTAAAAGAGAAATACAGTCAACTTTTAACTATTGCGGGCAAAGAGCAAAAACTTGCGGAAAGCGCAGTCCCAGGTTCCATAGCGGCGGTTGCAAAGCTTAAAGAGACCATTACGGGAAACACTCTGTGCGACGAAAACGAAAAAATAATATATCAAACCGCAAAACCGATTTCTCCGATTATTTCCTTTGCGATTACCGCTAAAGTTCAAGGGGAAGAGGATAAAATATTCAGTTCCCTTATAAAGATTATAGAAGAGGATAACGGGCTTACGTTAGAAAGAAATTCGGAAACAAAAGAGATACTTCTTTCCGGCTGCGGACAGGTTCATATAGAAGCCGCTTTGGAAAAACTAAAAAGAAAATTCAACGTGGAAGCCTTATTAAATATACCTAAAATTCCTTATAAAGAAACTATTAAAAAGAAAGTGCGAGTGCAGGGCAAACATAAGAAACAATCCGGCGGACACGGACAGTACGGAGACTGCTGGGTGCGATTTGAGCCTAAACCCCGCGGCGAAGGGTTTGAATTTGCAGATGAAGTGGTAGGCGGCGCAATACCGAAGACATATATACCGGCGGTTGAAAAAGGAATTGTCGAATCGTGTCAAAAAGGAGCGCTTGCGGGCTTTCCTTGCGTTGATTTAAGAGCGACGCTTGATTACGGAACGTATCATAACGTAGACTCTTCCGAAATGGCTTTTAAAATAGCGGCGTCGCTTGCATTTAAAAAAGCTATGGAAGAAGCCTTGCCGATTTTATTAGAGCCTATAATGAAAATAACAATAACAACTCCGGACGAATATATGGGCGATATAATGGGGGATCTTAATTCAAAACGAGGCAAAGTTTTGGGTATGGATTCCAAAGGAAAAAATCAGGTAATAATAGCAAATGTTCCTCTTGCCGAATTTCAAACTTACGCCACTTCGCTTCGCTCCATAACAGGAGGAAGAGGCTTATTTACTCTTGAGTCTTCTCATTATGACGAGGTTCCGGCTCAAGAAACCCAAAAGGTAGTGGAAGCGGTTAAAAAAGCGGAGGAAGAATAGAATAATTTTATCGATTAAAGCTTGACCAAAAAATGTAAGAGGGGTTGCATGCAATCCCTCTTGCCTCGTCTATCTTATTGATCTTTCGGGGTTAGTAGCGAATTTTTTTTTATGTAAAGCCGTTTTTTTATTATACATGCCTCTTGCGCAAAGCGAAACTTTTACATTATTCGATATGCCTAAATAAACCTGAATTTTTAACAACCTATTTAACGCTAAAAAAGCGACTGAACGTCGGTTGCCTTCAATAAGCGTAAACGGACCCGAAGGATTATCGGCTATCAAAATCAATCTTATATCCAAAACGCCGCCTGTTTCCAAATAATTTATTTTTTCTTTAATATCATTGGCAATTCTTATGCTATCTTGATTAAAAAACACCTTATTAACATTTTTACGCACAACGTCGGCAAGATAAGTTTTTTTTGAAATACCCTCCCAATCCCCGGAAGAAATTATATATATTTTATCAATATCGGCTTCTTCCGGTTCGGCGAGATGCCATTTTAGGTTATTTGGCAGGTTAGCTTTTATATCATGACTCCAATCATTAATTTATCGCGTCAATTTATTTTTAGATAATTTTTGATATTCTTCCGAATTTTCCGTCTTATACCAATGCTCCCAAACCTCTGCTTGAGTCGCTTCCTTAATTATATGCAAAGATATTTTCCTTTTTCCAAACAATACGGGGGATAACGCGTTTAAATACTTCTATCTTTTCCTACGATATAAATTTCTTTACTCTGTTTACGGCAGGTTTTAGGCTTAAAAATTTTAAACTCTTTAAAATACCCTTTTACTTTGTCCGTAAAAGCCTTAAAATCCTCTCCGAAAAAAATTTTACATACAAAAGAGCCTTTCGGAGCAAGAGTTTTTTTTGCAATTAAAAAAGCGGCTTCCGCAAGATTTAAGGAGCGGGCGGAATCTACAAAGCTATTTCCGGTAGTATCCGGCGCCATATCGCTTAATACAACGTCAAATCTATTATCTGCAAATAACTCGTTATCCTGATACTCAAATATATCCGCTTTAATAACCTTTGCGTTATTCGGCAAAACTATATCCGTATCTTTTATATCAATTCCGATAACGCTTCCGTCTTCGCCCGTAGAATGAGCCGCATAAAGAAGCCATGATCCCGGGGCAAAGCCTAAATCCAAAACTCTACCCCCTCTTTTTATTATATTATATTTTTTTTGAATTTCTTGAAGCTTATAAATGGAACGGGCGGGATAATTCTCCTTTTTTGCTTTTACCGTATAATGATCCGCCCATCTTTTCTTTTTTTTTTTAGTCATACCTGTTTATCTTTTATCCGTTAATATTTTATTTTAAAAAAATTATTTTCGCCTATGCTGGTCAAAACGTTTTTTTCATATCATTTATTTTTAAAACCCTCAAACTGTTTTAAAAAGCATTTGATTTTTAACAGGTTGTCTTTTTATAGCGCGACTAAAAGTAAAGACGGCGAAATCGGATTATTTGTTATATGTTCGTCAAGCGTCCTTTAAAAATTTAAAGCCATAGTATGCAAAAATCGGAGCGATAGAAATAAAATATTTTATTTTTTGCTTGATTGAGCCGATTTTTTTATATTACTCATTTTTAGGTATTTTTTCAGAGCTGTTTATTTTCTTAACATTTTGTTTTTTTTGTAAAAATTATAATAGATCGCAAAGAAAATCAAACAAAAAATGTAACAGAATGTTTTAATTTATATCATTAGTAAAGGAGCGTTATGGATAAAAAGAGATTAACCGTTAATTTATTACAAAATGAAGCAAATATTTTTGCAAAAATAGAATCCGAACATAATGAAAAATCTCTTTTCGGAATAACAGACGGGAAGGCAATAGGGAGTTATTTTGAACATAAATTTCATAATTTTTTATTATCGAAGTATAATTATATTGCCGGTTCGTCTGCAAAAGGGATTGATTTTCCCGAATTAAGTATTGATATGAAAATAACAAGCATAAAGCAGCCTCAGTCCTTATGTCCTTATCGAAACGCAAGACAAAAAATTTTTGGGCTAGGTTATTCTCTCATTGTTTTTGTATATGAAAAAACGGATAATAATAAAATAAAAACAGGGCGTCTTAATATTTGTCATACGATATTTATTGAAAAGAATAGAACGGCTGATTTTCAGACTACCAAAGGGTTAAATAATATATTGAAAAATGACGGCAATATAGATGATATTATAGCTTTTTTTCAAGAGCGTATGTTGCCTATTGATGAAATTCAGGAAAGGCTTCTCGCCGAAGAGGTTTTGAATTCGCCCCCGCGAATAGGATATTTAACTATTTCCAACGCGCTGCAATGGAGGTTGCAATACAGTCGAATTATACAAGAAGCGGGAAATATTAAAGGGATTATAAGGATTTTATAATGATTTCAAGCAAAAAAGAATTCGGAGGTTTTCAAACTCCTTTTGCGCTGTCAAGCGAGGTAATATCATTTGTAAAGAATTTTTTTCCTGAACCAACCGCAATAATAGAGCCTACATGCGGATTAGGCTCGTTTATTAAAGCCGCTATAACAGTTTGGAATAAAGGAACTTTATATTATGGGTTTGATATTAATAAAGATTATATTACAAAATTAAAAAATGATCTTAACCTTAAAGAAAATTTGTATTTATACGAAGCGGATTTTTTTCTTTTGACTGGAAATCATTTTTTGCATCTGAAAAGATTGATAATAATATATTGATAATAGGCAACCCGCCGTGGGTTACAAATTCTTCTTTATCGGTATTAAATAGCGGCAATCTTCCTAAAAAGAATAATTTTTGCCGTTTGAAAGGCTTTGACGCGAAAACGGGGAAATCGAATTTTGATATTGCCGAATGGATGTTGATAAAGCTTATAGAAAGCCTACCCATAAAAAAGGCTTCTCGCCTTGCTATGTTATGTAAAACCTCTACGGCGAGAAAAGTGTTAAAGTATTTTTGGCAAAATAATAATAGAATCGATAACAGCTCAATACATTTAATTGACGCTAAAAAACATTTTAACATATCTGCTGACGCCTGTTTGTTTGTTACTTCTATTTGTAAAAGTAATAAAAATATCAATAAAAGCGCGTATATTTACGGCGATTTATCATTTACAAAAGAAATTCGGCGTTTTGGCATATCAAATAATGATTTGGTTGCGGATATGGACGGCTTTGACAAGTATAAAAGTATAGACGGGGCTAATTGTTATAAATGGCGTTCCGGCATAAAACATGATGCGATTAAGGTAATGGAATTAGTAAAAGACGGCGATAGTTATAAAAACGGTTTTGGCGAGATCGTAAGTATTGAGCCGAATTATATATTTCCGTTATTAAAATCGTCTGATCTTAGTAATAATCGCCTTATTCCGTCAAAATACATGATAGTTACTCAAAAAAAGATTAATAAGGATACTTCGGCAATAAAAACTACCGCTCCTAATACATGGAATTATTTAATAAGGCATTCTCAAATATTAGATAACCGTAAAAGCCGAATATATAAAAAGCATTTTCGCTTTTCTATATTCGGGGTTGGCGCATACAGTTTTTCCAAATGGAAAGTGGCGGTTTCCGGCTTTCATAAAAAGATTTTTTTCAGGGCGGTAGGTTCTTATAATAATAAGCCTATAATGCTTGACGATACATGCTATTTTTTTCCTTGTTATTCGAAAAAACAGGCTTTATTTATAGAGAAATTATTAAATTCCAAAGCTTGTTTAAATTTTCTTGAATCTTTAATATTTTTCGATGCAAAACGTCCCGTAACTATAGATATATTAAAACGGATAGATTTAATAAAACTTTCGGAAGTTAACGGGCGCTTCGATACTATTTTAAAACATCCCGATTATTTTGAGCCATACGGAACAAAAATAGAAAAAAGCCTGTTTAAAGCTTAAAAATAAAAATGGGTTCCTATGCCGGTATATTTTATTTTTTTATTATAAAACTGCCCGTGCGGCGAGTTTCCGTGAAAATATTCAAACATAATTTGCATTTTTCGTTTTTTGCTTATTATATTTTCAAGTTGAACCCCGAATCTAACGGATATATCTAATCCCCAGTCGTTTTCTTCCCATGTTTTTGTATCGATTCCGGCTATTGGCCTTATATGATCGTTAAAAAAGATTTTATCGCATTTATATTCGGCTCCGAATTGAGCGGAAACAGGTTTTAAATTTTCCGGCTCTTTATGAAATATGTAGCCTGCGCCCATGTAGCCTCTTAAAACTTCATTTATATCGTAAGATATTTTTAGGTCTATGCCTTCGTAGCTTAAATTAACTCTATCTATATCATTAAAAAGAAGATATTCGTCTCCGAGATGGGAGCTTTGATGAAATATTCTGGCCATTGCCGAAAAGTCATTTTTTTTATATTGAAGCGGAATGCCTACCCAATAGTCCGCATTTATAAGATCCATAGATTCGGCGTCAAGGTTAAAGAAGGCAAAAACAGCCGCTTGTATTCCTATGCTCATTTCGCCGTTGAAAGCGTTCCAAGGGCGGGAAGTAAATGTTTCGCCGAAGCTTGTAGAACCGATGTTTTTTAGCTCGTCATCATTTATATATCGTTGGTAAGAAGCCGAAAAATGAGGCTGGCGCGGGTCTGCGATAAGGGGCTGAAAAAGGGACGCCTTTTCGTCTTTTTCCTCTTGCGCGGCATACGCCGTAAATGAGACAGATAGCGTAAAGAGTATAATGATAATAAAAAGACAATTATATTTTTTCATTTTTTCATTCTCCGTTTTGATATTATGATGCTTTTTTGTTTTTCCTTTTTTTTGATATTTTTTTCAACATAAATTTTATTTTTTGTAAACGGATTAATCTCCGTATAATAGGATAGAGTCGCATATGTAGAGGGGGTAGGGGTAAATATTTGTATTTGTTCCGGGTTGGTTTTAAGTTTGGACGATATAAAGGTTTTAAGTTTTTTCATGTCGTTTTCGGCGCAGGCGGGAAGAGCCGCCATAAAATAGTAGGTTAGATATAATTTTTTTTGAGCCTGTTTTGTATATTTATAAAATAGGTTTACAAAGTCTATAAGGCATTGTTTATTAGGCTTGCCGATTAAGGCGAGTATTTTATCTTCGATATGTTCCGGCGCTATTTTCATTTGACCGGATATATGGTTTTTTATGATTTGTTTAAGATACTTTTCCCCGTATTTTTTATCGGCAAGTATAAGATCGTGTCTTATGCCGGACGCTATAAATATTTTTTTTATTCCTTTGATTTTTTCAAGTTTTTTTAAAAGGTCTATCTGTTTTTTATGACTCGGATTTAAAGACGGGCATATTTTAGGATATAAGCATTTTTTATCTTTGCATGCTCCGTTTATAATTTTTTTTTTGCACTCAAAACCGTACATGTTTGCGGTAGGACCTCCGGCGTCTAATATGTATCCTTTAAAATCCGGATGTATGGTTAGTTTTTTCACCTGTTTTATTATGGATTCTTCGCTTCTTGATATTACGGTTTTTCCTTCATGAATCGCTATGGCGCAAAAGGCGCACTCTCCGTAACAGCCCCTGTGGGTTTTTACGGAAAATTTTATTGTGTTAAGAGCGGGAGCGTCTCCTTTCTGTTTATGGAAAGGATGAAGGTCGTTTTCATAATTTAAATCGTAGATTTTGTCTAATTCTTCGGTCGTAAGATTATCTGCCGGCGGGTTATGTATAAGATAACGGTCCCCGTTTTTTTGGCAAAGCCCTTTTGCGGTTTTAGAATCGTTGTTTGAATAAAAGGTATTAAACATTTGTATAAAGGTTTTTTTATCTTTTAAAATGTTTTCGTAAGACGGAAGTTGTATATACTCTTTTTTATGTTTTGCGGATATGCAACAGGTTCCCGCAATATTTTTTGTATTTTCTTTTTTTTGTAATTTTTCGGCAAGTGCAATTACGGCTTTTTCCCCCATGCCGTATATTATGTAATCCGCTTTTGCGTCGAATAGTATTGATCTGCGGAGTTTGTTTGACATGTAATCGTAATGGGGTATTCTTCTTAAACTTGCCTCTATTCCTCCGAGAATAAGCGGTTGTGTATTTTTAAAATGTTGTCTTATAAGATTTGCGTAAACTATAACCGCGCGATCGGGCCTTTTGTTATTTAAGCCTCCTGCGGTATAGTCGTCTTTTTTTCTTTTTTTTCCGGAAGCGGTATAGTTTGCAACCATAGAATCTATGCAACCGCCGGTAATTCCCCAGAATAGTTTTGGCTCGCCGAGTCTTGTTATGTCTGCGTTGGAATTTATAGCCGGCTGTCCTATAATGCCGGTTTTAAATCCTTTGCTTATAAGCAGTTTTCCTATAACCGCAGCCCCTATAAACGGGTTGTCTATATAGCTGTCTCCCGAAACTATTATTATATCGAGTTTGTTCCATCCGAGAGTTTTTAATTCCTGTTTTGTTGTGGGTATAAACATTTGTTTATTTCATAACATATTTGTTTAATTGTTTTGTTATCGGTATTTATTATAAGATCGGACGCTTTGTTATATATGGGCGTTCTTTCCGCAAGTATTTTATCAACCTCGTTTACTGTTCCCGCGTTTGAAAGGGAAGGGCGATTTTTTTCGGTTTTTATATCTTTTGCAAGTCTTTTTTTTATAATGTCCGGCGAGGTTTTAAGGTATATAATGGTTCCGTTTTGTTTTGCGGTTTTTATGTTGTCGGAATCGATAATAGCTCCGCCTCCCAAAGCTATTATGATTTTATCCGAAGGATTTATGGAGTTGATAAGGGCTTTCTCTTTTTTTCTAAAAATATCCCAGCCGTATTTTTTTACGATGTCCGATATTTCCATCCTGTTTTGTTCGATTATTTCTTCGTCCGTATCGATAAATTCGCGGTTAAGAATTTTTGCCAAAGTTTTTCCTACGGCAGTTTTGCCGGAGGCTCTGTATCCTATTAAGTATATTTGGTCATAATTTTTTATTTTGTTCATTTTATTTATTTTGTTTGAATTTTAATTATTAGCCTGTTTTAGTCGATACTGAAAAAGCTACATTTTAAGCGTAAACGGTTTTGCCAATATCTGTTATTTATCGCTTTGTATTAAGGGGTTTTTCCTCTTCGGATCGAAATGACAGGAAAAAATTCTTGCTTGTCATTCCGAGCGAAGCGAGGAATTCTTTTATTATTGTAGCGGATAAATTAATCAAGTTTTTGAAATATTTTCCAAAAATCGGGAAAGGATTTATCAACGCATTTTTCGTCTGTTATTATTATGTCGTCTGTTTTAAGCCCCGCTATTGCAAAGCTCATTGCTATTCTATGATCGTCGTAAGTTTTTATTGCGGCGCTTTTTGGTTTGCCGCCTTTTATTATAAGCTTATCTTCAAAGGCTTTTGCTTTGATTCCTATTTTATTAAGTTCGGTTTCCATAGCGGTTAATCTGTCGCTCTCTTTTATTTTTAAATGTCCTACATTTTTTATTATTGTTTCCCCTTTGGCAAAGGCGGCTACAATTGCAAGGGTAGGGACCATATCCGGCATATCGGACATATCGGCTTTTATACCGGTAATATCTGCGCCTATAACAGTTATTCCGTTGTTTGTATATTTTATTTTGCAGCCCATTTGTTCCAATATTTTAGGGAAATTTATATCTCCTTGTTTTGATTTTTTATTAAGGTTGTTTACGGTTACGGATGATTTTGTTATAGCCGCGGCAGCCCAGAAGTATCCGGCGGCTGATGCGTCCGGCTCGATATTATATGTTCCGTTTTTATAGGTTTGTTCCCCTTTTATAAGAAAGTTTTTATAACCCTCTCGTTCTATTTTAACGCCAGCCCGTTGCATAGCCTCTATGGTTATATCTATGTAAGGTTTTGATACCGGCTCGTCCGTAACGGTAATATGAAGTCCTTTTTTTGTATAAGGGGCGATCATAAGAAGCGCCGAAAGGTATTGGCTGCTTTTGCCGGCTTTTATATTTACTTTTCCATCGGCTATATTTTTATTTCCTATTATTTCCAACGGAGGAAACCCTCGTTTGATCGGGCAGTTTATCAAAACGCCTATTTGCGTAAGAGCAGAGATTAAATCGTCTATCGGACGGGAACACAGGGCTTTGTTTCCGGTAAGCGTAAATTTGCCTTCTCCTATGGCGCATACTGCGGTTAAAAGTCTCATAGAGGTTCCGGAACCTTTTAAATAGAGGGGAGAAGACGGGGCGTATATTTTGCCGGATGTTCCGTTTATGATGATTTTGTTATCCTGCTCGCTAATATTTATCCCCAAGTTTTTTAATGCGGATAAGGTTAAAAGGGTGTCTTCGCTTTTAAGCGGATTTATTAAGGAGCAGCGCCCGTTTGATAATGCGGATATTATAAGGAAGCGGTGGGTGTAGCTTTTTGAGCCGGGTATGGTTACAAGGTTTGTTTTTATTTTTTTAGGGGTTATTTTTATCATAGAAGTTATTTGGAAGTTTCTTTTAATACTTGAGCTAATGGCTTAGTCATTATTTCAACAACCGATTTTTGATTAGAAATATCCTTATCTCCTCCCTGATTAACGTAACCTGTTGCTTGAGAAGAAAAAATGCAACTGGCAGCTTGAAGAAGGACTGCATCACGGATGCCTTCTTCACCCGAAGCTTCTACAATGGCTTTATACGTCATTAAAGCATTCTGTCTATGCTTATTTACAATATCATTATGCTTATGGCTTAGAAAATTTTTTGCTGATAAAATAAGCAAGTAAGACATAACTGAAAAGATAAGCACTTTGCTTATTGCCAACTGTATCGTGTCATAAGTTGATTCGGGTTTTATGCATGGAATTTTGTGTAAGAAAATGCTAACTATGGCAAAAAATCCAAGAATGCAAGCAAATATAAATGTTAGCTTTTTCCACTTTTCCGATTCATTTTTAAAGTGAATGGCTTGTTGCGTGACTCCTTCTTCCGTAGCTACTTTTCGAATTTCTTCAAGAGCTTGTTTTGCATTTTTTTCATGTTCAGTTAATTTTTGAGAAGCTTCGGAAGCTTTATCTTGGATGTGTTGTATAGTTGCCCTTGCTTCGGCATCTAATCTTTGAAAATCTGCAGAACGATGCAGAGAATGAGCTATATATGGATGTAATAAATTAAATGCCGACGCGTAAGCCGCGTTGATCTTGTTGATAATATTTTTTCTGGCATCACGCGGAGCATTTTGCTCGATGTTAAAATTTACCACGTCACTGAATAGTTTGTAATGATGGTCAGCATTAGATATTATTTTGTTTAAAACTTCATCAGGAAAATCTTGCAGAGCCTTAACAGATAAACGTTTATACAGATCAATTAACAGATTTGCAGGTTTAACTGCATCGTTAAAATTCAGCTTTTCTCCGAGTTTTTTCTCTTGCGGTAGGTGTTGAACATTAATATTTTGTATTCTCGTTACAGATTTTTTTACTTCATCAAGTAAATTTTCACTGCTGGAGACCATAATATCCTCCTTATAGCTAATAATTTATTGGATTATTAACAGTTCTATTTTTTATATTAAAAAGGGCTTAACGGCAAATAATTTTTAAAATATGTGAAATAGTTTTAAAGTGTTGTGGACGCGGCATCCGCGGCTTTTTTCATTACGTCTATAGGCGCTTGTATTCCGATAAATAGCTCGAATTGTAACGCCGCTTGATATACAAGCATGCTTATCCCATTTATTGTTTTACACCCTTTTTCTTCCGCATATTTTAATAGTTTTGTTTTTAAGGGATTATATATTATATCCATAACTATTATATCTTTGTTAAGATACTCTTTTTTAACGGGCGATTTATCTTCGCGCCCCGCCATTCCGAGACTTGTGGTATTTATGATAATTTCGAACTTATGTTTGTTTATTTCGGAGTTTATTTCGGAAAGCGGCATAAAATTTACGTTAAACTCTTTTGCAAGTTTTTCCCCTTTATCTATGGTTCTGTTTAATAGGGTAACTTTTCCTTTTTTAAAGTTTACGCCGTAAATAACGGCTCTTGCCGCGCCTCCGGCTCCGAGTATGGCTATATTTTTATTTTCTATTTCGGTATGTTCGGCAAGCGCTTTTATTGCGCCTCCGGCATCCGTATTGGTGCCGAAAAGAAGTCCGTTTTCATTTATAACGGTATTTACCGCGCCTATTTTTTTAGCTGTTTCTCCTATTTTATCAATATGTTTTATTATATCGGTTTTATGAGGAATTGTTATGCTTGCGCCCGCAATGTCTAATTCTTTTATCATTTTTACGGTATCTTGCGCGGTTTCGGTTTTAAAAGCCGCATATATTCCGTTTATTTTTGCATTTTTTAGGGCGGCGTTATGGATAATGGGGCTTATGCTATGGCTTATAGGGTTGCCGAAAATTGCGTATAAGGTTTTGTTTTGAGACGGAGCTGCCATAAGTTTTCCTTTTTATGATAAGTTTGATTATTAAATTTTTGCAAAACCTTTTACAAATGATACGAATTTTTTAACATCCTCGTTATTTATAAATGTTTTTTTTGGAATTAATTTTGCCTGATCAATAATAACGTTCATTGAAGAACCCGGTTTTTTTTTTTGACCGATTACGGTAATAATAGATTTTTTTCTTTTTGCAATTTCGGCGGTTATTGTTTTTATATCTTCCTCTTTTGTATCCCACGTAAAGCAGTCGTCAATAAATTGTTCCCCTTTATTTGTCAAATCTTCTTCGGCTTTTTTAAGCATAGGCAAAAGCATATCTTCAAGCGTTCCGGTTTTATTAGATTTTGAAAAAAGATAAATTTTTTTCTCTTTGTCGGAAATAGATATTTCATCGTCAATTTTTGCAAATTGTTTATTATGCCAAGATGATATTTCGGATTCTTTTTTGTAGTCTCTATCATATAAAAACAGATAGTTGCAGGATTTTATAATTTTATCCGCGCCATCCGGAAATATTTCGGCTTTTTTTAATAACGGTATAAAATCGGCAAGAAATTTTTTCGGATTATCTGTCTTATTTTTTCCGCCGGCATTAAAAAGCAATATAAGGGTTTTTTTCTCTTTGCTATATAGGGTTTTATCCGGCAGAAAGAATTTATGCGCCATATCCAAACTCATATCTTTAGCGGCATGTTTTTTAATGTTATTTTGAAATAATTGATTTAAAGGAGCTGGGTATTCGGAAAATTTCCAGTTTATTTTATTAATATTAAAATGGTATTTAAATGCCAAACGGCAGAATGTAACGTCATGCGCGCCTTCGCAAAATATGATAAGAGCGTTGATTTTTTCCATTATCTCGCCTTTCTCAGATCGACATTTCCGGCTTCGATAAGTCTTTTAAATTCTTTTCCTTCGAATTCTCTTACAGTAATACTTTTTTTATCTTCTACCAAAGCGTAAGCGGATAATTTATTGATTTGAGGTATATTTTTTACAAAAGCGTCAATGCACTCTTTACTATGAGTAGTTAAAAATACTTGAGTATTAA
>JAFDMD010000123.1 GCA_019306185.1 Deltaproteobacteria bacterium
AAGGAGCCGTATTTTATAACGCGGACGAAGTTATAGGCGCCGGAATAATAGAATAAAAGGAAAGCTTTTTTGCAATTAAAATAAAAACCTGTTACTAACCGAAATAACATATTAATTCTATCTCATCATCAATAAAGCGGGTTATCAACAAAAAGATGTTTTAATAAATATCAGTAAAAAAGAATGAATAAAAAAATAGAACATATTGAAAACGAAATACTTGACCAATATTTGCATGACAAAAATAAAAGCAGACCTTGGATAATAGGATTTAGCGGCGGAAAAGATTCTACCGTAGTTCTTCAATTAGTTTGGAGAGCCGTTTTAAAAGTCGAAAAAAACAAAAGAAAAAGGGATATACATGTAGTTTGTAATAATACGCTTGTAGAGAATCCTATAATTGAGAGCTATGTTGACGGAGTTTTGCTAAAAATTCAAGAAGAAGCCGCAAGACAGGGGCTGCCTATATTTGTTTATAAAAGTATGCCCGCGTTGGAGGATACTTTTTGGATTAAACTAATAGGACTCGGATATCCTGCCCCAAACCATCAATTCCGTTGGTGTACGGAAAGATTAAAAATCAAACCTACTACAAGATATATTAAAAGCATCTTAAAAAAAAGAGAAGGGGCTATTTTAATTCTGGGCACAAGAATTTCCGAAAGTTCAAGCAGGGCAAAGATTATAAAAAAACATAATGTTATAGGAAACCGCCTCTCCGCTCATACCTTGCTGAAAAATGCTTATATTTTTTTACCTATAAAAAATCTTGATTTGGAAGAGGTTTGGTATTGCATTGCTTCTATGGAATCGCCTTGGGGCGCAAATAACGAAACATTATCTGATATTTATGCGGATGCAAGCGCGGATGATTATGAATGCCCCTCGCCTCTTATAATAAATGGAAAAACTCCTTCTTGCGGACAAAGCCGTTTCGGCTGCTGGACTTGCACGGTAGTAAAAGAGGACAAGTCAACAACCGAACTAATAAAAAGCGGTTATAAATGGTTGCGGCCGCTTTTAGATATTAGAAACTCGTTAGTAGAAGAAAGAAATAAACCGGAAAATAGAAAAAATCATAGAAGAAACGGAGCATATCTTGAAAATGGCGGACCTTACGAACCTGAATATAGGGCAAAGGTTTTAGAACAGGTTTTAAAAGCCCAAAAAGAGATACAAAAAAAACAGCCATATGTTGAGCTTATTTCACACCAAGAGCTTGTCGCCATACAAGTAAAATGGTATGAAGATAAATTTTATAATATAAAAGTTGCCAATATTTATAAAAAAATTTTTCAAAAGAGAATAAATATGAAAAGTATTGAGGATAAAATAAAAAAAGAAAAAGAATTATTAAAAAAAACTTTGAACAATCAGGAACATTTCGGGCTGATTGAGGATCTTTTAAAAATTCAAAAAACAAAAGATTTGATGCTTAGAAAAATCGGTCTGCATAAAGGCATTGAAACAAGAATTAAAGCGTTTGTAAAAGCGGAGAAAAATGAAGATTAAAGAGATAGAACTTAATAATTTCCGTATTTATAAAGGCAGAAATATAATAAATTTACTGCCTCAAAAAAATAAAAACATGGTTATTATAAGCGGAAAAAACGGCTACGGGAAAACTACTTTTTTAATGTCTCTGGTTTGGGGTTTATACGGAAAGCTCATGCAAAAGGTTGACAAGTTTTATGCGGATGAGATTTCAAGGCAGGGAAATTATCAAAGCTATATAAGCGCCTCGATAAACCGACTCGCAAGATCCGAAGGAGAAAATAAATTTTCGGTTACGCTTACGTTTATAGACGTAGATTTGCCTATTGAAATACCTACAAAAGAGATAAAAATTATTCGCTCGTTCGATACGTTTACAAAGAAAGAAGAATTGAAAATTTTAATAAACGGCGTAGAAAATGAGATAACTAAAAAATATGATTATCAGCCGTTTATTTTAGATTTTATACTTCCGATAGAAATAGCCAAATTTTTCCTTTTTGACGCCGAAAAAATTGTTTCCCTTGCGGAAGTTCACCCGAAAGATCAAAAAAAAGGTTTACGTAAAGCCTACTCGGAAGTATTGGGGATAAAGAAATATGAGGATTTAAGAAATAATCTACAAGAATTATTACAAAATCTTAAAAAAGAATCGGCTACAATAGAGGAACGAAGGGAATTGGACGACTTAAGGGGAAAACTTAAAAACAATCGGAATGCAATAAAAAAAAATGATGAAGCTATAGACGAATTAAATGAAGATAATAATCTGTTATCATATAATTTAGATCAGCTTCAACACGATTTGTTAAGTTGCGGACATACAATTTCGGATAGCGAAAAAAATGAGATGTTACGCAAAAAAAAAGAATTAAAAAATAAAATAGCGGGGCTTAAAGAAGAATTAAAAAAAACATACGAATATATACCGTTTGGAATTGCTGGAAATAAGGTTTTAGAGGTATCGGAACAACTTATTTTGGAAAAAAATTATAAAGAAAAGCAATCTAAAATCGAATATATTGATTTAAAGATTGAAAAGATTATTGAAAGATTAAATAAAATCAGAGAGCAAGATTCAAAACTCGCTATTCAAGTAACAATTCAAAAATTTTATAATAATAACATACGCAAATTAATTAAAGAACATCTGTTTGAAGAAAAAAATACTATAAATAAAAATTTCAAATTGACACTTAATTTTTCGGATAATCAAAAGCAGGATTTTGACAATTTAATTAGGGAATTAAAAACAACCTTTAAAGAAAGTTTAAAAAGAATTAGTTGTGATTATGAGCAATCTAACCAAGAATTGAGTTATCTGGAAAGAAGAATAAAAAAGGCGGAAGCAAATTTACAAGATGACCGTATTAAAGAATTACGGGCTTCCGGCAAGGATATAGAAAAAAAAAGAGATGGCAATAATATTGAAATCGGAAAGTTGGAAGCCGACAATAAAAGATTAAAAGATAAAAATATAACTCTTACAAAAAAAATTAATCGGTTGTCGGATAAAATTCAGGTTTCCGATAGTCAAAAAGAATTGGAAAAAACTTATAAAGGATTAATAACAGAATTAGGATATTTCATTATTGAATTTCAAAACAAAAAGGGCGAATCGCTTCAAAAAAATTTGTTGGGAAATATTAAAAAATTACTCCATATGGATTTGATAACAGACGTAAAAGTCAAAATTATAAATGATCTGGTTGATATTATTTTATATAATAAACGAAAAGAAGAGATAAAAAGAGAAACTTTATCAAAAGGGCAACAACAAATATATGTATCCTCTTTATTAAAAAGTCTCGTAGATGAATCGGAGATAAATTTTCCCGTATTTATAGATAGCCCTATGCAAAAATTTGACGAAACGCACTCTGAAAATATTATAAAAAACTTTTACCCGACCGTTTCGGAGCAGGTTATAATATTTCCGCTTTTGAAAAAAGAATTGACGCTATCGGAATATGATATTTTGAAACCTTTTATTGCCAAAACATTTTTAATTGAAAATATTACGGATGATATGTCAAGATTTAAAGAAATAGAAATAAATAAATTAATGGATTAAATATGCCGTTGCCACCACATGACTTAACAAATAAAGATAAAATTTATAAGATTGAAAGTTTTGTTTTACATAAAAAACAATGGGATTCATTAGATAACGAGCTATTGCAAAAATTGCCTCAGCCTGTCGGAATAAAATTCGACGAAAATATTAGAGATAATCTTGGAGATCTAAAAAATCGTAAGGGAATCTATATATTCTTTCTTGAGCCTGTTTGGAATTTTAAACCATCGGCAAGATATTTATTATATGTCGGACGCGTTTTTAAAAAAAATACTTTTTTTAAAAGATTTTATGAGTATGTTAATGCGTTAACAGATGTAAATACAAGACATAACATTAAACTATTAACTAATTTATGGCCGGATAAAACATTGGTTTATTTTTATGATTTAGATTTATCTGACAATGAAATAGCAAAAATTGAGAAAGAAATATATGATAAAATAATTCCCCCTTTCAACAATCAATTTTCAGCTTCGGCAACAGCGGCAAAAAACGCGAGGAGTATTTATGCCTAATAAAAAAAAATTATGGGAAATATATTTTTACCAGGATTACGCGGGGTAATAGGCGATTGGACTTACTATGTTTCGGTTATAAAAATAAAAGAAGTTGTTAATAGAATAATTGCGGTTTCCGATTCAAAAGAGTTATATACTGAAAATATTAATGAAATACTGCAACGAAGCCTTAACTCCGCAAGACTTAAATCAATCTCCGAATATTTATTAACAAGTAACGAAAGATTTTTTAATAGCCTTGTAGTAGCTATTCATAAAGGCGATCCCAAATGGTATGATTTTGATATTGAAGAGCGTTTTAAAGAGGAAGACTTTATTAAAGAGGATGATATAAATTTTATTGAAAACAAAATGGGAGTATTACAACTATCCGGTAATGAGGAGATTTTTGCGCTTGACGGGCAGCACCGTTTAAAAGGGCTTGAAAAAGCATATAAAGAAAGCAAAAAAATAGGCGAAGAAGAATTATCTTTAATTTTTTTAGCTCATAAACAGAATAAAAAAGAGCGAACAAGACGTTTATTTACGGTTTTAAATAAATATGCGGAAAAACCGAAAGATGCGGAATTGATTATTCTTGACGAAGATGACGCCGCTCATATTGTTACAAGAAAAATAGTTTCGGAGCATAAAATATTTCAATTTGTCAATACGCTTTCAAAATCTAAAACAGGCAATATAGCTTCGACGGATTTAAAAAGCTTTACTACTTTAGTTACGGTTAATAAAATTCATAAGATACTATTTAAGAAGCCTCCCAATTACTATAAAATACGTCCTTCCGATTCCGAAATTGAAGCCCTGTATAATATAGCAAAAAAATTTTGGGATTATTTTTTTGAAAAGTTTCCTGAAATAATAGCATTTATTAACGGCAATTCGCCTATGCTAAATAATATCCCGTTTAATCGTAATAATGAAAACGGAGGTAGTCTGTTATTACGCCCTATAGGGCAAGAATATTTTGCCAAAACTTATAAATATTTTGAGGATAAAAATGAATTTTCCATTTTTGATAATAATATAAAAAAAATTGATTTTTATTTAAACAGCAATACTTGGAAATATATTTTTTGGAACGGAACAATGCTTCTAAAAGATAATAAACTCAAATACAAACTTTTTTTATATCTTTTGGGAGAAGCAAGCGAGACGGATTGGATTAATCAAAAATTGACAAGCATTTATGCAGAAGCTAATCAAACCTATAACAATCATATAAAACCTGTTATAACCAATGACGCAAATTAATATAAATACTTCCGAGAAAAATCATAAAATAGTTTCCGAACTAACAAGAAAACTATCCATAAAAGAGGAAAATATTATTGCAAGAATTGCAATATGTTATTCTTTATCAAAAAATAAGCGTTTAGATATTAATGACATGGGCGATTCCAAAGGCAAGCTTTACAAAGAATTTACGTTATTAGGAGAAAAACGGGATTTTTATATAGCCTTGATATGCCTGCATTATAAAATAGATAAAAACCATCCTGATATTTCCAAATATTTTAAGTTGCATCTTGATAATGGTTTGGAACTAATTAATAAAATATTCCAAGAAGACCCGGCTCGTCCTATCTTTGATTTTTTAATAAGCCGGTTAGAAACAGGCTTGGATGTTTTGGAAAATGTGGAAGTAAGTTTTGATTACGCTAAAAACCCCTACCAAAATATAGACAAAGAATATTTCGGAGATTTAATAAAATTAGCAATAGGCAAAAAAACAGATTCCGAAGAAGAGATCATTATAGAAATCAACGACACCTCAAAATATAATAATCCGCATATTGCGGTTGCAGGCGAATCCGGCTCCGGCAAAACCCAATTTGCATTGGAATTATTAACCCAATTCTATATTAACTCGAATAAACAGATTAAATTTTTGTATCTTGATTTTAAGGGATTAAAGCAAGGCGAAGAATTAAGCGGATTTTATAAAAATTTTTTTGATATTAACAACGCCGAATATATAACAAAACCTTTCCCTTTAAATCCGTTATCTTTTATCGATAATGTAAATAAGGATAATAAAATAGAAGGCATTCATAAATTTGTAGATATCATTGCAAAATTCGGCAACATAGGCGACGTTAAAAAACAGATTTTAAAGCAAGCCTTAAAAGATGCTTTTAATAATAAAAAGAACGGCGAGTATCCCTCTTTTAAAGAAATTTATGATAACGTAATGATAGAAGAGGATAATAAGCCAAGCAAATTAACCGGAATTTTGGATAATTTACAGGAGTTTAATCTATTTGAAACCGAAAGAGCGCCTATAGAAAGCTTTATAAATAAAAATTATTATCTTTCCCTTTCCAGAGATTTGCCGAGCGATATTCAACTTATTACAACATTTTTAATTATAAACTATATTTATAATGTTTTTATGAACATGAAAAAAGTCTCTTTTAAAGATAACATAATGCCAATACGTTATATATTGCTTATTGACGAAGCGCATGTAATTTTTAAAGAGAAAAAGTCAAAAGACATATTAGAAAAAATGCTGCGCGAAATAAGATCGCAAGGAGTATCGGTTATATTATTATCGCAGGGAATTGAAGAATTTAATCAACCTACATTCGACTTTTCTTCTATGTGTAATACTGCTTTTTTACTTAACATTAAAGAGAAACATAATATAAAACCAATAAATAAATTTATGGGATACAACGAAAAAGCGGGTAAAAAAGCAAAGCAAAGCGTATCGGAAATCGAAAACATAAAAGCGGGCGCGATATCGAATATAAAAGAGTATGAACAGGACGGATTATTAAAACTTAAACAATTTTACGAACGAATATAATTCAAAATATAAAGCCCCTTGTATAACAAAGAATAATAAAAGTTATGCAAAGGGCTTTATATTTACGCTTAATTTTATTTTATCATCCAAGCCCCATCAGTCTCGGCAAAAACAGAGATCCGGCATATAGGTTATTATAAGCAGAACCGCTATTTGTATTATTAAAAAAGGTATCACCGCTTTTGAAACATATATTATATTCCGCTTTGCAATAGCGCCGGCTATATACAAACTTACTCCCATAGGCGGAGTGCAGTAACCTATGGCAAGGTTTACGGTTAAGATAAGTCCGAAATGAAGCGGATCGATATTAAAAGCCGACAACATAGGAAGACATACCGGACCCAATATCATTGTAGCGGAAATTATATCTATAAACATTCCGACCATTAAAAATAAACAATTTATCACAAGCAAAAACATAGCCGGAGACTGTATTGTAGTTAAAACCGCTTCGGTAATTCTGCCGGGTATATTGGAAAGGGTAAGATACCTGCCGAATGCGGTTGCGCAAGTTACTATTATTAATAAAGACGCGCAGGTTATTGCAGACTCGATCGTAATTTTTTTTACATCTTTTATTTTAATAGATTTATGAATAAAAAATTCAACAAAAAAAGCATATACGCTGGCTACCACCGCTGCTTCGTTTGCGGTAAAGGCTCCGGAGAATATTCCGCCGAATATTATAACCGGAAGCATTAAAGACCATGAACCTTCTTTTAATATCTTTAGAATTTCTTTTCCGCTGGGAACCGGCTGGCGAACCACTTTTTTATCTTTTCTGAAATAAAAATAGGTATAAACCGACACTGCAAGCATTATTAAAAAACCCGGAACAAAGCCTGTGGCAAAAAGCCCTTTTAAAGATACGTTGCTTATGGCGCTGTATAGTATCATCCCTATGCTCGGAGGAATTATCACCCCTAAATTAGGAGAGGTAGTCATTATTCCCAAAGCATATTTTTCCGGATACCCGTTTTCTATTAAAGCCGGTATCATAAAACCGCCCAAAGCTACCACCGTAGCCACGGTAGAGCCTGATATTGCCCCGAAAAGTCCGCAGGCTATAACCCCCGCCATTCCAAGCCCTCCGGGTAGCCAGCTTACAAGCGAGTTTGCCACTTTTATAAGCTTTTCCACTATTTTTCCGGCAGTCATTATATTGCCGCATAAAATAAAAAAGAGCACCACAACCAAAGCAAAATTATCAAGCCCTCTAAAAAGAGTTTGAAAAAGAAGCAATACCGGAAAATTACTAAAACAAACAAAGCCTACAATAGAGGTAAAAAGCAAGCATAATGCTACCGGTATGTTTGTAGCCATACATCCTATTAAAATTAATAATATAATTGTATCGCTTGTTTCCATTACGAATAACTCCTTATTGCTCCGTTGTTTGTTCGGCGGTTTTATTTTTTCGCAACTTCATAATATCATAATGAAAAGTCAACATAATGCGTATGAACATCATTGCGCCGGTAATCGGCAGTATTGCAAAAAGATACTTTAAAGGTATTCCCATTATTATGGAATGCTGGTTTGTTATCGCCTGAAGAGCGGTTAATTTATAACCGTATATCATAAGAAGAATGGAAAATGTCAACAGGGTAAAATTGCTAAAAAAGGTAAGCGGAATTTTAAGTTTGGGAAAGATTTGAACAGTAGCGTCAACCTTGATCATTACTCCTCTTCGTATTGCAGCGCTGCATCCTACGAATGTGGTATATATTATTACGTCTCGAACAAGCTCTTCGGACCATGCAAGGCAGTAATTGAATGCGTATCTTAACACTACGTTTATAAAAAGAGAAAAAAGAGCGAGCATTACCGTAATAAATAAAGTCCAATCCTCGAAAAAGCCAAGCGCTTTATCTAAAAAACGCGCTATTTTTTCAATCATATTGTTCCCTTGTTCGTAAGGATTTTTCCCCCTCTTTTTTAATTTAGTAAAAAAGAGGGGTTTGTTTTTATTTTAACGGTTAATATTCATTATAAGAATATAGACGAAAAATCCAAAATAAACCAAAAGCGGGTTTAATTATTTATAACCCATATATTGCTGTACCTCCAAAAGGAAGTTTTTCGATTTACAAGTATCTGCATCGTATATTTTATTTATTTGCTCCGCATATTTTTGATGAACAGCGTCCCCTTTTTCCTTTAAAACCGCAAGGTCCGCTTCGGGAAGAGAGAAGAATTCTATTCCGTTCTCTTTTGCCTTATTTATCTCATCGATCTCCTGTTGTTTGGTTTTTTCTCTTATATCTTTACATACTTCCGAAACAACCTCTTTAAAGATTTTTTGAAGATCCGCCGGCAGACTTTCAAACCATGCCTTGTTGAATATCCATATAAAAAGTCCCTGAGCGTAATTTAAATAAGTATAATATTTTGCAACCTCGAATTTTTTGGTAATATTGCAAACCGAAGGGGTATGATCAAGACCCGTAATAACCCCTTGTTTTAAAGAAGTCGGAACGTCCGGCCAGGGCATAACCACAGGATTAAGTTTCCATTGGGTATATAAAAGCTGATTTACTTCCGCTTCGGCCACTCTAAATTTAATCTTTTTTGCATCTTCTATGGATTTAACCGGTTTTGTGGTAGCCCAGCCATAATTTCCGTATCCGGTAATATCAAGCCCTATTATACCCTGATGCTCCATAGCTTTCATATAATGATCGAACAGTTTGCCGCTATTTACAAACTTATCTAATTTTTCAAACGAATTAATTAGAAAAGGCAAATTAACAAGTCCGAATCTGGGACCTAAATTGGTAGCCGCTACCGAACTGACTCCCATGCCTTGAATCGCTCCCATTTGAAGCATATTCAAAACTTCCACTTCGCCGCCAAGCACGCTCAACGGTTTATAATCTATATATACCTGCCCGTTTGTTCTTTCCCAAAGCTTATCTCTTAGCGCAAAGCCGGTAGATGACCCAACCAGAGCGGGACTGGAAACATTAGAAATAATACATGTGTATTTTGCGCCGGAAGGATCGAATTTCGGTTTCCATGACTCCAATGGATTTGACTTCGCGGCGGCTGCAAAGGATGCGAAAAACATACAGCAAATAAAAGATATAGCCGTAATTAAAAATAATCGTTTCGCTTTCATTAAAAACCTCCTTTGTTAAAAAAGTTTAATAAGCAATCTTTTGACTACTCGGTTTATATGGAGACTCTTTAAATTATTTTTTGTAAATAAGCAACTTTAACGTTAAAAATTTATATAATAATAATGTTTTTTGCCGTTTTTATAACATAGCTTCCATATTTTATAAGCGGCAGCATTATGCTATCCGATGCTGAAAAAGCGTATTATATATTGAAATTATTGTAAATTTTATAAAAAACAAGGCGAAATATTTGCAAGCGTTCAATACTTCTCTTAATATTTTCTTGCAAATATTAAGAGAAAATACTCATTACTATCAAAGGCAATATCAAAAGTTTATTTGCGTAGCGAATCTTGTTGTCTATGAAACAATTTTCGGTTGGTTTTGCGTTAAGACAAAGCCGAAAATTCGAGACCGCAAGCAAAAAGCGGAGCAAATAAACTCGGAAGCCGCCGATTTTATGCCTTTTACTATCTTTTTCAGTATCGACTATTTTAAGAACGCCTCGCATAACGCCAAAAGTATAGGGCGGCTTAAGCAAAGCGCGACAAAAGGCTTATTTCGGAAATATTAAGCGTATATAGCCGCTTTATTCGGTTTTATCTTTAACTTATTCTTTTTATCCCTTTTTCCATAAGCTTTGATATTGTTTGAGCCGGATTTTTAAATTTGCTTAAAAATATCATAGCCGCAATTATATAAGGTTTATAACTCGCCTCTTTATATAACGGTATTTTATACCTATCGAATACCGAAGCTTCAACCTCCCCTTTTTTGCAGGACACGCCGGTAATATCCGCCGGCAAACAGTGCATATATAAAGCTTTGCCTTTATTTGTAAGTTTCATAAGTTTTTCGGTGCATTCCCAGTCCGTATGTTCCGCATTTTGGGCAAGAAGATCTTTCTCAAGCTTTTTTATAGCCGTAAAATCTCCGGCGCCGTAATAATCGGTTCTTTTTTTCATTGCTTCAAAAGGCGCCCAGCTTTTAGGATAAACTATGTCCGCATTTTCAAAAGCCTCCGCCATGTTATTTGTTTTTGTAAATGTTCCGCCGGATTCCGCAGATTGTCTATTGGCTATTTCTTCAACCTCCGGCATAACCTCGTATCCTTTTGGATGAGCAAGAGCGACCTCCATTCCAAAGCGGGTCATAAGCCCTATTATTCCTTGAGGCACAGATAGCGGTTTGCCGTAAGAAGGGGAATATGCCCAAGTCATAGCTATTTTTTTACCCTTTAGATTTTCTAATCCTCCAAAGGTATTTATAAGATGCATAGCGTCCGACATCGATTGCGTAGGATGATCTATATCGCATTGAAGATTTACAAGAGTTGGTCTTTGCTCCAAAACTCCTTCCTTATATCCATCTTCAACCGCGGCGGCAACCTCTTTCATATAAGCGTTTCCTTTGCCTATATACATATCGTCTCTTATGCCGATTATATCCGCCATAAAAGAAACCATATTTGCGGTTTCTCTTACCGTTTCGCCGTGAGCTATTTGCGATTTGCCTTCGTCAAGGTCCGAAACCGTAAGCCCGAGCAGGTTGCATGCGCTTGCAAAACTAAATCTTGTTCTTGTGGAATTGTCTCGAAAAATAGATATTCCAAGTCCGGAATCAAAGACCTTTGTCGAAATATTCTTTTTTCTTAACATAGTAAGCAGCTGCGCGGTTTTAAATATCGCCTCTATTTCATAATCTTTTTTATTCCATGTAAGTAAAAAATCGTTTAAATACATTTTGGAAGTATCAATAGCTTCAAGTTCTTTTATAAGTTCATTGTCCGTCATTAATTTCTCCTTTTAATTTTTGTCGTATAA
>JAFDMD010000022.1 GCA_019306185.1 Deltaproteobacteria bacterium
AAACTAACTCCTAATTTTAACTGCTTACATTTTTTATTAAAATACTTCATAATTTCAAATCGCGCTTGCTCGCTGTTTGATAACTCTACTTCTTCTGTCGAAGATTGGAAAAGGGACGGCGTAGTTTGTTGTGTTTGCCAAGTCCTATATTTTGAATAGCATTTTATGGAAAAAATACTCAAGCCGGCAAATAGGTCTGCAATCTGACAACAAGGAGTTTCAATTGAATTTATCTCTTTAAATTTATCAATGTGGTAATATGGGTCAGTGAAGAAATTTCCAAATAGAGTTTTATGATATTCAGTATGCCTTCCTGTTGCCTTTAAGCAATCATTGACAGTCTTCCAGTCTATCTGTTGTCTCTGATCCGGAGATATATTCCATGAGCTATTTTTGGGATATTTTTTTAAGGAAGTGTTCAGTAAGTGAAAAAACATTCTCTCGAAATTGGCGTCATCATCTCTACCACAAACTTTATGGCGAGTATCGTGAGTATCCCAATTAATAATGTCAACTCTTATATTGTATTGATTTATATTGTTCAAAATAAAATCAATTAGTTTTTCAGCACAAAATTTATATTTTGCGCTTTTTAGGTTTTGCCATTTAAATTCAGCGATTTTCGATTCTGTAAGTATCCTCTTAATCTTTTCATTTATTTCGCTTTTAAAATCGGCTTTATATGAAAAAGTAGCAATACTACGATATCTTTCTGCTGTTATATAACTTTCGTCTGTATAAATCTCGAATTTCATACTCTATACCTACTAACATTAGTCGTAAAGGTTTTATAAAATCAAAGCCGAGCCGCTGGATTAGCGACTTACTCTATCTTGTTATCATAGTTTATACGGTTATAAAATTTCCCTTTGCTTCCGCTTATCGAATAGCTCATTTTTTCTTGCATTTTAATTAGATAATTTATATCCAATCAAAATGGTTTTCAAACATTTTTACTTTATTTAAAAAAAACGCCTTTATTTGCAGCCGTAAATTTGCAAAAGTTTTCCGTTAATGATAAACGGCTTATAACAAAGGAAATTAAATTATATTTCGGAGGATAAAATAATGTCCGGACATAGCAAATGGGCAAACATTAAACATAAAAAAACCGCAGTGGATGCAAAACGCGGTAAAATTTTTACAAAACTAATAAAAGAGCTTACCGTAGCGGCGCGATCGGGAGGAGGGGACCCCGGCGCAAACCCAAGACTTAGAACCGCAATAGCGGAGGCAAAAAATCAGAACATGCCTAAAGACAATATGGAAAGAGCAATAAAAAAAGGAACCGGAGAGCTGGAAGGAATTGCTTACGAAGAAATTACATACGAGGGATACGGACCGGGCGGCGCGGCTATTTTAATAGAATCTTTATCCGATAACAAAAACAGAACGGCAGCGGATATAAGACACATATTAAGCAAAAACGGCGGGAATTTGGGAGAAAACGGATCTGTTTCTTGGATATTTGACAAAAAAGGCTACATAGTAATAGAAAAAAAAGCGGTAAACGAAGAAAAGTTAATGGAAGCGGCTCTTGAAGCCGGCGCCGAAGATGTGCGGGAAGATGAGGATAATTTTGAAATCATTACGGAAGCCGGCGAGTTTGAAAAGGTAAAAGAGGCTATGGATAAAGAAAAATTTATCTATATACTATCCGAAGTTACTATGCTTCCGTCAAATTCCGCCCCTTTGGAAGAGGCTGATGCGGAAAAAATAATCAAGTTAATAGATGCGTTAGAAGACTGCGACGACGTCCAAAAAGTTTATACCAACGCCGACATATAGATAATCGAAAGTTCTATAACCATATTACAGACGCAAAAAAGAATAATTATAAGACGGATACGGAGTAATAAAAATACAGAGATAAAGGGGCAAGAGGAAAAAGAAATCGGTTAATTGCAAGACATAAAAGACGCAAGAAACATTCCAATGCAATATCTCTGCTTTGCGACTTAACTATAAACACAATAAAGGAGAAAAAACATGAGCGATTTAAACTGGCTTCCGAGAGAATCCGGAGCAAAAGATCATTTTTTATGGAAAGACGAGCATTTTTCCGAAAAAGAGCCGGGAATAATCTTTGAGAAAAAACCTATATTAGATACTGCGGGAAACCTTGTCGAAGGAGTATATTCCGCTTGGATTACCTTAAACAACCCCAAACAATACAATTCTTATACAACCGAGATGGTAAAAGGAGTAATCGCCGGATTTCAAAAAGCTTCGGCGGATAGTTCCGTTGTAGCGGCGGTATTTACCGCCGCGGGCGACAAAGCATTCTGCACAGGAGGCAATACAAAAGAATATGCGGAATACTATTCCAAACGTCCCAACGAATACGGGCTTTACATGGACCTTTTCAATTCAATGGTAGATTCCATACTCGGATGCAAAAAACCTACGGTATGTAGAGTAAACGGAATGCGCATAGCCGGCGGACAAGAAATAGGAATGGCATGCGATATTACGGTATCAAGCGATTTGGCAATATTCGGACAAGCCGGACCAAAACACGGTTCCGCTCCCGACGGAGGAAGCACAGACTTTCTGCCTTGGATGCTGCCGATGGAGCTTGCAATGTGGAACTGCGTATCCTGTGAAATGTGGAGCGCATATAAAATGAAAAGACTCGGAGTTATATCCAAATGCTTCCCCGTAATAAAACAGAATGACAAATGGCTGCGCAATCCCGCAATAATTACCGATAAATACATAGAAGACGGCGAAATAGTATACGGCGAATTTAAATCCGGCGAAGAAGGAAAAAAAGCAAGAGAAATAATAAAAAACTCTTCTGCAAATTTTCAACTTCTAGATAAAGAAATCAATAAAATCTTATGGACATACACAAACCTGTTTCCCGGATGCCTTATAAAAAGCGTTGAAGGAATAAGACTTAAAAAGAAATTCTTCTGGGATCAAGCGAAAGTTATAAACAGACATTGGCTTGCTTCAAACATGTCCGGCGAAGCTTTTTTAGGATTTAACGCTTTTAATACCAAAAAAATAACAGGCAAAGATACCATAGATTTTATAGAGTATAGAAAAAGAATGGCAAACGGAGACGCGTTAGACGATCTGTTTATGGCTGCTGTTTTGGGTAAACCTATAAAATAGTTATCCAACGGAATTTAATCATACTTTTTTGTGATTAAAATAAAGCCATAAACATTTATATAAAAGGAGATAACTTATGTTGTTAAAAAATAAAAAAGCCATTGTTACCGGCGGATCTCAGGGAATAGGAACGGCAATCTCTCTTGAGTTTGCAAAAAACGGAGCCGACGTATGCCTTACATACCGAAAACATAAAGAAGAAGCGGAAAAAATAGTAGAACAAATTAAAAAAAACGGGCAAAAAGCAATAGCTATACAATGCGACATATCATCTTTTACCGAAGCCGAAGCGGTTGTAAAACAAACCGTATCCGAATTCGGCGGGTTAGACATACTTGTAAATAACGCGGGAATGAACTGGGACGGCGTATGTTGGAAAATGACCGAAGAACAATGGGACAGAGTAATAGAGGTAAATCTAAAAGGATACTTTAATTTTGTCCGACACAGCGCGCCTATATTAAAAGAACAAAAAAGCGGAAAAATAATAAACATAACCTCGATAAACGGACTTCGAGGCAAATTCGGGCAGAGCAATTATTCCGCTTCGAAAGCCGGAATAATAGGATATACAAAAGCGCTTGCAAAAGAGCTTGGGGCTTTTAGCGTTAATGTAAACGCACTGGCGCCCGGATTAATAGAAACCGCTATGTTAAAAAAATCGGAAGCAAGAGATAAAATAATAGATATGGCTATGGCGGAAATAGTATTAAAAAGAGTGGGGCAGCCCGAAGACCTTGCAAATGCCGCTGTATTTTTGGCATCGGATATGGCAAAACATATTACAGGCGAAGTTATAAAAGTTGACGGCGGGCAATACATTTAAAAAAAGGCAAAGAACAGCGACGTTATTTAAACGCGGAATCGAAAAATTTTAGTATAGATATAAAGTAATAAAAATACAAAGCAAAAAAGAGTAGAGACGCTGCATTACGGCGTTTCTACTCTTTGAAAAAACAACTTGACAATTAATAAAGTCCTCCCCGTATTTTAAAAAAATTATCCGCAAATCTTTTTTTTATTTCAGCCTTTTCAACTATTCGATTTAATTTTTTAAGATTCGGCGTTATTTCAGGTTATAACCCTTCAAAAAAAATTGTTTTTAAAAATCCATATATAATGATAAGAAAAAAAATCAATTTTAAAGATTAATAGATACAAAGAGACAAAGTCTGAAATCGTCTTATCATACTATTCGATTAATCGGATAAAGTTGCATCTTTGTCCCTTTATATCTCTACCCCTTTAATGCTTGACTTAATTGATAAGCTTACTTTAATCATAATAATAATTTCAACTTACAATAAAAGGAGATAAAGCATGTCCAAAAAATTATCCGATATAGTTGTTATAAGCGCAGTTCGAACCCCAATGGGAAGTTTCGGAGGCAGCCTTAAAAAAGTTCCTTCTTACGAACTCGGAGCGGCGGCAATAAAAGAGGCGTTAAAACGAGCAAAAATAAAAGGAGAAAACGTATCCGAAGTTATATACGGTTCTTGCAGACAAGCAGGCAACGGACCCAACCCCTCGCGCACAGCTTCGGTTAAAGCCGGAATTCCTGTAGAAATTCCTACAAATACGCTTAACATGGCTTGCCCTTCCGGGATGAAAGCGGTTCATCTTGCAACACAGGCATTAAGACTTGAAGAAAGCGAAATAGTAGTTGCGGGCGGTATGGATTCTATGAGCACAATCCCCTACCTTCTTAAAGGGGTAAGATGGGAAGGCTTTAAAATGGGACCCAAAACTTTGGAAGACGGATGGAGCGATTCGATAGATCCGCTTACAAGCGAAGGCATGGGGCATACTGCGGAAAACTTGGTTGAAAAGTATTCTTTAAAAAGAGAAGATTTGGATAATTTTGCGGTTGCAAGCCATAAAAAAGCCTCCTTTGCGCAAAAAAACGGTTATTTTAAAAATGAAATAGTCTCCGTAGAAGTTCCGGCGACAAGCAAAAAAGAACGAAGTTTTACATTTGCCGAAGACGAAGCTATACGCCATAATGCAAGCATTGAAAAAATGGCAAAACTTAGACCTGCATTTAGAAAAAACGGAGCGGTTACCGCCGGAAACTCCTGCGGTATGACAGACGGCGCATGCGCCGTTGTTATTACAACAAGAGAAAAAGCCGCCGCAATAGGAGCAAAACCTCTATTTTCTTTTGTAAGTTACGCGCAAGCGGCGGTAAATCCCGCAACTATGGGAGAAGG
The DNA here is from genome assembly GCA_019306185.1 of Deltaproteobacteria bacterium. Classification (GTDB taxonomy): domain Bacteria; phylum Desulfobacterota; class Desulfobacteria; order Desulfobacterales; family JAFDMD01; genus JAFDMD01. Next base: position 5,334 of record JAFDMD010000022.1, read on the forward strand.
ACCAGGCATTGTAATTCCTATGGCATTAAAACGGGCTAACATGAGTTTGTCCGACATTGATTTAATCGAAATAAACGAAGCTTTTGCCGCGCAAGTAATGACAAACATACAAACCCTTAAATTAGACAATATCGACAATTTAAATATAAACGGAGGCGCCATAGCGCTGGGGCATCCTACCGGAATAAGCGGCTGCAGAATATTGGCAACGGGATATTATGCCTTAAAAAGAGTTGATAAAGAATTCTTATGCGCCGCAATATGCGGAGGAGGCGGAGTTACGGCGGCTATGATAATAAAAAGAGAAAGTTAGAGGTTTCGGTAAAAAAATGACTCTTTCACTCAATTTCGGCGTTGGATAAAAATTTTAATCCTCGAAATACTTGAAGTATTCTTGCGGTTAAAATTTTTATCCGCCTTGAACTTGAGCGAAATCGAACATTTTTTTACTCGAAACATTATTGTTAGACGGTAAAAAAGCCATAGCAAGTTAGACCAACGCCGTCGGTTATCTAAAACAAAAAAAATAAAAGGATAAAGAATGAATCAGAATACAAAATGCGTTCATGCCGGAACTATCAGAGGCGCAATGCCGCAAGGGGCAAACAGCCCGATTTTAACTTCAACCTCATTTGATTATACTAATACGGATTATAATATTTATCCGAGATATTTTAATATTCCGAATCAGACCGCCGTAATAGAGAAATTATGCGCTCTTGAAAATACGGAAACCGGAATTTTATTCGGCTCCGGAATGGCGGCTATAACCTGCTCGGCGCTTGCTTTGCTTAAAACCGGAGATCATATGGTTATACAAAAAGATATATACGGCGGAACGCATTATCTTTTGAAAACCGAATTTGAAAAATTCGGCATAGATTATACTTTTGTATCTAACGATATTAATGAAATAAAAAGCGGGATACAAAAAAATACAAAAATAATCTATATAGAGACCCCTTCCAATCCGTTGCTTCTTATAACCGATATAAAAGCGGTAAGCGAAATAGCAAAAGCAAATAATATAATAACCGTAATAGATAATACTTTTGCAACCCCGATAAATCAGAAGCCTTACGATTTGGGTATTGACGTAGTAATACACAGCGGCACGAAATATTTGGGAGGACATTCGGATATTACCTGCGGAGTAGCGCTTACAAATAGAAACATTGCGGAAAAAATAAGAATTTCGGCTTATAATTTCGGAGCAAGTCTTGACGCTCAAACCTGCTATCTTCTTGAAAGAAGCCTTAAAACTTTAAACATAAGAGTAGAAAAGCAATGTGAAAACGCTATGATTATAGCCGAAGCGATGGAAAATGATCCGAAAATAAAAAAAGTATATTATCCTGGTTTAAAAAGTCATAGCGGGCATGAAATTGCAAAAAAACAAATGAAACATTTCGGCGCCGTAGTATCTTTTGAATTGGGCGAAGATAAAGCATATGCAAAGCGATTTTTTAAAAGACTTAAATATATAATGCCGGCTTTAAGTCTCGGCGGAGTCGAAAGCCTTATATGCGTTCCGGCAGTTACTTCTCATGCAAAAGTGCGCGAAGTGGAACGTTTGAAAATAGGAGTAACCGATAATCTTTTCAGGCTGTCCGTAGGTATTGAAGATACGGCTGATCTGTTGGAGGATATTAAACAAGCGGCGGCTTAATTATATTAAGGTATTAATGAAAACCGGAAATACCTTTGAAGGAGTGGATTTTTTTACGAAAAAAGAAAGCCTGTTTGGAAAAACAGATAAAAGTTTATGACTATATTATAGATATAAAAAAACAGAATAAGACGCAATGGATATAAAAAGCTTTATAGAACAACTCGGATTTGGTAAAAATTTTTTTATATATATCAAAGAATATGATCTTTGCAATTATATTATAAAAATAGACCTGCAAAAAGGTAAAATATTTTATCGAAGCGACGAGAAAACAACCGTAGAAAGAGAAGAAGACAAACAGATACAATTGGGAGACCGGACAACCTCCAATCTTTATATTCCGGAAAGTCTTGTGGTATTGGAATGCGTAAATAGACTTCTTGAAAAAGGATATGCGCCTAACGATTTACATCTTGAAAAAAGATGGAAAGTAGGACGAGGAGCAAGCGGCGGAAAAGCGGATATAAACGTATATGGAAAAGATGGTAAAACCCTTCTTATAATCGAATGTAAAACATGGGGAGAAGAGTTTGAAAAAGAGAAAATAAGAATGGAAGAGCATGGCGGACAGTTGTTTAGTTATCTTAATCAGGATAAAAATGCTCAATTTTTGGTATTATATACTTCCCGTTTTAAAGAAGAGGCAGGATTTATATATAATAATCTTATAGTTCGGATTAAAGACAGAAAAGAGGATTTGGAAAAACCTTTAAAACAGATCAAAGAAGAGAATATAAAATTATATAGAGACGCAAATAATAAAGCCGAATTATTTGAAGTTTGGAAAGAATCTTTTAATAGATATTTTCATTTTAACGGTATTTTCGATGCGGATGCAAACCCTTATTCGCTTGAATTAAAAGCGTTAAAAAAGAAGAATCTTAAAAATTTTGACGATGCAAAAGGGTTGTTTAACAAATTTGCAGAAATATTAAGACATAACAACATCTCGGATAATGCCAACGCATTTAATCGGGCTCTTTCTTTGTTTCTTTGCAAGATAGTTGACGAAGAGAAAAGCGATGAAGATATTTTGGATTTTCAGGCAAAAGAGGATGAAGAATACGAGCATATTATAGATCGTCTTCAAGCCTTGTATTATAAAGGAATGAAAAAATTAAAAGAGGAGATAATTTATTACTCGGAAGAAGAGCTGCATAAGATTATTAAATTGTATCCGAAACAGACCCCGATTGAAAGGGTTGAAGCAATCTTTAAAGAATTAAAATATTATACAAATAATGAATTTGCCTTTAAAGAGGTTCACAATAAAAAGTTGTTTATTCAAAACGCTCGCGTTTTGGTTGAAGTTATTAAACTTATTCAAAATTACAAATTTCGTTTTGCAAGCAAACAGCAGGTTTTGGGCGATTTTTTTGAATTAATGCTTAATCATGGAGTTAAACAGTCTCAAGGACAATTCTTTACTCCGATTCCTATAGTGAAATATATTATTGTATCGCTATGTTTTGAAAACATCATTTACAAAAAGATTGGAAAAGAGGAGATACGATTTTTGCCCAAAATATTGGATTATGCATGCGGAGCGGGACATTTTTTAACAGAAAGTATAGAAGAGCTTCAACAAATATTAAAAAAAATTGACGTTTCCGAATTATCCGCAGAGTTTCGGCGTAAAATAAAAAAGTATCGAAACGGAACCGAATGGGCAAAAGATTTTATTTTCGGAATAGAAAAAGATTACAGACTTGCCCGCACATCTCAGATAGCCTGTTATATAAACGGAGACGGAAACGCAAATATTATTTTCGGGGACGGTTTGGAAAACCATGACAGATTAAAGTCAAACAAAAAAAAGTTTGATATAGTAATAACAAATCCTCCTTATGCGGTAAAGGCGTTTAAAAACTATTTAAACATAGATAAAACCGGATACGAGTTATTTAACTCTTTAACGGAAAAAAGCAAAGAGATAGAGGTTCTTTTTATAGAGAGGACAAAGCAGGTTTTGGCAAAAAACGGTTTTGCCGGAATCATACTTCCATCTACAATCTTAACAAATACAGGCTTATATTCCAAAGCAAGAGAAATACTTTTAAAACATTTTGAAATAAAAGCTATAACTCAACTCGGAAGCAAAACCTTTATCGCTACCGGCACAAACACCGTAATTATGTTTTTAAAACGCCGCGACGACGATTTTTTAAAAGACAGGGAATATATTGCCGATGATCTTTTTAACGGAATAAAGCGGAATAAAAGCCTCGAACATATTAACAGCGGAAAACTTTTAAAAATGTTTGTTAATTACAGAGAATTGGACGAAGCGGAATATGAAAAATTTTTAAAAGGGGAAATTTCTGAAAAGTTAAAAAATACGGGCATTTTTAAAGAGTATTTAAATGATTTTGAAAACCGCGCGGAGATAAAAAATTATAAAAAAAGACAGGCCTTTAAAAATCTTGGCAAGGCGGAGCAAGAAAAGGAGATTGACAGACGCTTTTTAGAATATACAAAAAAAATAGAAAAAGAGAAGTTTTTATATTTTACCCTTTGTCTATGCTCGGAAAAAGAAAACTTATATAATTTTCAAAAAACCGCTATAATAAAAACAGGAAAAAATATTGAAGAGCAAAAAGAGTATTTGGGCTATCTATTTGAAGGAGAAAGAGGCTCGGAAGGTTTAAAAGTAATTAATTACGGCGGTAAAATGTTTGACGAAACCGATTACGAAAATCCGGATAAAGCGTGCTCTTATATTAGAAATTTAATTAAAGGAAATAATATAAAAAAAATATCTGCGGCGCAGCAAAATAATATTTCGGTTTATCTGCTAGCGGATTTAATTAATTTTAATCTTGATAAAATAATGGAGACCGGCAGTCAAAAAGCAAATAGAATTGTAAGTCAATGGAGTATGTATAAATTAGGAGATATATGTAATATAAAAATCGGCGGCACTCCTGCCAGATACAATATGGCATATTTTGAAGACGGAAAAAATTTGTGGGTGTCGGTTGCAGAGATGAACGGACAGATAATATACGATACAAAAGAAAAGATTACCGATTTGGGAGTAAAAAACTCTAATGTTAAACTTATTCCACAAGGAACTACATTATTGAGTTTTAAATTGAGTATTGGGAAAACGGCGGTTGCAGGAAAAGATTTATATACAAATGAAGCTGTTGCAGGTTTGGAACTAATAGGCGAGTTTAAAAACAGAGTGTCTGATAGTTATATTTTTAAACTTTTTAATAGCAGGCTTATCAGTTTGGAAAAGGAAGGAAATAATATATTCGGAAAAAGTTTAAATGTTGAATTTTTAAGAAATAACGTAAAAATTCCATTACCTCCTCAAGATGTTCAGGAAAAAATTTTAAAAGAAATAGAAATCGTCGAGCAAAAAGAAACCGAATGCGCCGATAAAATAGAAAAATTAAATTCCGAAATATTTTACGAATTACAAAATACCGCAAAAGACTGCGAAATAGTAAAACTCGATGCCGTTTGCAACGGAAATATTAACTGGCTTCGTTCCGAAGTTTGTCAAAACGTATATGTTTATGAAAACGATGTAAAAGAAAAAATTACGGAAGCGGGGCTTGTAAAATCATCCGCAAAACTTTTTAAACCGGATACTATTCTAATGGCTTTAGTAGGCGCTACTATAGGTAAAGTAGCATACTTGACATTTACATCCGCAACCAATCAAAATATTGCGGGTTTATATCCGAGAGATTTTAATCGAATATTGCCCAAGTTTTTATTTTATATTTTACAAAACGAATGGAATAAGTTTTTCGGAGAAATAAAAGGCTCTTTTAAAATGGCAAATCTTACAACCGTAAAAAATCTTGAAATACCTCTTCCTTCAATTGAAGAACAGAAAAAATTAATTACGGTTATAAATAAAAAAGAAGCCGAAATCGAAAAGATAAAAATTGTTCTGGCGGCTGTAAATACTGAAAAAGAGGAAGTTTTTAAAAAATATTTATAAAACGCGGAAAATATTTTTGTAAATAAAGGTTTAATAATAAAAATTAAGACACAAAAAAGGATGATTAATTGTCCGTATTGTGATTAAAATGATTAACCGATAGGCTATGGTTAAAAAGCGTGTCCGTATAGAAGATGTATCTATTTATCTTAATTAAATTATAATAAAAAAGCTTTAAAAAATATAAAAAGGAGGTTGCCATAATGGAATTAACAAATATTAAAATGGAAAAAAGCGAAGGAATTGCAAAAATAACGCTTGCAAGGCCAAAACATAACGTATTTAACATTGCAATGATGAAAGAATTAAATACGGTTTTGGAACAGCTTACAAAAGATAAAGATTTAAAAGCGGCAGCGATATTCGGAGAGGGAAAAAGCTGGTGCGCCGGAGTTGACGTAGGAGATCATAAACCGGACATGGTTTCCGATATGATTGCCGAATTTAATAGAATCTTTCAATTAATAGAAAAAATCGAAGTTCCTGTAATAGCTGCGGTTCACGGAGCTTGTCTTGGCGGAGGAATGGAAGTTGCAATAGCCTGCGATATTATTTTGGCATCCGACAAAGCGGTATTTGGACAGCCCGAAATAAAACTCGGATTTTTTCCTCCTTATGCCGCGATAAGACTTCCGGCTTTAATAGGCGTTGCAAAAGCCATTGAAGTATGCGCAACCGGAAAACAGTATTCGGCAAAACAGGCGCAAAGACTCGGTTTTGCAAGTCAGGTTTTTGAAAGCGAAACCTTTGCCGAAAAAGTTGAAGATTATATAAACGAAATAAAATATTCCAGCCCCCTTATTATACGTTTAAACAAAAAAGCGATAAAAAATAATATGGGGCTTGGTTTTGACAAAGCGCTTGAGTCCGTAAGCGATCTTTTTTTAAACGTATTAATGAAAACAGAAGATACCCTTGAAGGAATAAATTCCTTTTACGGCAAAAGAAAGCCGGAATGGAAAAACGGATAATCATATAAATATAAACAGAGGAAAAAAAGGAGGAACAGTTATGAAAATTACCTCTTGGCAGATGACAGAAGTAAACAAACCGTTGCGAAAAACCGAAACCGAAGCCCGCGAGCTTGAAGCCGGCGAGGTTTTGTTAAAAGTTGCGGGATGCGGGGTATGTCATACGGATCTCGGTTTTTATTACGATGGAGTTCCTATGAGATCGCAGCTTCCTATAACATTAGGGCATGAAATAAGCGGAGTTGTTGAAAAAACGGGAGAGGAAGCCAAAAGTTGGGATAAAAAGGCGGTTATAGTTCCGGCGGTTATGCCTTGCGGAGAATGCGACGTATGCAAAAGAGGCTTGGGCAACATCTGTTCTTTTCAAAAAATGCCGGGCAACGACATACAAGGAGGCTTTGCGAGCCATATAATTGTGCCTGCGGCTCAGCTTTGCGAAGTTCCGGTTGACAACAATGGCAATCCGAAAAGCGAAACAGGCATAACCCTTGCGGAAATGTCCGTAATAGCGGACGCCTTAACAACTCCTTATCAGGCGATAAAAGAGGCGGGTTTAACCGAGGCTGATACCGCAATATTTATAGGAGTGGGAGGCGTAGGAGGGTTTGGCGCGCAAATTGCAAAGGCATTAGGCGCATGCGTAATAGCAATAGATATAGATCAGGAAAAATTAGACGCTCTTTCTCCTTATGTTGACGCCGTATTTAATTCTAAACAGATGCCTTTTAAAGATCTGCGTAAAGCCGTATCCGCATTTATCAAAGATAAGAAAAAAAGAAGAACGGAATGGAAAATATTTGAAACTTCCGGAACTGCCGGCGGACAAAAAACCGCATTCGGACTTTTAACCTACGGAGCCACTCTTGCCATAGTAGGATTTACTATGAATACGGTAGACATACGACTTTCAAATCTTATGGCGTTTCATGCAAAAGCTTTCGGAAACTGGGGATGTATTCCGGAATATTATCCGCCTACAACACAGCTTGTATTATCCGGAAAAGTTAATATGAAACCCTTTATTAAAATGTTTCCGCTTTCCGAAATAAACGAAGTATTTAAACTTGTTCATTCGGGAAAAATAAAAGAGCGTCCCATACTTATACCAGATTAAAAAATAAGCGGAGGAAAGCCCCATGATTAAAAAGATTTAATCACAAAAAAGGATGATTAATTGTCCGAACCGCGATTAAGAATTCGATCTGCGTAGAGACGTTGCATGCAACGTCTCTACTTTGTTATTCTGTTACTTTGCAACTTTGCATCTTAAATGTAAACATATGAAGGAAAATAATTAATATGGAACATAATTTTTTTGTGCTGATAACGACACTTTTAGGATTTCTATCTTTTTTTATATTCTTTTCAAAATCCGCAAATGCGGCGGATATGGAACCGCCGAGAATACCAAAGCCTACCTCTGAACAAGTTTCGGAAATATTAAAAAACGGAAACAAACGTTTTTATACTGGCAAATCGGTTTATCCCAATACGGATGCGGCGCGTATAATGCTTGCTAATAATGAAAATCAAAAAGAGCATGCTTACGCTACAATAGTAAGCTGTTCCGATTCCCGCGTTCCCGTAGAATTGATATTTGATGTGGGAATAATGGATGTTTTTGTAGTAAGAGTAGCCGGAAATATCTGTCATAACAACGAAATAGGCACTATAGAATACGGATTAACTTATGTTCATACGCCTCTTTTGATAATACTGGGGCATACGCGATGCGGAGCTATAACCGCAGTAACTCATGCTTTGCAGGGTAAAGAACAAAGACTTGCCAGAAATATTCCGCATTTGGTAGAAAATATTATTCCGCCGGTTAAAAAAACATTCCTGCGTCATCCCGATTTATGCGGAGACGACATAATTCCGTATGCCATAGAAGAGAATATATGGCATGTAATAGAAACCGTTTTTATGAGAAGCCCTGTAGTAAGACATCTTGTAGCGGACGGCAAAGTTAAAGTTGCAGGCGCTATGTATGACCTCGCAACAGGTAAAATAGAATGGTTTCCGTTTGAAAAAAGCGACGAAATTCTTGCAAAAGTAGAAGCCTCGCCGGATAAAGAGATTGAGCCTTTTGCAAGTTAGAATTTGCGTCATAGAATAAAAAACGGTTTCTGTGGAAGCAAGTTTTATTTTGTTTGAGTTTACGGCGGATTAAAATTTTTATTCAACGCTTAAAACCTAAGTAAAAGAGGACTTTTTTTATAGGAACCAAATTAATTCTTGACACATTATATAAATAAAGTATATACGCTTTTTGCGTTTGACGGTGGGGCGGGTAGCTCAGTTGGGAGAGCATCGGCCTTACAAGCCGGGGGTCACAGGTTCAAGCCCTGTTCCGCCCACCACTTCAAAAAGCAAGCCTTAATTTATGCGGGGGCGTAGTTCAGTTCTGGTTAGAACGCCGGCCTGTCACGCCGGAGGTCGCGAGTTCGAGTCTCGTCGCTCCCGCCATAAAATATATAATTAATTAAATATTCTCTTTATTGCAGATAATTCAATCTTCGGTAATATTGCTTATCGGCGCATTCGGAGTTTTTGTCCGTTGACAAAAGGGATCTTTTGGGAACATGGAGATATTATTCCGCCTTAACTTGACGATTGGAAAGGCGAATGGATTATCTCTTTCAAAGCCGATTTGGTTTTGCCTGCCAATATATTAAAGAGAGCATCAAAAGCGGCGATTAACTTTCATCCGAGTCCGCCAAAGTATAGAGGGATTGGCGGATATTCTTGGGCGATTCATAATTCGGACAAAATATACGGCGTAACTTGCCATTATATGGTTGAAGAGATTGATTGCGGAGCTATTATAGCAGTTCGTTCTTTTTCTATTTTAGACGGAGAAACGGCAACTTCTCTGAAAATGAGAAGCGGAATATATTGCTTGTATCTTTTGAATGAAATATTGCCTATGATTATAGAGGGAAAGGAATTGCCTCTTATGCAAAAAACATGGGGAAAGAAACTTTATACCTATGTAGATTTAGACGCGCTTACAAAGCAATATGGAAAAAAGAAAACGTAATCACATAATATCCGGCGTTTTGCCTATTTTAACGGCTTCGGTATTATGGGCAGTTGGTTATTTTATTCGTAAATCTATTCTTTATGCAATATCCCCGCTTCTTTTAGCATTTTTTTCCGCATTTTTGACTTGTTGCGCTTTATGGTTATTCTACGGACTGAATTTGAAACTTGTTTATAATATATTTTCTTCAAATCCTTTTCAATATATATTTCTTGGATTAACAGGCGTAGTTTTCGGTTCTACGCTAATGTTTCTTTCTTTGGATTATATAGATTTGGGAATTGCTACTGTGCTGGAAAAGTTACAACCTGTTTTTACCGTTATATTGGCATGGTATTTTTTAAATGAAACATTGACATTGCGACAAATATTTTACGCGTTGACAATGTTAATCGGTTCGTTTTTTGTTGTTTTGGAAGAACCGTTTACAGTTGTAATCGGCAATAGTAATATAATCGGAATATCAGCTGTTATCGGCGCGGCTTTTTTTTGGGCAATATCCTCGATTATCGGGAAAAATTTATTAATCAAAAAAATTGATCCTCATATCGTTACATTTATGCGATTTGCCATAGGGAGCATAATTCTTTCCCCGTTTTTTATTTTCCACAGACAACTACATCTACAATTGAAACTTAACGCCGTAATAATTTGTTTGATAATTATATCTTCTCTTATAACCACAACATTCGGATATATTATTTATTATAAGGGATTACGATATGTTACTGCCAGCGTAGCAGGTGTTTTGGAGCTAATAACTCCGCTTGCCGGAATTTTTTTAGGTATAATATTTTTAGGGGAAGATTTAAATTTAATTCAAGCAATAGCAATAGCGGTTATGTTTTTTTCGGTCTATAACATATCAAAACGTAGGCGTAAACGGAAAAATAAAAAATTATAAAAAACCGCCGAGTTATTAATGAATAGAACGTTTTGAACAAACAACGTTGATATATTATTATCTGCAAATGTTTTATTATAGTTATAATTAAGATATAAAGTAGAGACGTTACATTGCAACGTCTCTACCATTTTTTTGTATAAAATATTCAGTCATAGGCGTTTTATAATAACATATTAAAATATTGACTTTAAAATTATAACCTAATAATTTAAACAAACCTTTGTAGAAATGTAAAACCTCGCAATAGGATAGTTTCTCGGTTAAGTTAAGATTATGCCGAAATCACGTAAATATTATGCCTAATAATAATAATAAAAAAAAAAAGAATATTAAAAAAAAAAGGGTTAAGAAAAAGCCTTTTTCATTTAGTTTGATTATTTTTTTTATCAAATTTTTTGTTATACTGGGGTTTTTCGGAATTTTTGTGGTATCCGCTTTTTTATATTTTTATATTATAAAAGACCTTCCTAAAATATCTTCTCTTGCAGATTATAAACCTCCGGTTATTACTACGATTTATTCGGACGATAACAAAACAATAGGCGAATTTTACAAAGAAAAAAGAATAGTAATACCATTATCCGATATGCCTCAAAGGCTTAAAGAGGCTTTTATTGCGGCGGAAGATTCAAGATTTTACAGTCATGAAGGTATAGATTTTATAAGCGTTGTAAGAGCTTTTTTAAAAAATATAAAAGCAGGAACAATAGTTCAAGGGGGCAGCACAATTACCCAGCAGGTAACAAAATCTTTTTTCCTTACGCCTGAAAGAAGCTATATCAGAAAGATAAACGAGGCATTTTTAGCATATCGTATTGATAGAAAATTTACTAAAGCCCAGATACTTTATTTGTATTTAAATCAGATATATCTGGGGCATGGGGCTTATGGAGTGGAGGCTGCGGCTAATAATTATTTCGGAAAAAGCGTAAAGGAGCTAAATCTTGCGGAATGTTCGATGTTAGCAGGGCTTCCTCAGGCGCCAAGCCGATACTCTCCGTTTAGGGATATCAAAAAGGCGCAAGCAAGGCAAAGCTATGTGTTAGATAGAATGGTAGCCGAAAAATACATAACAGACAAGGAAGCTGCCGAAGCCGCGAATACCAAGCTTGATATAAAGCCGAGACGCAGTTTATACATGGATGAGGTTCCGTATTATACCGAGCATATAAGACGCTATATAGTTGGTAAATACGGCAAAAATGCTCTTTATAATGAAGGATTGAAAATATATACTTCGGTAAATATAAAATTGCAAAAAGAGGCTCTTAACGCTGTTAAAACAGGTCTTTTTGATCTTGATAAAAGACGAGGATACCCCAAACAGCCGGAATCGATAGAGCGGGAGCAGTATCCCGAAGCGCAGGCGGCTTTATTATGTATGGAAGCCGAAACAGGCAGAGTTAAAGCTATGATAGGCGGGTTTGATTTTAAAAAAAGTCAGTTTAACAGAGCGATTCAGGCGTTAAGGCAGCCCGGCTCCGCATTTAAACCTATAATATATTCTGCGGCATTAGATAAAGGTTATACTCCGGCGACAGTTCTTATAGATTCCCCCGTTGTATTTGTAAACCCGTGGCAGGATAAGGTATGGAAGCCGAAAAATTACAAAGAAGAATTTTATGGTCATACCCTGTTAAGAAAAGCGCTGGCAAAATCAAGAAATGTGGTAACCGTAAAAATATTAAAAGATATAGGGATAGATTATGCGATAGATTATGCAAAAAAAATGAAGATTAAATCGGAATTAACTAAAAATCTATCGCTTGCCCTTGGCACTTCGGACGTAACCCTTTTTGAACTTGTAACCGCGTATTCGATATTTGCAAATAAAGGTTTTTATATAGAGCCTGTTTTTGTAACCGAAATTATTGATAGAAACGGAAATGTTTTGGAACGGCATTCCGAAATAAAAGAGAAAATAATAGAAGAAAATACGGCTTATATAGTAACCAGTTTACTTGAAAGCGTAGTGCGGGAAGGGACAGGGCGAAGAGCAAAAGCTTTAAAAAGACCCGTTGCCTGCAAAACAGGAACTACTAATAATTTTTACGATGCTTGGTTTGTAGGATATTCGCCGGAATATATTACGGGGGTATGGGTAGGATTTGACGAAAGGAAATCTCTTGGCAAACATGAAACAGGAGCAAAAGCCGCAAGTCCGATATGGATAGATTTTATGCAAAAAGCGCTTGAAAATAAACCCGTAACGGCTTTTCAAATTCCGGAAGGGGTTATATTTACAAAAATAGATGCAAAAACAGGACTGCTTGCGGGTCCCGATTCCGAAAAAACGATTATAGAATGCTTTAAAGAAGGAACGGAGCCTGTGGAACAGACTCCGTCTGAAGGAGCGGTTACCGAAACGGATCTTTTTAAATATTAAATTACGCCGGATAACAAACTACTTTGTTATCCGGCGTAATTTAATCATTCTTTTTTGTGATTAAGATTTTTTAATAACGGGTATTTTCTCTAATAAGAAGCCTGTCTTGTCAAGCGAAGCGAGAAATCCCTTTATTATTTTCATATCTTATGGTTTCTTTTGGTTTATAACTTCCCGTAAAGCTTTTAAAGCCGAGTTTCCGGCAGGAACTCCCGCATAGATCATAGTTTGAAAAATTACTTCGGCTATATCTTCCGCTGTGCATCCTACGTTTAATCCTGCTTGAATATGAAGTTTTAACTCCTCTGTTTTGGATAAAGCGGTTAATGCGGCTACGGTAATAAGCTGGCGGGTTTTATGCGGCAGTTTTTCTCTTGCATACATTTTGCCGGTTATAAAAAGAGACAAATCGTTTGCAATCTCTTTATCAAAAGATTTCCATAAATCGTAAGGTTTTTCTCCCGTTACATCTTTAAAATAAAGAGCGGCGGTTTTTTTTGTTTTTTCTACGGTCTCTTTATCCATATATTTTACCTTTCTTTTTTTATATTTTTATTATGAGATTTCTTCTCGCTTTGATAGTCGAAATGGCGCGATAGAAAAATTGTTTGTTGACATTACAAGTAAGAAAAACTTGCTTCTCGGACAATTAAACAAAGATACAAAGTTGCAGAGTAGAGACGTTGCATGCAGCCTCTCTCTGCTCTTTGTTACTCTGTATCTTCGGCTATCTGTTTGCCTTTCTTATGCCGAGTCTGTCTAATGCGATAATCCATTTGCAAATATTAGTCGAACCCTCAACCATAGAATAGGTAGGAGCGTCTCTGTAAAAACGAGCTACGGGATATTCGGTGGAATAACCGTAGGCTCCCAAAATTTTCATTGCATAATTTGCACACTTTGTAACGGTTTCGCCAACGAAATATTTTGCTTGAGCTACATCTAACCCGTTGTTTAAATTGCCGTTATCTTTAGTCCATGCAGCTTTATATACCAAAAGTCTTGCCGCTTCTATATCGGTTGACATTTGAGCTATCATATCTTGATTCATCTGAAAAGCGCCTATAGGTTTCCCGAACTGTTTTCTTTCGTTTGCATATTTAATTACAACATCCAAACATGCCTGAGCCAGTCCTACGCCTCCTGCGGCAGCGGAAAGACGGGTATGATTAAGAGAACTGAAAACAATTTTTGCTCCGTCTCCCGGTTTTCCGAGAATATTTTCTTTCGGTATTCTCGTATCATTTAAAAAAACCTCGCCGGTAGGCGAAGAATGAGAACCCATCTTTTCAAGGGCTGTGGTTTTAACCCCGTTAAAATTTTTAGGCTCCAAAACAAATGCGGAAAGCCCTTTTGATCCGGCAGATCTATCGGTATAAGCGTAATATATAAGAACATCCGCATAATACGCATTCGAAATCCAAGTTTTGGAACCGTTTACAAGCCAATGCTCTCCTTTATCTTCGGCAGCGGAAAGCATAGACATTACGTCCGAGCCTGCGTTAGGCTCCGTAATAGCGAAACCGCCTACATATTCGGCGGATACAAGTTTCGGAATATATTTCTTTTTTAATTCCTCTGATCCGTAAGTTAATATGGTATAAGCGCATCCGAGCGTCTGCATATTAATCTGCACCCTTAACGAGCTGGAGGCTCTTGCAATCTCTTCGGTAATTATCATAGCCGCAAGCCAACCCATATCTTCGCCGCCGTATTCTTCGGGAATAACAGCGCCGAAAAATCCAAGATCTCCCATAGGCAGTATCGCTTCTTTATATGGAAAATAATTATTTGCATCCCATTCGTCTGCAAAAGGGGCGATCTTTTTTTTTGCAAATTCAATCGCGGCTTTACGCAGCATCTCTAATTCTTTGGATAATTTAAAATCCATGTTATATCTCCTTGTAAATAAAATATTATTATTAAACGGTTTCCGTAGAAAAAAGCCCTCTTTTGCTTGATTTAAACAACAGATAAAAGTTTTGCCTCAAGCAAAATAGAAGGCTTTTCTACAAGAAATGACTATAATGACTTATTGACAAATCTTTTTTCTATATATATTTTTTTAAAAAATTTGCAATATTTTAAAATGCCTTAAATGAGGGACAAAAATGACAAAAAATAAAAAAATCACTTTATGCGTAATAGGAGGTTTAATACTTCTTTTTTTAATATTTACATCCTTTATTAAAAACACCTACAACAATATGGTTATGTTTGAAGAGAATGTAAAAGAAAAATGGAGTCAGGTAGAAAATGTATATCAGCGCAGATTCGATTTAATACCGAATCTTGTGGAAACCGTAAAAGGTTATGCGGCTCATGAAAACAAGACCTTTGAAAACATTACCCAAGCAAGAGCAAAAGTAGGGGGCGTATTTAATATATCCGAAAAAGTTTT
Source organism: Deltaproteobacteria bacterium (assembly GCA_019306185.1). Lineage (GTDB taxonomy): Bacteria > Desulfobacterota > Desulfobacteria > Desulfobacterales > JAFDMD01 > JAFDMD01. The sequence continues at coordinate 20,678 of JAFDMD010000022.1, forward strand.
AAATGATCCGGCTATGTTTCAAAAATTTCAAGAAGCCCAGAACAGTTTGGGAGGAGCTTTGCAGCGTTTAATGGCAGTAACCGAAAACTACCCGAATCTTAAAGCAAACCAAAACTTTTTGGCTTTGCAGAATCAGCTTGAAGGAACCGAAAATCGTATTACCGTAGAGCGCAGACGATTTAACGAATCCGCAAAACATTATAATATATATATAAAACAGTTTCCGCGGGCGTTTATGGCAAGAATGTTTAATTTTTCCGAAAAACCGTACTTTAAATCTGTTCAAGAGGCGCAAACCGCTCCTAAAGTTGAGTTTTAGCGAGGATGAAAGACGCTGGCTTTACGCTTTATGAACTTATAATAACAATGGCTGTTATAAGCCTATTATCTGCAATAGCCGCGCCTCATTTTATCCGTTTAAGCGCGGATTTCAAATTAAATTCGGCAATAAGAGACATGCAGTCCGATCTTCAGGCTGCAAAGCTTTTTGCCATAAATAAAAAAGGATACGCTGTAATAAATTTTTATGAAGATAGTTATACGGTTTTTATTGATAACGGCAAAAATCCGCAAGACTGGAATCAGGATGCGGATGAAAAAACCGTTATCAACAGACTGCTTCCCGCGGGAATATATTTATCCTCTAATTTTCCAAAAAACAGATTACGTTTCAAACCTACAGGAAATTTGGGCTGCCGTTTGGGAAGCGTTGTTTTGGCGAATAAAAGAAATAATAAAAGCAAAACAATATCTCTTTCCAGAACAGGAAGAATAAATGTTAAATGGAAATAATTCAAAAGGATTTACTCTGTTAGAGCTTTTAATCGGCATGTTTGTTTTTACGACGAGCATAATAAGCATAACCGCAATGCTTCTTGCTTCGGTTAAAAATAATACTTTAAATTATAGGATTAATCAGGTTGTAAGCATTGCGGAATCTAAAATGGAATACTTTAAAAATTGCGGCATTGACGATCTTAAACAAGGAGACTATCAAGATCCGAATAACCCGATAAACCCGGACGGATCTTCGGACGGCATTTATAATCTTAAATGGAAAATAGCTGATAAAACCCCTTTTAGTAAAAAAATCATAGTAACCGTAACGGATGAAAAAATCGGCGTAAATAAGCCGATAAGTCTTGAAGCTTCGATTTTTTTTGATTAAGTTATATTTAGATAATTATGAAAGGAGACGACAACCTCCGAAAAGCCGGACGGCGGACTTTAAACGGAAAGACTCGGAGTAAGGCTTGCCGAATAAAATCTATTCATGGGCGTTTCAAGATTGTGAATCGATTGATAAACATTAAAAAAAACAAAAAACAAAAAACCTTTAAAATAGTTTTTGACAGATCTGGTTTTACTCTTATGGAAACGGTTATAACCATTGGAGTATTTTCGATTTTAATATTATCGATTTTCGGATTCTTCGCGGTTTTTAATAAAACATATATAACGGAAAATACCCGGCTATGGTTATTAAACGATGCCGGAGCGGCTATGGAAATAATAAGCGCTGATATAAAAATGGCGGGACTTGATCCGTTATATACCGCGAATGCAGGATTCGAAGAGGCTTCGGCTTCGAAAATAAGAATTACCTCCGATAAAAACTTAAACGGCAAAATAGACAATGACGATTTTGAAAGAGTAACCTATTATTTTGATCCGTCAGAAAAAACTTTAAAACAGATACTTTATGAAAAAACTCCAAGCCAAAGCTACCAAACTCTTTTGGAAGATATAACCGATCTTACCTTTAAGTTTTACGGATACAACAATATCCCGACAACGGAGCATACCGAAATACGTTCCGTTTTAATAACATTTATTTTACAAAAGCAGGAAGGAACAGGAGACAATGTTGCAAGAACTTTAACTTGTAGAAGCAGTTTAAGAAATTAAAGATACAAAATTGCAAAGATACGGAGCAGAGACGCGATAGAAATGATAACCATACAAAACATAACAAAAAGTTTCGGCGGAAACATCCTTTTTAAAGATGCCGGATTTAAGTTAAACCGAAAAGAAAGAATCGGGCTTGTAGGCAGAAACGGACACGGAAAAACAACCCTGTTTAACATAATTGCAGGATACGAAACGCAGGATAAAGGGAATATAAAAATTCCGAAAAATTACCGCATAGGATACGTTCGGCAGCAAATAGATTTTAAAGAAGACACCATTTTAAAAGAAGGAATAATAGGACTTAATCATAATGAAAAAGACAGCGTTTGGAAAGTAGAAAAAATACTTACGGGGCTAGGGTTTAGTCAACGGGATTTTAACAAAAGTCCATATAAATTTTCCGGCGGATTTCAGATTCGTTTAAACCTTGCAAAAACTCTTCTTTCCGAGCCGGATTTGCTTCTTTTGGACGAACCTACAAACTATCTTGATATTACCTCGATAAGATGGATTGAAAAATTTTTAAACAACTGGCCCCGCGAACTTATACTTATAACCCACGACCGTAGTTTTATGGATAAAGTTATAACCTGTACAGTAGGAATTCATAGAAAAAAAATGCGTAAAATTCAAGGTAATACCGAAAAATACTATTATCAAATAGCTGCGGAAGAAGAAATATATGAAAAAACAAGACAAAACGACGAGCGAAAAAGGCAGGAGATACAGCTTTTTATAACCCGATTTCGAGCAAAAGCAAGATTAGGCGGACTTGTGCAGTCAAGAGTCAAGACTTTGGAAAAACAGGATAAAAAAGATAAGCTTGAATCAATTACAACCCTTGAATTTTCTTTTAGAGAAAAGCCGGTTAAATGCAGATATGTTATAAGAGCCGAAAACATTAGTTTCGGTTACGACAAAAATAATCCGCTTATTAAAAACTTAGATTTTAGTCTAACTCCAAACGAAAAAATATGCATTGTAGGCGGAAACGGAAAAGGAAAAACAACCCTTCTTAAAATTTTGGCAAAAGTATTAAAACAGCAAGAAGGTAAAATGACATACAATTCTAACGCTCAAATCGGATTTTACGAACAAACAAACATATTAAGCCTAAACCCGGAAAGAAGCGTTATGGAAGAAATACTATATGCAGATAAAGAAACGGATCAGCAGATAGCTCGCAACATAGCCGGAGCAATGATGTTTGAACAGGATGCGGCTTTAAAAAAAATAAGGATTCTTTCCGGCGGAGAAAAAGCAAGAGTAATACTTGGCAAACTACTCGTTACCCCTTTAAACCTTTTATTATTAGACGAGCCTACCAACCATCTTGATATGGATTCCGCCGGCGCTCTTTTAGCGGCTTTGGATGATTTTAACGGCGCGGTAATAATGGCAACCCATAATGAAATGTTTTTAAATGCAATTGCTCAAAAACTGATAGTATTTCGGGATGAAAAAGTTTTTCTATTCAACGGAACTTACGCCGATTTTTTGGAAAAAGGAGGATGGAATGACGAAGAAACCGGCGGGGAAAAAGCAAATTTTAAAAAAATTACAGAAACGCAAACGGAAAAAATAGGAAAAAAAGAGCTTCGGAAGCTTCGTTCCGACATACTTGCCGAAAAAATCGAAACAACAAAGCCGATACAAAAAAAAATAGCCCTTTTGGAAGAAGAAATAAATACGGCGGAAAAAAAGATAGCGCTTATAAACAACCAAATCATAGAAGCATCTAAAAAAGGGGAAGGACCAAAGCTTGCAAAACTTTCGCAGGAAACCGGATTATGCAGACAAATAATAGACGCCCAATTTAAAGAATACGAACAATCAACCTATCGGCTTGAAAAAGCCGAAGAAAAATATACAAAAAGGCTGGCGGAGTTAGAGGGCTTATAAAGATTAGCCGTTCTTCTATGATAGTTCGCAGATTTCGTCAATCAAGTTTAATCGACAGATGGAAACGCTGCGACGATATTGGCGATAGCTCTTCTTATGCCCCTCAATTGCGTAAAAAAATCAATAAAATCTCAGAAAAAATAAATTAAATCCGATATATTTTTTAAAAGCTTTAATATTATATTCATTTTATAAGTTGATTTTTTCAAATAAGAATAATATATAAAAATTTATGCGGCGTAGGTAGTTATAATTAATTAGTTTATATTATATATTATCTCCGAAAAGTTGCTGCTACATATGATCAAGTTGCTTCCTCTTTCTTATGGTTAATTCTTATTTCGATTATTTGTATTTGGTTTCCATAATTGGGTTTTATCAGATCCGGTTGCCGGCAGTCTCCTACAAACGGCGATTTAAGCAGGATTGGGATGTTTATTACATTTAAAAACGCCGTATTGCCGGCTATTCTTTGGTTTGATGATACTAACGAATCCGAAAGTCCGAAATTAAGAAAAATCGACTTTCAGAATTTGGAGGAGTTACGTGAAGATTTAGGTCTTAATAGTAACTGGCCGAATGAAGAGCGCAGTATAAGTTGTATTGAAGTTCGCAGTCAATTTAACAGGCAAACACAAGCTGATTAACCGATAAATACGGCTTGCCCTGTATCTATAGGCGGAAAGAGAAACTTAATGTCAATAGCCGAAATTCAAGATGAGATTCAAAAAGGGGAATATCGTATTTCCGAGCATGCAATTAAAAGAATGATTCAAAGGTCTATTGAGCGTTTTGAAATTACAGAGGCAATTTTGAGCGGCGAAACTATCGAAGAATGTCCTAAAGATAAATATTTTCCGAGTCGCCTTATTTACGGCAAAACAAAAGCCGGGCGTAAGTTGCATGTTCAAGTTTCTCTTCCGCCTAATTTAGTGATAGTTACTACTTATGAACCGAAAATTTCAGAATGGATTAATTGTCGAATTAGGAGGTGAAAAATGCAGTGCGTATTTTGCGGAGGGAAAGTTAAGGCGCAAAAGGTAACATTTATTTATGACAATAAAAACGATTATTTTTTTATCAAAAACGCGCCTGCCGAAGTTTGCGTTCAATGCGGCGAAAAAACTTATTCGCCGGAAGTTGCGGACAAGTTAATCCGTCTTGCCAAAAAGAAACTTTTACCTGTTAAAACGATCCGAGTTCCTGTTTTCGAGTATGCAGGGCTGGCTTCGAGTTAATACAATATACGGCTTGTTAAAAAATAGAAGACTTATGTCCGAATTACATAGCAGGCGCGGATTTGAAATAACAGAGGGCAAATCGGATTTTTTTTGTTATGCAAAGGGTATCTATTTGCAGCGTAGTATCAACGAACGCGTCGAAGAGAAATTTTATAATAATAAAGGCGGAGAAATATGGATGAAGATAAAATAGTAGTTAAAAATCTTTATAAAATATTCGGCTCAAACCCCAAGCATGCCTTATCAATGCTTAAAAAAGGAATGAATAAACAGGCGGTATTTGATAAAACAGGTATGAGCGTAGGAGTAAATAATGCAAATTTTGCCGTAAAAAGCGGAGAAATATTTGTTGTGATGGGATTATCCGGCTCCGGCAAATCTACAATCGTTAGAATGTTAAACAGATTAATAGAGCCTACAGCCGGCGACGTATATGTTGACGGGAAAAATGTTTCCGAAATGAGCCGAGATCAGCTTGTAAAATTTCGTCTGAATAACATGAGCATGGTTTTTCAATCATTTGCATTAATGCCGCATCTAACGGTTTTGGAAAATGCGGCTTTCGGGCTTGAACTTGCAAAAGTTGATAAAAAAAAGCAAAAAGAGCGGGCAACCCAGGCTTTGGCGCAGGTAGGTTTGGCAGGATTAGAAGATTTATATCCCAAACAGTTAAGCGGAGGAATGCAGCAGCGGGTAGGGCTTGCAAGAGGCTTGGCGGTAGATCCCGACATATTATTAATGGACGAAGCTTTTTCCGCTTTAGACCCTTTAATCCGAACCGAAATGCAAGACGAGCTTTTAAAACTACAGGAAGAACAACAAAGAACAATCGTATTCATCTCGCACGATTTAGACGAAGCTTTAAGAATCGGAGATACAATAGCAATAATGGAAGGCGGAAGAGTTGTTCAGGTAGGCTCGCCCGAAGAAATTTTGCAAAATCCGGCAGATGATTATGTTCGCGCCTTTTTCAGAGGCGTAGATCCCACCCATGTTATAAAAGCGGGCGATATAGTTCGAGACAGTTATCCTACAATTATAAAAAGTAAAAAAGGAAGCGTCCGAGCAACTCATGAATTAATCAGCGGCTACGATCGGGATTTTCTTTATGTTTTAGATGCTAACCGCCGCTTTTTGGGAGTTGTTTCGCCGGAATCCTTACGTCAGGCTATGGAGAGCGGAAAGCCGGATTCTCCGCTTGAGCAGGCTTTTTTGGAAAAAGCAAAACCCGTAAGTTTAATGGATTCAATGCAGGAAATACTGCCCGAAGTAGCTTCGTCTCCTTTTCCCATACCTGTAGTTGACCAAAACAACCTTTATAAAGGAGTAGTTTCAAAAAACCGATTTTTAAAAACATTACATAGAACCGACACCAAAACTTAATAACTATAACAAAACAGAGAAATATATTATGTTTAAAGATAAAATAATCCCTTTGGATATATGGTTTTCCCAATTCGTGGAATGGCTTGTAGATAATTACAGGGATCTGTTCCAAACATTAAAATGGCCCGTAGAACAAATTTTAACATCATTAGACAAAGGTTTAAATGCCGCGCCTCCGATTTTAACGATCTGTATCATAGCCGTTATAGCATGGAGATCTACCGGTATGAAAATGGCGGTATTTAGCGCTTTTTCAATGCTCTTTATAGGATTTTTAGGGCTTTGGAGCGAGGCTATGACAACTTTGGCAATGGTTTTATCCGCAGTAATATTTTGCGTTATATTAGGCGTCCCGCTAGGGATTGCATCCGGACGCAGAGATAAATTCGAAGCGGGAATCAGACCGGTTCTAGACGCTATGCAAACAACTCCTGCGTTTGTATATCTTGTGCCGATAGTAATGCTTTTTTCCATAGGAAACGTAGCCGGCGTTTTGGCTACCATAATATTTTCGCTGCCTCCCATAATACGTTTAACCTCTCTTGGAATAAGACAAGTTCACCCCGAACTTGTAGAGGCGGCTATGGCGTTCGGCGCTACCAAACGCCAGGTGTTATTTAAAGTTCAAATTCCCCTTGCAATGCCTACAATATTAGCGGGATTAAACCAAACCATAATGATGGCGCTTTCTATGGCGGTTATTGCTTCTATGATAGGAGCGGGCGGGCTGGGTTCTCCGGTAATATTAGGATTAAATACCCTTGATATAGGCAGAGCCGTAGTAGGAGGCATAGGGATAGTGTTAATGGCGATTGTGTTAGACAGAATTACTCAATCGCTTGCATCCAAAAAATAGTTTTGTTTATTCAGAAATTTTTATGAATAAATAGCCAAGCATAACGCAGAAAATGAGCAAAATCCGAAGTTATGCAAAACCATTTAACAACAAAGGAGGATATTATGTTTAAAAAAGTTTTATTAATTGTAGCGGTTTTTATGCTGATTTTTTCTGTCGGCGCGTTTGCAGACCAAAACCTGCCGGGTAAAGGAATAACGGTTAAGCCCGCAAGAGCCACTTGGAACACGGGTTTTTTTCAGGAAGCGTTAGTCCGAAAAGGTTTGGAAGCTTTGGGATACAAAGCGGAAGCGCCCAAAGATCTGCAAAACCCCATATTCTATAAATCGTTAACGCTCGGAGACGTAGATTATTGGGCAAACGGCTGGTTTCCCAACCATGAAAGCCAAATGCCGAAAAATTTTTCCGAAAGCGCTCAGGCAATAGGATATGTGGTTAAAGCCGGAGGCTTACAGGGCTATCTTGTTTCAAAAGATGCCGTTGAAAAATATAACATCAAATCATTAGACGATTTTAAACGAGAAGAGGTAAAAAAAGCCTTTGATAAAAACAAAGACGGAAAAGCAGACCTTACCGCATGTCCGCCGGGCTGGGGATGCGAAAACGTTATTTCTCATCACATGAAAGTTTACGAGCTGGAAGACCATATAAATCCGGTTACCGCGGCTTACGAAGCAGGCATGGCTGCGGCTTTGGGAAGCTTTAAAAGCGGAGAGCCCATATTCTTCTATACATGGGCGCCAAACTGGACAATTTTTAAATTAAAACCGGGAAAAGATGTAATGTGGATTAATGTTCCGGAAATAGCGCCTAAAGACTCTCAAAAAGCCGCGGTAGATCGAATGACGGCATCCGGCGTAGAAGGCGCGGTTACGGATCCTATAAAACTCGGTTTTGTAGTATCCGATATTAGAATTGTAGCAAATAAAAGCTTTTTGGAAAAAAACCCCGCCGCAAAAAAATTCTTTGAAGTATTGACCATTCCCTTAAACGATATTAACGCTCAAAATACCTTAATGAACAACGGAGAAAAAACAGACAAAGACATAAGCCGTCATGCAGATAAATGGATAGCGGATAATCAGGATACTTGGAACAAATGGCTTGACGATGCGCGCGCCGCCGCAAAATAGTTAACCATATAATACAAAAACGCTTAAAGCTTTTAAAAGCTTTAAGCGTTTTTTATTTTAAGACGAATAGATCGTTAATAACAATTCGCTGTTGTCAATCAATTGATAAACCGGTTTTTTACCGGATAATTTTTCGCTTTCATCAATAATTATCGGAACCCCTTCGCCCCGTTTTTCCATCATAAACTGTTTTGTTTCTGTAATATCAACTTTACACCTTGCAAGCAGGCTTGTTATAAGCTCGTTTCTTGTAGATTGACGCAAAGGAAGGCTTTCTATAGTCATACTGTTCGGAATTGTTCCGGGCGAATATATTTCAAGTCTGTCGTCAAACATAAACAATCTTATCTTAGAGCCGAATATAGAATAGTCGCGGTGAGCCGCCGCATTTACTATCGCTTCGAATACCGCTTTTATGCTAAACTGCGGAATGTCAATGCGCCCCGGATCTTTAATCGCTTTTATTTTCATATTGGCTTGTATAAATTTTACCGCTTCTATTATCTGTTTATCTAACGGACCCGTAATTTTTTTTGCATTGTTTTGATAATTGGAATTTCTTGCCAAGCCCTTGTACGCAACCGCCTCTATAAAGGCGTTGGGAATAAATTTTTCGGGGTTATCAGCGCAAAGCAGCGCTCCGGCAACAGTAAGGCGTTTATTACCCGCTTCATCCTTTGTTATAAGTTTTAATTTTTCACAAATTGTTTCAAAAGAATCATTGGTTTTAAAATCAAATTTTTTAAACAGATCTTTATTTAAATCGGATATGCTTGTATCCGGAACATGCTGTTCGTCAAAACGGATTATTCGCGTTTGGCTTCTTTGTTGAAATAATCTTGCCAAAGCTTCGGGCTGCATCTTTCGTTTGGAACTTCCTATACGCTGCAAATATCCTCCGGGGCTTTCGTGAACAAAAAGGCTTTTTAAAATATCAACCTTTAAAACAGGAACCGAATCTCCGTTTATATTCGGAAGATTCATTGTTATAATTTTAACCGAAACAGGCGGCTTAATAGAATCGTTTACAATATCTCTTATTATTGTCTCAAGTTCGTCTAATTTATCTAAATCAATCCCTTCTATTAATTTGGTTTTATCGTCAACTCCGAATATAATTATTCCGTCTGCGCTATTGGCAAAAGCCGCGATTTCGTCTGCTATCTTATCTCTCGAAATAGCAATTTTTCCCTCTTTTAATCTAACGCTTTTAAGTTCCAACTCGGAATCTTCTGCCAAATTAATTTTTTCTATAAGTTCGGTTTTTGTATCAAACATAATTAATCTATATTTATTCTTTTAAAACGTTGTTCAAATGCAATTTTTCCGCCTTCCATAATTTTGCATATCTTTTCTCTTATCTTTTTTTCCTGCAGGCAGCCTGCGGCGACCGTTTTGCATTGTCCCTTTTGAAAATCCAAAACATTAATCATTTCGGCGTCTCCGTTTACAACTATATTAGGGTTATGGGTTACTATAATTATCTGGCGTCTTTTTTTATTTTCCTGTATCTGTTTTACTACAAGATCAAATATCAATTGATTATCCAAATCGTCTTCGGGCTGATCTAATATAATAGGCTCTTTTCCGTATTGTAAAAGAAAAGCCAAAATAGCGGCGGTTTTTTGACCTGCCGAACTCTGCCCTATAGGAACATATTCTTTTTCCCGTTTATAAAAAACCTTAATCTTATCTTCCGGATACCATAAATCAATATCGTCTATCATGTCTTCGGATACATTATCTTGAATACGGGTTAAAAATCTTTCGTCAGCCATGCTTTTTATATGCTGTCCGGACTTTAACTTTCTTATCCGTTTTTTTAGAGATGCGATCTCGTCAAAACGCGAGTTAGAATCCGAGGCTTTTTGCAAGCCGGATAAAAGGTTTTCAATATCCTTATCAAATCCCCGCTCGCAATTTATTAAATTTCGTAAACGGAGTTCAAGATTTTCTTTATATGCGCATTCTTCTATCTCTATTTTAATAAAGGAATCCTCTTTTAATACTTTATCTATAAACTTTTTTCTTTTTTCGGTAAGATTTATGCGATGCGATTTAAGATCATTCAATAGATTATCAGTTTTGCTTTCAGCCGTCTTTTTTTCTTTTTTTAAATCTTCAATCTCTTTTATTTTGGTTTCGATTATCTGTTTGTTCTGTATAAATTGTCCGTATTCATTAGGATTTGCAATCCCTTTGGCTTTCAGTTTTGCAATAAAAGCGTTATAATCCGCTTTTGTTTTATTAAAATCGTTTTGCCAAGTCGTATTTTTCAAAGACAGGTTCGCCTGTTGAATAAGTTTATTAAATTCGGTTTTTAATTCGGATAGGTTATTATTAAGCTTTTTTGCTTTTTGTATATAATCTTTAAAAATTTTTTTAATTTCATTCGTATCTTCAAAAATTTTAAAGTCGGGGGTTGCGGCTTCTATATTAATATCTTCTATTGATTGATAGTTTTCCGTCAAAGAAGCCAAAAAGCTTTGAATTTCTTTATTCTGATAATATTTTTGCGTATATTGCTTTAATATATCGGCATATTTGCCCTGCCGGAAGATAGCAAGTTTTCTGTTTATATCTTCAAGGTCTCCTTTTAAAACATTTTCTTTTTTAATCTTTATTTCAAATTCTCTTATTCGCGCTTTTAGCGATTTATAGTAAGCGCATTTTTGATCATATTGCTCTTTCCATTGTTGATATTCCGTTTTCAGAGCCTTATTAATAATATCTAATAATACTTGAGGATTGGATGCTGTTTCAAATATCTGTTTTTGGCTGTAAATTCTTATGGAAAAATGGCTTGAAACTTCGCCGAGGCTATTATTGATGAAGACGCCGTTTTCATCCTTTGCCATAATTGCAGGCAAAGAGCCGTTATTTGCCCATCCAACTAAGAATTCGGAGTTATTAAGAAGGCATTCGGCTGTTACTTCGGTATCTTCGCATAAGGCTCCTTTATCTTCCCTTGTTTCGCTTGTCCGCTTAAAGTTTACAAAAGTTTTATACGGTTCGGAGTCTTCGCTTAAGGCTTTAAGCTCCTCTTCTTCGCGCATAACTATTCTCAAAAATTCTATGATTGTAGATTTGCCTGTTCCTCTGCCTCCTATAATGCAGTTAAGCCAAGGATTAAATTCTATATTAAGAGGGTCGCCGTTTCCGCAGTAGCGGGCATTTTTAATACTGATACTTTTAATTATAAAATCGGAGTAAGTATTAGGATTAAGATCGGATTCGAATTTGTCGGAGCGGATTAAAGAAAAATCTCCGCCGTCCATTAAGGCAAGCTTTAAGCCTTCCAAACAGGGTTCGCCCATCTTAACCCATGTGTATGCTCTTCCGACCTCTTCCGATTTATGAGCATCGCTTCCCGATACAAAAGCCCAGTCTGTTTTTTCCGATTTATATAACTCCGGAAGGTTATAATTTTTATCTTCTAACTGGCATGCGTATAGCTGCTTCATGTTAAGAATATCTTTTAACGCGTTGCCTTTTTCTTCCTTAAATAGTCCTCGTTGTTTATCTACGTGGGCTGGTATGGCAATTGCTCCGAAATCGGTTATTGCTTCTACTACTTCAATAAACGATTTTTTGGTTTCGGTTTTGGTTTCTCCTTCGCTGCCTTTATATCCGCAGTTTCCGAGAAGCCTTGATATATCCGAAGAGTTTTTATCCATACCAAGTATTGCAAGCAGATGAATATTGCCGGAAACGCTTATTTCTACTGCGGGAAATATAAAAAGCCGTCTGAAATTAGGGTTATTCGAAGCTTCTAATTCTTTATACGCCTTTTCTATCTTATCAATCCATTGCCCCGAGTTATGATCCGTAACCGCTACGCAGTCAATTTCCGCTTTCATATAATGTAGAAGCCATTGTTCCGGGGTTATGTTGTTTTGTCCGTAATCTGTAGATGCCGGAGTATGAGTATGAAAATCGAATTTATACCATCTTGCTCCGTCAAAACTATGATGATAACGGCTCATTTTTTATCCTTTCTTCCTCTCTCTTCCCTTTTTTTTAAAAATTATAAATAAGATTAAATCCTAATCGGTTCGAAGAGATTTCACCGCCGTTTGAAAAGCCGTATATTAAGCCGGCGGTTATTTTTTTATACTTTAGATTAAAACCGGTTTCGTTTGTTATTACATTATCAAAAACAGTTTTATCTATTTCTTTACTTTTAATAAGGTCGGAAAATTTTATTTCATTAGTAAACTCCAAATTATCGGTTATATTCGCTTTAAATTTTAATCCCGTATCTGCAACTACAGTATGACTATCAGAATTATATATTGTAGTTAAACCTATTCTCGGAATTAACTTAAAATTATCAAAATTTATTGTATAATCCGCCCCGATATAATTTGATATATTATTAACCGATACCAAATCTTTATTTTTATCTAAAGACAAAACCTTCCATATAAGGAATATATTGACTTGTCCATGTCTATATCATCGGCTGTTATGTCTCCGTTGGAATATGCTACGCCGATTAAAAGGTTGTCAAATATGTTTGTATCAAATCCTATTGTTTCGATATTCTCCTCCATATTTCTATAATCATATTTTTTATTAATAATCGAAAACCAGAATTTTGACTTATCATTATTAAAAGGAATGTAAAAATTAGAGGCGGAAGCCTTAACATTATGCGTTGTGTTAAGTAGTATATTATTTATAGCGTCTATTAAACTTAAGCTTGCGATAGTATTA